>NZ_PIZL01000003.1:0-177227 GCF_002835515.1 Vibrio sp. vnigr-6D03
GATTTCAAAGAGAAAGAAAACGTTTTTGGCTAAGTCGATGCCGATGATTTTGTGATGTTCCATGGTTAGCTCCTTCATCATTTTGATGTCTTCACTTCAAACATGGTTTAGCACGAATTGAAGTGGTAGGGGGAGACCATCTCATCACCTTAACAGAGCGTTAGTTTCCTTGAGGGAGTAATCAATCCATTGGGAACTTTTGCTTATGGTGAAGTACGCGCATAATTCGGATGATATCGCCTTCAACCCAATATGAAACAATCATTGAAATCTCGGGGATGATGAGTAGTCGACCACGCACACCGTCTCGTTGAACTCCTATAAGAGGTTGTTCTAACAAATTTTCTACTTTTGCTTCGATTAGGTTGTCAGTTTTCTCTGCAGCATCAGGGTTGAAGTCATAGAGAAATTCAAAGATCTTTTCGCGATCATTAAGTGACTCTTCTTCCCATAAAATCATTACTTACCTCGGTTACGAATTCTTGCTTTCCGCTCTTCCATTCGAGATTTAGTAGTTTGATGTTCAACGAAATCCGCTTTTCCTGAGTCAAACTTATCAAATGCTAGGTTTATTTGTTCAGTTAGCCAAGCATCGTGAGATATTGTTTTTCTTTGTTGTTCAGCAAGTTGCTCAGTAAGCTCACGGCAAGCATCGCTTAGTGTGCGACCTTGGCTTTCAGCCATTTGTTGAGCTAGGCGTTTTGTTTCCTCATCAACACGAAATTGAATTCTAGTGTCCATAATATCCCCTTTTGCTTCTGTGTGTGCAAATGTTAGCACTACTCATTGGGATGGGCAACTAACAAACAATTCAAACAGACCAAAAACGCATGGCATTTTTAGTTTACGTTGAGTAATGTGTTTACGGTGGCTTACAGAAGTGGCATTTGTACGTTTTTGGCTACTTAACTGGGCGTTATGTGCTTGAAGAGAAATTGTAAATAACTCTATAGGATTGAGAGTGATAGATCATTTTGAAATTAAGGTAGCTGCATTCGAAGAATGTCGTACGTTTTACAAGAATGCACTAAAGCCATTGGGTATTGAACTCAAGTGGTCAGATGAAAGTGCAGCTGGTTTTGGTCTTTCAAGCGAGCCAAATGTAAGGTTTCTCATCGAAAAAGGCGTCAGCAATTCAAAGTGCCATATCGCTTTCTCCGCAAAGGACAAACTACAAGTTGCTGCGTTTCACGAAGCGGGCTTATCTGTAGGTGGTAAATGCAACGGTAGCCCTGGTTTACGGAGAGACTATGCTCCAAACTACTACGCGGCATTTTTGATTGACCCCGAGGGTAACAATGTAGAGTCTGTTGTGTACCTTTAGTACTTACATAACAAACGACTATGGCGTCAATAGTTAATTTTTAGTCTTTTCAAATTTTGGTGATTAAAGTGGTTGTTTTGCACGGACTGTGTGTTTTTAGCCCCTTAAGCCGACGTTAAACAGCGCGTGACTACTCGTGCTGGGCTTTCTGGGGCTTAGCCCGAAAACCTTATGTTGGTCATTCGTTAGAGCATCGGTGGTTTGCGTGCCAAGTATACACCAGCAGCCATGAGCGCAATACCAACTCCGCGCCGGATAGAGAGTTGGGGTTACGGCGTATTGAACCACCCAAAATTGTCGATCAATGTAGAGGCGAGAATCTGTCCGAGAAGCACCAAAAATACAGTATTGCTGGTACCAATCTTTGGCGCGACCCACGTAATGGATAAAATGTAGAAGGCAAGGAAAATACCGCCCATGAAGTAATGAAACAGAATTTTCCCCAGCAATCCCGGATCAGGTAGTGGTCTGCTAAGCGAGAATGCCAGACTTGCCATCTATGCCATACTCAGGAAGACGCCGGAGGCAGCCACAGGGTTGCCTAGCTTCACACCTAACCAGTTGTTGAGTGTCGCCATGAATGGTATCCCTATCCCAGCTACGACCATGACGACACTCATGCTGAAGGGGGCATTAATCATCTCTCATTGTTATCAGCGTCCCCATTTGATTCCTATCTCCTGTTCCTGTATTCCGTGACCGGAAGTCCACCAATCCCCCAGTTTTCCATGTCAACTTCGTCGATAACTACCATTGTGGTTGCCGGGGACTTTTGAAGAACGTCGACAAGCAAATCAGTTACGCCTTTAATCAGTTCCGATTTTTGCGCTTCTGTCACGCCTTCACGCGTGACCTTAATGTTAACGTAAGGCATTGTTATTTCACTTTTCTTGAATGATTTGGAATATTTTAGCGATGATGCGCCATTGTCCTTCGGTTTTGACAAGCGACAGCAGGTCCACGAAGTCGCGCTCGCCGATGGAACAGCGAACGCGAGCAAGTGCTGTGTTGTCTCCAGCAAATTCAATCGCGTCTACAAAGTCTCGACGCTGCTCACTGCGCGAGGCTGGTGAACTGCGCTGAGCAATTACCTCGCGGTATGTGGACATATCCCGGTAGAGCAATGGCGTCTCGTCAGCCGTGGTATATAAAGCCTGGGGATGAAAAACGGTATCAAACTTCTCCAGATCACAGTAATACAGTGTGTCGAAGTACTTATCGAGCAGGGCATGAACCGCAGAGAAATTGTTCATGCTGTTTCCTCCTGTTCAGGCAGAAGACCCTCGGTCACAAGAGCCTTGACCACGCTTGGGTGCGAGCGAAGTCTCTCCCAAAACGCGTGAGTGCACGGCCAATCGTTTAACGAGAACCCTATAAATTGAGACCAGTTAAGAATCACGAATGCATACGCGTCCGCCACACTGAACTGGCTCCCCAGTAGATAAGGTCTATTATCTGACAGCTGAACTTCGATGGGAGTGATCCTCTTGGCTATCTTGGTCTCTGCAACATGTCGTTCGTCTGTTGTTAGCTCGGTGCCAGTAAAAAAGGGACTAAACGCCTTGTGCAACTCCGAAGACAAGAATGCGAGTAATTCACGTAACTTCGTGCGTTCGAACGTAGTTTCATCGGGTGCTAAGCCTTTCTCTGGTTTGAGGTCGGCCAAGTATTCTAAGATGGCGGGATTCTCGGTAAGTACAAGCCCAGGCTCCAGCTCAAGGGCAGGCACGTAACCATTTGGATTAATTTCGTCGTAATTCCTCCTAGTCTCCGTAATACCTTTAGTAGTGTCAGTTAGCTCAAGGGAAAACTGGATGCCTAGCTCATTGAGCACTATATGCGAGGTCATGGAGCAGGCACCAGGTTTGTAGTAAAGCTTCATAAGCGGTTAATCCTTTTGTTTAGGTGGTTGGGCTGATTATGATATCCAGAAGAAAGTAGATTACTAGACGTAACTACCCGTTTGAGGATAGAATTGGGTTACCTTAAGGAAACCTGGTTACTTTTATGTCATTGAAAGTTCGTCGCAATAAAGGCCCTGAGCCACCTAAGCCATGTATGCTCACTGAATGTATGGCGGTAATTTCGGGGGCTTGGGCTCCTAATGTCATTTGGTGTTTGCGCGCAGGGCCGCGGCGATTCAACGAGCTGCGAATTGATATCCCCCCTATTTCAGCAAAAGTGCTCTCGACACGGCTGGTAGAACTAACAGAGCGCGGTGTCGTTAAACGTCATGTCCGAGATACTTCACCGCCTTCTGTAGAGTACGAACTGACTGAGCTGGGCCATGAGTTGATTCCTGCACTGGATGAGATTGTGAAGGTGGGTCATAAATTGAAGAGGAAGGGATACCTCCGAATGGAAGGTTAGGTGCTACTCAGAAACCCAAGCTGCTTAACAAGTTGTTACACAAAGATAAATTACTCGCTGCACTTGCAATTTACTGGTGAACAAAGCGTGAATCATCAATTGTTCTGCAAGCTTTCGACTTACTTCAAGATCAACTTTGTCCACCATCGAGTCGGCAACCCACTAGCTGACTCAACGCTGCCCCAATACGCGTTTGCAACTCAGCTCTACAGGGTTGACGTTGCGACGCTCTAGTAATGTCTATATACAGTTATAAATGAACGAAGTGTAACTTTCCTCTCTTTGTCACGGTATAACCAAAAGAGTGTTGTTAGGTGAACTTTCGTACATTACTGTTTCTATTGCATTATTTTCGTGTTTCTAGACGCTCAAAAGTCTCGATAAATACGTGCTCGAGGGTTGTTAATGATGGATTTGTCATTTATTTATTCGGATCGCCTTATGATAACTGTTATAACTCGAGAGACTCATGAGTTCTTACAAAGAAGAAAATAGAAAATGGCTCATTAATCTACTTGGATATGTGAAAGCTGACAAAAATCCCGAAGGCTGGACTCATGTTAGTTCTGTTGCAGTAGGGGGGCTTCTTAGCGTCGGCTTCTTAAGGGTTGAAACCAATCTCTTATTGGTTGTTTCTAGTTCCGGCCGTAGCTTGGTTGACTGCGATACTGGAAATAAAATCGAACGAGACTACGAAGAGTATGAAGGTCTAGATGACTGGAATCTACATGCAAAGGAATTGGTAAGTTAAAGGAAGAAACAATTACCATTTGTGGGCTTAATGGTGGTGGATTACCTCAAAGTAATTCGACAGGTGAATTGCTAGAAGTGGTTTCACCTAGTTGGCCAGAGTATGACCTTGTATTATGAAGAGACCACAAGTGTCATTAATCGATGGTCATCAGAGCTATTGCAATATTATCTATACTGGTCACTTGCGAGGTTTTGGTTTTTCTTAGTGTGGTAATTACATAGTGGCAGCTTGCGGAGGTAATTTTGGCATTTGGCAAAGAAATGAAAAGTTATAACAAAGTTGTCAATCGGACATTTTTTTCTTCGTTCCGTTTTGGGGTGGCTTCGCCACTTTACCCCAAAACTCTACTACGCAAAAAATGCCTATTACAGCGGCGTTAGCCATCACGGTGCTTGCTATACTCAAAGTGACAGAATAGTATCACTTTAGTAATCCTTTGGAGCCGTACTTATGAAAGTAGAACTAGTCACATCACTCAAGCGTCAAGCAACGAAGATCCTTGCCGATCTCCATGACACTAAGGAACCAGTCTTAATTACAGAGCACGGCAAGCCGTCGGCATATCTGGTTGATGTTGATGATTACGAGTTTATGCAAAATCGTTTGGCGATTCTGGAGGGTATTGCGCGAGGCGAACGCGCAATAGCTGACGGTAAAATGGTAAGTCACGATGAAGCCAAGGACAAAATGTCAAAATGGCTGAAATAATCTGGACGGAACCAGCGTTATCTGACCTTAATGATATCGCTGAATACATCGAACTTGAAAACGCTTTAGCCGCAAAGCAATTGGTTCAAACGATCTTCTCTAAAGTCGAGAGCCTAGAGGCTTTTCCTGAATCTGGGCGTATTCCTCCTGAACTAGAGCATCTCAGTTATCGCGAAGTTGTTGTTAATCCATGCCGTGTTTTCTATAAACAAGACGGTGGTAAAGTATTTATCCTGTTTGTTATGCCTGCCGAAAGAGATTTGCGTAAGTTCTTGTTGAATAATCAATAACATTTGAATTTGAGCGGCTAACAAACAGTTTAAGCAGACCAAAAACGCGTGGTACTTTTGGTTTGCAGTAATTTTAGTGTTTAAGGCGTATGCAGCGGCGTGTTTTGCGCGCTGTTTGCGGTTTAAACGGGCGTTTTTTGCCTAATTCGAGAGGTCACCATATATATGCAAGTATCATTAAAACCAATGAATGAAGAAACATTCAGGGAGTATTTAAACTTAGCAATCCCTTCTTATGCAAATGAGAATATTGAATCAGGACGTTGGGATGAGAATGGGTCATTAGAGAGGTCTAAAAAAGAATACGATCATCTTTTACCTGAGGGTTTAGAAAGCAAGAATAATTATTTATTTAACGTTATAGAGCATAATAACAACAATAATGTTGGCTATATTTGGGTTAAAGTAGATTCAAAAACTGCCTTTATATATGACATAGGAATATCTGAAGATTACCGTAGAAAAGGCTATGCCAAGTCTGCACTTAATTTGATTGAGGGCGTAGTTTCTAAGCTTGGAGTAACTAGCATAGGGCTTCATGTTTTCCATCAAAACTCTGGTGCACAGGACTTATATAATAGGCTAGGGTATCAAGTGGTTAGCCACAATATGTACAAGGTAATCAGTACATAACAAGGCAATTAAACGGAACAAAAACAGTTGGTTTTTGTTCGTGCCCCACAAAGTATGTCGTTATGTGATGTCTACTTTTTGTGGGGTACATCAGCAGTCACTTTTGTAGTGCATTGGCAGTAGTTTAAGCGGGTGTTAGTTTTATCAAGGAAGAATTATGAATGAATTGGCTTCACTGGAAGAAATTAGAGAAGTTATTGGCGAGCCCAACCCTCTAGCTAGCAAAAAGATCTACAAGAAGTTAAATAGCAGAATGCAGGCGTTCATCCAGACTGCTTCTCTCGTTATGCTGTCTACTGTTGATGAGTTTGGCTTCCCTACTATCTCACCAAAAGGTGACAAAGCAGGCTTTGTACGAGTCCGTGACGAGCACACTCTGTTGTTACCAGAATTGCGTGGAAACAAATTGGCTTTTTCGCTGACAAATATCGTAGAGACGAACAATAAAGTCGGCTTAATCTTTATCCGACCAGGTACAGTGGAAACACTACGAGTTCATGGGCATTGTCGCTTGGTGGAAGGGGGTATATGCGATGAAGTTTCAGGCGAAACACATCGAGCGTTGATGATTCTTGAAATATCGGTAGAAAACGCTTACTTCCATTGTGGTAAGCCGTTGTTACGTAGTAAAGCATGGGATTCAGCCACTTATATGGAACCAATGAAAGTGTCTTTTGGTAAAGAGATTGCTGAGAATACAGATGCAGGCCAAGAGTTTATACGCGAAACTGATAGAGCAGTGGAAGGGCGTTATAAAACAGACCTGTAGAAATAAAACTAACAAATGATTCAATCTGTATTGTGATTACGGTTAAGTGTTCAAGTAAGGTGGTAGCGTTGTTCACAACTTAACTAGGCGTTATAGCGCTATGAAAATCCAAGGGTTGTCAGGTTCTCGAAAATTGCTGGCTTCAGTGTTTTTGAGTTTACTTCCTCAACTAAATCCAAGGTGGAAAGCCATCGTAAACCAAGTTACTGCAAGCTTTAAAAATCAAACCGGTTAGCTGAATTTTTGAAGCTTTGCTTTCTGTTCGCTTCCCAAATTTCTCGACTGAATCGGTGTTTTGAGCTTTGTGATCTGGTTACAGAAAATTTTGTTGGCTAAGATGCCATCTATTGAATGCAAGCTAAGTGCTTCATTACCAAGCGAGTTTGTTTGTATCGCTATAACAAAAGCCTCAAACAGACAACGCGTGGCATTTCTAGTTTGCAGTGAGCTTAAGTGATTTCAGTACTATACAGAAACTTCTGTAATGTATTTCGAGCTACTTTTTATGGGGTACACCAACAATGTTGAGAGGAACTCAAGATGGATACGAGATTTGAAGGTTCATGTTTGTGCGGAAATGTACAATTTTCCGTTGATGGATTCAGTGATAAAGTAGCTAATTGTTATTGCTCAATGTGTCGTAAGTTTCACGGTGCTGCATTTGGAACGCTTGTTGGTGTTAAGGGGTTAAGCTGGCTTTCAGGTAAAGGTTTCCTCAAGGACTTTGTGGCATCAAATGGAACAACTCGAACATTCTGTTCTAACTGTGGCTCAAGCATAGGGTTCAGAGTAAAAGGTGAGCCTCTAGAAAGTATTGAGTTGGCTATATCGACTTTTGATGTTGATATTCCTGTAAAGGTTGATGCTCAAATTTACACCGCCTATAAGCCTAATTGGTGCGAATTACCGCCTGATTTACCTGCCTATTCTGATGGGAGAACAAGCTAGTCGAAAGCCGTTGAGTAATTGCATAGTAAACAGTCCTATGAACTAAGACTCAAATTTTATCGTAGAAGAATTCATTTCAAAAATAGGGTATTTGAAATGGAACTTACCTCGGAAATAGAGTCCAGAATAATAGAAATGGCATGGGAAGATCGCACTCCATTTGAGGCGATTGAGTTTCAATTTGGTTTGAATGAATCTGAAGTTATTCAGTTTATGCGTAGACGGCTCAAATTGAGCAGCTTTAAATTGTGGCGTGAACGCGTTTCAGGACGAAACACAAAGCACAAGAAATTACGAAGCTCAGGCATCATTAGAGGCTATTGTCCAACTCAGTATAAGCAGAGATAGTGGGCGATATCTGACGATCAATCTAAATAGATTCACAGCGCTTGGCACTATTTGTTTATTTTTCTAAATTCTCCGAGCGAGTTGGTGTTTTAAGCTCTGTGGTCTGTTTACTGAAGGTCTTGTTGGCTAAGATGTTGTTTATTCGGTGTGATTTAAGAGATTGATAAATAAATTATTTTTCCACGCTAACAAGCGCTTTAATCCCGTGGAATAGTATTTTGGGCTTTGAGTTAGGTGTTTAGGGGGATCCTCTAGAGGTGGCATTTTTAGGCTTTATAGAGCTGGATACATCAATTTATTGAGAGAGATTATGAATAATACTTTGTTTAAGGTATTGGTATGTAGCTGCATATTTTTATCAGGTTGTGGTTTTAAAACTACCTCTGATGGTGAAGTTGTAGCATGCAGCGGCTCTGTTGAGCCGGGTATTAAGGTTGAAGTTATCGATAAAGAAACAGGTCTCCCTATCTCATGTGGAGCTTCGAGTGTAATTCGTGATGGTGAATTTTTCGATAAAGTAAAGAATCCATCTGGCTCTGGATGTGACGATTCAACAGCTTTACTCGGCGCATATGAGCGTGAAGGAACTTACGAAGTCTCTGTATTTAAAGAAGGCTATCTTGACTGGCGCGTGGAAGATATTTCTGTCTCGTCAAACGTATGCCACGTTAATACAGTAACTATTCAGGCATACTTGGAAAAATAAACACAACAACAGCTCAATCAGCCCAAAGCAACGCGTGGCTATTTTGTAAAGTGATAGCAACTTAATTGAGCGTTACATCGCCGCTGTAAAAATGGAGAACGATATGCCAATCGCAACCTGTATTCTAGCGCCTAGTGTCTCTGGAAAATTAGGTAGTGTTACCGGTTTAATCGAGTTGTGGGGAAAACACTCTGGGTTAGATACATCTGAAATGACGATCATGGTACAGAGAGGTAATGAACAACTAGGCAAAGAGTACTTAGCTGTGAGTACATTAAATTTACCAACGATGTGGTCGCCTAGTCGAGAAATTTGCTTCAAGTTGGTCTGTCGAATGCTATTTCAGAATACTATGATCTTGAGATAAGTAAGGTTATCGTTATGACTTCACTTATTGAATCTAGCTGTGTTGTAGAAGGTGGTGAGGTTATAGAGTGGTAGCCGTTGTATCGTTTCGGTCGTTGTATCATTGAGCCCTAAGTAGTCAAAGTTATTCTCTAAACGAAAATGCTCAAAGCAATGAAGAGCTTTGAGCATTTATTGATTTAGCTGGTTTAAAGGATCATTTCAGCTTTAGGCGGAGAGTTCTTTTCGAACAATCTCTGCACCCTCACTCAAGGCATTGAGTTTGCCTCTCGCAATTTCACGGGATAAAGGTGCCATACCACAGTTGGTGCACGGATAAAGCTTGTCGGCATCAACAAATTTTAGCGCTTTTCTCAAGGTGTCAGCGACTTCTTCAGGTGTTTCAATTTCGTTGGTCGCTACATCAATAGCCCCTACCATTACTTTCTTTCCACGAATGAGTTCAAGCAGGTCAATGGGTACGCGAGAGTTATGACACTCTAGTGAGATAATATCGATATTTGATTTCTGTAGCTTAGGGAAGACTTCTTCATATTGTCTCCACTCGGTACCCAACGTTTTTTTCCAATCTGTATTAGCTTTAATGCCATAACCGTAGCAAATATGCACAGCGGTCTCACACTTCAGCCCTTCAATGGCTCTTTCTAATGTCGCGATGCCCCATTCGTTCACTTCGTCGAAAAATACGTTAAACGCTGGCTCGTCAAATTGGATAATATCAACACCAGCTGCTTCAAGTTCTTTCGCTTCTTGATTAAGGATCTTAGCAAATTCCCAAGCCAGCTTTTCACGGCTTTTGTAGTGTGCGTCATAAAGCGTGTCGATCATCGTCATAGGGCCAGGAAGTGCCCACTTAATCGGTTGATCCGTTTGTTGGCGTAAAAACTTAGCGTCTTCAACAAACACCGGTTTTGGGCGAGAAACAGGACCAACAACGGTTGGGACGCTTGCATCATAGCGATCGCGAATTTTAACCGTTTCGCGTTTCTCGAAATCAACACCACTCAAGTGTTCAATAAAAGTGGTCACAAAATGTTGGCGCGTTTGCTCGCCGTCACTGACAATGTCGATACCTTCTAATTGTTGCTCTTGTAAAGAGACGCGAAGTGCATCGTGCTTGCCATCAGTCAGTTCTTGACCTTCCAGTTTCCAAGGAGACCATAGTTTCTCAGGTTGAGCGAGCCAAGACGGTTTTGGCAAGCTACCAGAAGTTGAAGTAGGTAATAATTTTTTCATAATAAATGCTGCTGTATCTTGTGTTGAATTAAAGCGCGTAATTCGCAGACCATTGCTCTAGAACGTTCTGGTAAGGTTTGATGAAGTGTTCTTCAGCAAACTTACCTTGCTCAATAGCCAACTTACTGCGTTCTTCACGGTCGTAAACAATCTGAGTCAGCGAGTGATCTTGGTTCTTTAGGTTTGGCTTGTAGCAATTCCCTGCAACAGCATTTGCATTGTATATTTCAGGTCGGTAAATCTTTTGGAATGTTTCCATCGTGCTGATTGTGCTAATCAACTCGAGATTGGTGTAATCGTTAAGTAAATCGCCAAAGAAATAAAAGGCTAAAGGTGCAACACTATTTGGCGGCATAAAGTAGCGAACTTGTAATCCCATTTTTTGGAAGTATTGCTCAGTCAACGATGACTCGTTTGGCTGATATTCAAAGCCCAAAACAGGATGCTGATTTTCAGTACGTTGGTAAGTTTTATTATCAGAAACGCTAAGGCAAATTACAGGCAGCTTCTTAAAGTTTTCTTTGTAAACATTCGAATTAACGAAATATTTAAATAGCTTCCCGTGCAGTTCACCAAAATCTCTAGGAATACTAAATTGAGGCTGATCTTTATTATGGTCTAGCAGCAATACGCTAAAATCATAATCTCGCACATAAGAGGAGAAGTTATTCCCAACAATACCTTCAATACGTTCGTTGGTATTATGATCGACAATAAACGTCTTTAATACTTCAATGGAAGGGAAAGCTTGCCCACTGCCTTCGATATCCATATCGACAGAAACGATTTCTAGCTCGACAGAGTAACGATCCCCTTTTGGGTTGTCCCAATGCGCTAAGGCATTAAAACTATTGTCAATCATCTTTAATGCGTTACGCAAGTTTTCTTTGCGGCTGTTGCCTCTCGCTAAGTTAGCAAAGTTGGTCGTGATCCGCGTGCTGTTAGATGGGTGATAGTTTTCATCGAGACAAATGCTATTTATAGTAAAAGTAAAATCTGTTTTCATGTTGATCTAGTAACCTATTTCCTGAGGTGAACGCTGAGTTTATTCCGTACTCTTTCTAGGGTTTAAGTTTTCTTTTTTATATCGAAAGAGTTGTCTTCATAGTTTTTATTATTTATACCAAAAAGTTCTATGAAGAAATCAACTGTAATATTTCTATAATTTAGAGCTGAGAGTGTTTTATACGTGCTTCAGCTCACTAATAAAAATGTATTTATTTCAAACTCAACATGAGAAATATTCATGATCTATTGTGTTTGTAAATTTTAACAGGTGTCAGTTATATTAATTGGCCTGATGCGAAATGGCTGCATACCTGCAGTTAAATAGCTCCTTATCATATTTTAGAGGTGAACTGGGTGAGTGAATTGGTGTTGTTGATTGTATGCTGCGCGTTACTAGGCAGTGTTGTTGGATTTTTGGCTGGCTTGTTAGGCATTGGCGGTGGGTTGGTGATTGTGCCAATACTGAGTGTTATTTTGTTTCAATTTGAAGTTTTACCACCTGATCAGGTGGTCGTAACTGCGATTGCAACGTCACTGGCTTCCATCTTATTCACTTCAACTTCTTCAGCCATTGCTCACCATAAAAACGGAAATGTACCTTGGGACCTAGCGCCTTGGATAATGACAGGCGTAGCTTTCGGTGCGTTGATAAGTGGGTTTATGGCATCGCTACTGCCAGAACAAATCGTTCGCCTAGTGTTTGCCGTGAGTGTAACGCTAATTGCTTTGAAGATGTTTTTAAGCAGTAAAAATAGCGCACCTTCCGATCGCCAAATGCCAGGGAAAAGCCTGTTAACGATTCTGACTACGATTACTGGCGGATTGTCTGCCATGATTGGTATTGGTGGTGGGGCCCTTTTGGTTCCTTTATTAACGTTCTTTTCGCTGGACATGAAAAAAGCGATTGGCAGCGCATCGGCTTGTGGAATTGTCATCGCGTTATTTGGCTCAATAGGTTATATCAGCTCAGGGAGTGTTCATTTTTCCTTAGAAGATGGCTTTGCTGGATTTGTGTATCTACCCGCGTTGTTCGGCATCGTATGTACGTCTTGGTTTACCGCACCTTTAGGCGCGAAAGCGACTCATCACTTACCTGTTTCTACCATTAAGAAAATTTTCGCAGGATTATTGCTCGTAGTAGCGGTCAAAATGATCATGAATTAAAGAAAATACCATTGAGTTTTTTGACCCGCTTTTTGTTGAACATGAGCGGGTTTTTTATGCTTCAATAGCGGTTAAAATACAAGTAGAGCACATGCATAGTATTTATTCGGCACTTCATTTTGGTGGCTAAATCGATGGCAGGGCACAATCAGGAGGTGACTGTGGAAATTCGATTCGGGGAATCCTCAGATGTTCCGTGTATTACTGATATCTTCAACTTCTATATTGAACACACGAATGCTCGTTTTGAAGAGACTCTTTTCACGGTAGAAGATCGGCAAAAATGGTTTTCCCAATTTTCTCGTGCTTCTAAGCATCAAATTTACGTTGCGGTGGAGAGTGGCAAGGTTTTAGGTTTTGCCTGCTCACAGCCCTACAGAGCAATGTCGGCTTTTGACGAAACCGTAGAAGTTACGATTTATTTGGCACCAGACGCCAAAGGACGTGGCGTTGGTTCAAAGCTATATTCTCGATTGTTTTCTGCGATTGAAGAGCAAGGTGTTCACAGGTTGCTCTCCGCCATAGCCCTACCCAATGAGGCTTCTATCGAGCTACATAAACGTTTTGGGTTCAGAGAAGTTGGCGTTTTCAATGAATATGCTAAGAAAAAAGGTCAGTACATCAGTTCAATGTGGTTAGAAAAGGGAATGAACTTGTAAGCGCGTCACCCCAAAGATTGAAGCATACTCAAACAAATCTCTATTGGCGGGGCTCTTTTCGTAGCTACTATATGGGTTGATATATTGATGGCAGCCTATGAAAAGCTAGAAGGTCGGCTATCTCGCATCATTATGTCTAGGTCTCTTTGTGCTTTTTTTGGATTGGCTAAGTCAGTGCTTTCTATCATTTCACATTCATCTCGGACCATTTCGTTGATTAAGCTGGGGTAATGACGGCAATCTTCGGGTCTGTCCAAGTAAATACTGCATGTGTATCTGTTTGGTTCTTGAGGTATACGCTTTGGGGCAATTTCGAGAAATGGGCATTGTTTGAGCCTTTCGCCAGACTTAGGATCGAACCATATTTCGCTGCCTTTAACGTATTCGAATATCTCAGGGTTAAATTGCTCCCATAGGTCGATTTCTTCCTGAGTTGCTGCTAAGTCTCCATCACCGTATTTGATGCAGCACTTACCGCACTGGTTACAATTTTTCATAGTTCACCATATCGTTTGATAGTTGCATCTTCATGGGTTCAAGTGATCTCAAGATGGTGTCATCAAGGCTAATTTTATGACCGCTTGTGTTATTGTGATTGGAAACGTCAGATTGAATCGATGGACAACGTGCGTACTGCGAAAGCATAGGTTTATGTTACGTCTTATGCAATCTGTAATTTCATAGGGTATAAGTGTTTTTTAGTACTCATTTTAAGTAACTGTGGGTGGCATGAAAGTAGTAGCAATATGCGGAGTTTCCGGAAGTGGCAAAACGACCGTCGTAAAACAATTATCTCAGCACTTTTCTTGTCCGTATCTGTTGTTTGATGATTATGTAGATTCAAATACTTATCCAAAAAATATTAAACATTGGCTTCAAGTTGGTGCAGATACATCGGAAATCAAAACACCTCTGTTCCTTAGTGCACTTCAATCATTGAAAGAAGAATGTACAGACCCATTTGTTTTTATCGAAGAGCCGTTTGGTCGATGCAGAGATTCAATGTCACCTCTCATTGACCACTGCATCTTATTGGATTTGCCGATGGAAGTGTGCCTTGCACGTGTGATCCTAAGAAATATTTCAAGCTCATCTAATGATTCACTAAGTTCAATATCTCACTATCTGACAAGATATAATGATCATTTCAGAGATGTATACATAAACGTGAATGAGCAGGTTCGAAAAAGCAGTGATTTTATTCTTCATGACGTAGAGCCAGTAAAAAGCACGGTGGATCGCATCAGCCATTGGCTAACAACGGATCTAAACAACACGAAGAAAACACAGTGAGAACGGCTGTTAGAGTATGGGTGTAACGGTACGTTCGCGTGAGTCAAAAAGGGAAGTTATGCCAGATCTAAAATTCGTCCAAATGCGCCCAAGTTCCCCTAGTTTGAATGAGCTTGAATCTTTATTTAAGTCTGAATGGTCAGATTTTTCATTTTGTCACTATCACCTTGAACTGCCTGCCCCCATAGTGGCTTTGCATGGAGAAAAGGTGATTGGCGGCTTAAGCTTTACCTTCTACAGGCATCCAAATTCCAATGGTGACGTTGTTTGGATTAATGCATTATTCATACTTCCTGAATACCGTGGTCGTAGAATTGCCGATAAGTTGATTGAAAGCGCTACGTTGGAAGTGGCGCGTCGAGGGTATAAACAGTTATTTGCTTATACCCATATCCCTTCTATCTATCAGCGTTTAGGTTGGACTTCACTGAATAGCAAAGCTCAGTCAAAGTACAAGATCATGAGCCTTGAACTGAATTCTCACCTCATTGATTAGCAAATCATTCGATTCAAGTGGTTTATTTCATAAACATTTTCAATGATATATAGTTTTGGATAAGTGCTTCCTATATACTTTTTTGTTTCAAACGGAATACTTAAATGGAAATGCTCATCGTGTCGTCTGAGCGGCAGAAGCGTCTCATCATGATTTTTAGTCGAACTACGGCAAAAATGTCAGATAAAGCACTATTGAACGATCTTGATTCCCACAAAATAAACTCATCAGCCTACCCGGCATTCAAAACCGCATCCGATCTTCGTGTCGCCCGCATTCGCCTACCTCAGGGTGATGATAAAACGGGTGCATTGGATGGTGGGGATTTCCTATATCGTTACTTGGCAAAAGGGTACATATGTTTGGGTGATTTTGTCGGTCAGCCAAAACCGGATTTATCACCTTGGGGAGTCCGTTCGGTACGCAAACAACCAAAAGTTGGATTTGGTTTGTAACGCACTGACCTTTCTTGTCACTAATTTTTCATCATCATTTGTTCTTGAGTGCTTCAGCACGTCGCACCTTGAGGTTACTTGGATATACTAAGGAGCGGTATTAATGGATGACTTTTATCTAGAAAAAAAGTGGCTAGCTGGCTATTTTGAAATCGAATGGTTGGATAAACTTCGTGAACTAGGTTTAGACACGCCACTTGAAAGCCAATCCAAAAGTGTTCCCGACAAATTTGTTTTTTCAGAGCACTCAAGAAAGACTTCATCGCTTATTGCTGATGCGGTTTCAAAAGCAAGTAATTCCCCTGAAACGTTTTTAGAAGTAGGGGTAGCTCTAGGGCGAAATTGTTATGAACTCGCCCAACGCCTTCCAAGCATTCGCTCTGTCACTGCGGTGGAACCTTCGCAGCGGTTTATTTCTAATTTTAAACATCTGCTTATCGATGGCGGACCTTGTGATTTCCCTTATATCAAAGGGTTAGGTGAGCGGGCGGAATTGCAATTTGATGCCACACCTATAGCCAATACGTGTTCTCATATCGACTTTACTTTAATAGAATCGCCATTTGAAAGGGATACAGTACAAGACAAGTTTGATCTTTGCGTCTGTCTAAACGTATTGGACCAATGTGAATCACCGAAAAATATAGTCAGTGCGTTAATGGATGCCACTAAGTTAGATGGCATTTTGGCATTGTCTTGCACCTATCAGTGGAACAAAAAACATCTAAAAGATGAAAATGAAGCGGTGGATGACATCAATGAATACTTCGGTGAATCGTGGGAAAAGTTATCGGAAGATGAGGTGGAGTATAAACTTCGAGTTAACGAAAGGTACTCCTATCTGTTTCTTTCTCACGTTGTGATTTATAAGAAAGTGAAACCTTAGTTATACTCGATTTTATACACGCTCGATTTTATACAAGCGTATGTTATACACACTCTGTTAATCGTCATTTAAAAGGATTGGAATGCGACATTATTTCAGGTTAGTGATAGCTCTATTTCTATTCATATCGACATCCTCGTATGCGAATGATGTTGGTTTTCGCAAGATGAGTGTCGTCCTAAAAGACGCAACTGAAAAGCTGCCTGTTGCAGTTTTTTATCCAACCTCATCGCCAGCCAAATCCGTGGCTTTTGGTCCCTTTTCTTTGAATGTTGCGATAGGTGGAGAAATAGCAGAAGGTCGTTTCCCACTTGCGGTTTTGTCACATGGATCTGGAGGAAGCAACCTATCCTACAAAGATATTGCTATGTCTCTCGTTAAGAATGGGTTTATCGTGGCAATGCCCCTACATCCCAAAAACAATTATCTGGATAACTCCAATCAAGGGAAAGCTGAAAACTATATCAACCGACCTAAGCAAATATCGGAAACCATTGATAAAATTCTGTCTATCCCAAGTTTAGCTGCTCATACAAACACGCAAAAAATCGCGGTGTTAGGGCACTCTATGGGGGGCTATACGGCTCTTGTGGTTTCTGGGGCAGTCGCTCGCACCCAAGACTTAGTGGAATTATGTAAAAATACACCAACCATTTCCGATCCTTATTGCATGCCAGTGCGTAGCAACGCTCTAACGCAAAACGTTGTGATAAGTGGTCAGGATATACGAATAAAAGCGCAAATACTGATGGCGCCGGTTGGTGCTCCCTTTATCTCTTCTAAGGCGTTAAATAACGTGAATATTCCAACCATGTTAATGGTGCCAGAAAAAGATGATGAATTAACAGAGGCACATAATGCTGATGTAATCAGGCAGGGGTTAGAGAGTAAAGGGAAGTTAACCTACATAAAGGTACCTAATGCAGGTCACTATTCGTTTTTAACGACGTACCCAGAATATTTAAAATCCGAACTGGGTCCGATAGCAAACGATCCTGATGGCTTTGATCGTAAGGCATTCCAGCAGACTCTTGGTAAGCGTTTTGCCGACTATTTAAAGGAAGTGATGTAACTTCATGGGTTACAACGTTAACTTATGATTTGAGGCAGTTTTCCTCAGCAAGTTAACGTTGTTTCCTCTGCTGGATAAAGCCTTTTTAAGCTCGCTTTTCCAACCAATCTGGTTCAATTTCAGGAAGAGGAATCGCATCCAGCAATTCTTTTGTGTATGCCGTTTGAGGTGAAGAAAACAAGGATGCGCTATCGGCAAGCTCCATGATTTCTCCATACTTCAACACCATTGTCCTGTCGCATAACCGGCGCACAACAGACAAATCGTGGCTGACAAACGCCATGGTGAAATTAAGCTCTTCTCGCAACCTTTCTAGCAACGCCAGCACTTGAGCTTGAGAGGAAACATCCAATCCCGACAATATCTCATCCGCGAGTACAAATTTGGGTTCCAAAGCGATTGCTCGCGCAATGCCCACTCGTTGCCTTTGCCCGCCTGAAAGCTCATGGGGGTATCGGAATTTGAACGAGGTGGGCAAGCCAACCATTTCTAACGCGTTTTCCACTCGCTTTTCTACCTGATCAAAGCCATGCAACTTCAGTGGTCCCCCAATAATGGTGGAGACTTTGTGTCGCGGGTTAAGTGACGACATGGGATCTTGAAAAATCATTTGAAATTGCTGGCGCAACGTTCGTAACGCAATTTCAGACCAGTGTGTGATGTCCTCACCGTTGTATTGAATACTGCCAGAATCGCTGTCTAGTAGGCGCAGCATTGCACGCCCAAGAGTCGACTTTCCTGAACCAGAGCCACCAACGATGCCTAAAATCTCCCCTTCTCGAACATCGAAATTGACCCCTTTTATGATGTCGATTCGGGGGGCATGTCCAAATAATGGCTTATTCACCATATCAGGGTAACTGACCCTTAAGTTTCTAATTTCATACAAATTACGAGGCATAGCGGCTTTCCTTACTGCCTTTGATAACTTCCAGTTTGGTTAACTGAATAACACTCTCTGGCACGGGTTTTAAGCTCTGATCTGGGTTAGTGTATTTTGGTGTTGCGTCGAGCAGTGCTTTGGAATAGGGGTGTGAAGGCTCAACAAAGAAGTCTTTGATTGATGAGTTTTCAAGTACCTTTCCACCGTAAAGCACCGACAGCGATTGGCACACTTTCGCGACCACGCCAAGATCGTGCGTTACAAACAAAATCGTGGTGTTGTGGTGGCTTTGCATCTCTTTTATCAATCGCAATATTTGTTTTTGAACCGTGACATCCAATGCTGTCGTGGGCTCGTCGGCAACAATGAGTTTGGGCTGTGCCGCAAAGGCAGCGGCGATCAATACACGTTGCCTCATACCGCCAGATAGTTCATGAGGATAGCTTTTCATTACTCTTTCAGGGTTAGGGATGCCCACTTCTTCAAGTAATTCAATAGCTCTCATATGAGCATTTCGTTTTGACCAGCCAAGAATATCGACTAATCGCCCTGTTATTTGCCTACCAATACGCTTTGAAGGGTTGAGTGCGGTTAATGGATCTTGGGGAATGAGTGCAGTGTTCTGCCCAATCCATTGCCTTCGGGCTTTTGGGGTAAAATCTTGCAGCGATTTACCATCCAGTATGATGTTGCCCTGATTTACCGACACCGCTCGTGGTAGCGTGCCGAAAATCGCCCGACCAATCATGCTTTTCCCTGCGCCACTTTCGCCGACCAAGCCGTGCACTTGCCCTTCTTCTACCGAAAAAGAGACGTTGCGTAAAACGGGTGTTGAATCTGGCAGTGCGGCACACAAGCCCTCTATTTTTAAGTAAGTATTCATCGTAGCACCGGATCAAACCTTTCTTTTAAACCTTCGCCGAGTTGGCTAAAGCTCAATACTGTTAGAAACAACACAATCAAAGGAAACACCAATACCCACCAAGTTTGATGAATAGCCGAACGCCCTTCAGAAATCATGCCGCCCCATGTTGGGAAATCGGAAGACAAAGACAAATTAACAAAGCTGAGTATTGCTTCCACAATGACCGCTATGCCCATTTCTAACGTTAATAGCACGCTGATGGCGGGGAGAAGATTCGGCAAGATCTCTTTAATCAAGGTATTGAATTTCGGTCTTGCTGCGACGCGAGCGGATAAGACGTAATCCATCGAGCATTGATTTAAGGTTTCCGCTCTCACTACACGCGTAAAGCGCGTCCAGTCAATCACCACTATGGCAACGATGACGGAGCCTACTCCTGTACCGATGACGGCAATCAGCAAAATGGCAAATAACACGGGCGGAAAGGACATCCAAATATCCGTTGCACGCGAAATAATGGCGTCTGCCCAGCCTCGGTAGTAACCTGCAATTAACCCAAGTAGTGACCCAATAACACAGGTCAAAATTCCGGCTGTAATAGCAATAGTAAGGGAGACTCTTGTGCCATAAATGATTCTGGACATTACGTCTCGCCCTAACGAGTCAGAACCCAACCAATACCCTTGTTCTCCACTTGGGAGCCAAGCTGGTGGAAGTTGAGAGGTGAACAAATCTTGTTCTAACGGGTTATGTGGGCTAATCAAAGGGGCAAACAATGCGGCAAATACCAGCAGTAACAACCAACCGCTTGATAGCCATAACCTCAGCCCAGCTCTTTGCTTTATTTTACTGCGTCCATCAAGCATGTCGTAACCTCGGGTTAAGTAATGAGTAGGTCAAGTCCACAACAAAGTTGACCAGCGTAAATATCAGCGCAAACAAAATCACGATTCCTTGAATAAGCGGAAGATCTCGATTGATGACCGCATCTATCGCGAGATTACCGAGCCCTTCGTAGGAAAAAAGCCGTTCTACAATCACTGTTCCGCCAATGAGAAAAGTGAACTGCACACCCACCAGCGCCAAAGTTGGCAGTAGGGCATTGGGTAAGGCTTCCCGAACGATGACGTAAGCTTCACTGTAGCCCCTTGTTCGAGCCAGAGTGATGTAGTCGAGGTGCATGGTTTCTTTTAACGATTGTTTAAGGAGCTGAGCAATAATCGCGGCAAGTGGAATTGCCAGTGCAAGTGCGGGCATAAACATATGGGAAAGCAAGTCAGAAAATTCTGCCCAACGCAATGTCACCATGCTTTCTAGCAACAAGAATGAGGTATAGAAGTCAGCATCCATTGAAGGGGTAATTCGTCCCGAAATATGGAATAGCGGCCAAAGAACTCCGAATAGAAGAATCAAAAGCAAACCCCATAAGAAATCGGGCACCGAGAGCGCGACGCCATTCGTCACATCAATGGTGGATTCCACTTTTGTGCCTCGCCATAGCGTACCTGATAATGCCAACGCACCGCCCAATAATACGGCGAACACCAAGGCCATAACCGACAGTTCAAGTGTGGCGGGTAACCTGCCGAGCACCAATTCAAGTACAGGCTGGCGGGTAGTGATGGAGGTACCAAAATCGCCTTTTGTGACACCTGAAATCCAAATAACAAACTGCTCTAATATGGATTTATCCAACCCATACATAGCAGTAAGCCGAGCAATATCTTCTTCGCTTGCTCCGGGGGGTAACATCATCGCAATGGGGTTACCCGGCACGACACGTATGACAAAAAATACGATGATCGCGGCTCCGAACAAGGTAATGAGTATCGCGCCAAGCTTTAATAGTAGTGTTCGAAAATTCATAGGGTTTTAGAGGCACGAATGCCTCTTCTCCATATTCGATCAATCGATCTTAGTTACGTGTCATTAAGTGAGGAAGTAATGCACCAGAAGCATGGGGTATTACCGCAACTCTGGGGTCATGTACGATGGGTTGGACGTATTGGAAAAGTGGTAGAACCAACGCGTCTTCTGCAATCTTTTTGTCGACTTGTTTCCAGCCTTCAATCCGTTTCGCTTCATCTTTCTCGCCCCAAAGCGGACCTATCATCGCGGTGAGATCTTCACCATCCCAAACCGAGTGAGGTGAAGGACCAAACATGGCAAATCCTGTTGAGGTTGTTGGGTCACCAATGGAGTTGCCCCAGTTATAGAACGCGGCAGGTGCCAGTTTGTCTGCGGCGCGCAATTCGTAATGCTTTGCTACTTCATACACTTCGATCTCTGCATTGATGCCCACTTTGCGCCACAATCCCACGATCGCTTGGATAATTTCGTAATCTTTAGGCTTGAACCCTTTAGTGGTTTGAATGGTAAACGTCACAGGATTGGATTTGGAATAGCCCGATTCTGCGAGCAGAGCGATGGCTTTTTCAGGATCGTAGGGCGTTTTTATCTCTTTGTTGTAGGCGCTATAGAGTGATGTTTGTAAGGTATCGATAGCAATGCCGTAGCCTTTGAGCAGTCGTTCAACAATGGCGGATTTGCTAACCGCATGAACCGCCGCTTTGCGAACGTTAGGATCTTTCATTGCGTCGATATCGTTAAAGAAAATCATTCCAATGTCCGACACGGGGGAAGCCACCCCTTTGAGTTGATCTTTACGTGTTAAGCGATTGTATTCTTCGTAGGGGATTTCGAGTGTAACGTGAGCATTACCAGATTCGACTTCCGCAACGCGTGCAGACGCATCGGTAACAAACTTAATGGTCACGTATTCGAACTCTGGTTTGCCTCCCCAGTAGTTTGGGTTTGCCTTTAAGCGGATATAGGCATTGCGTTCGAATTTTTCCACCATGTAAGGACCGGTGCCGATTGGTTTTGCTTCAAACCCTTCCTGCCCGACTTTTTCAATGTAATGTTTAGGCAGTACATACCCTGTGAGAAAACTCATCCATTTGAAAATAGTGGGCTCAAATCGAACCACATCCGCGATGATTGTGTTTCCTTCAACTTGAAAATTGCCAAGCGTAGACCAGATAAATTGAATGGGGTTACCGCTGTTTTCGTTCCCTGCTCGCTGCAAAGACCAAACCACATCTTCCGGCGTTAATGGCGTGCCGTCATGCCACTGCACGCCACTTCTAATCGTGAGGTAAATCTTAGTTTTGTTTTCTAGCCAGCCCCAGTTAGTGACTAAGCCCGGGGATTGGCTCAGATCCGTTTTTTGTGCGATGAACTGGTCAAATACCGATTGATAGATACCTTGAATTGTCGGGTTTACTGAAGAAGGACCCGTTGTTGGATCCCAACTGGGTAAGTTTACATTCGAGGCAATTACCAACTCATCAATGGGTTTTGCCTGTACGGATAAGGGTTGAATAAACGCGAGACACACCATCGTTAGTGCGCCGGCTATCCTATTGCTCAACTTCCATATTTTCATTTTACACTCCTAGTGTTTTTCAATGACTGAGCTTTTGTTTATTTCACGGGTTTTGATTTGACTCTTTTATGGCTCAGTGGGTTTGGTTACGTCGTCAGCTTTTGGGCAAGCAGATATCCGGCACCAGCGCCCGTTCCGGCTCCAGGCCAAACTGCGGCACCAGTGTGGTAAAGACCGGATATCGGCGTAGAGCCATCGGCTTTGCCAAACACAGGGCGGAACCAAAAATTTTGATTGAGGTGGTGGCTGCCACACAGCTGATCGCCACCGACTAAATTGGGGTTATCGGCTTCTAAATCGGCAGGGGATACAACGCGCTTAGAGAGAATGCTTTCTTTAAATCCCGGCGCGTATTGTTCAATGATGCCCAATACATGCTGGCTGTAGGGTTCAGCTAACTTATGCCAGCTTTTGGATGGCTCAGTTGAAATTGAATCAACAAGGACTTTGGAAGGAAGCATCCGAACCTGAATCCACAGCGTATGTTTTCCGCTAGGTGCTCGGCTTGGGTCAATCGTTGTCGGCTGCCCCACAACAATAACTGGTTGCTCTGGTAATACTCCAGCCATGGCTTGTTGATAGGTTTGCGCCATTTGATCCATCGAAGGGGCAATGTGCACGTAAGCGAATTCTTTTAGGGTTTGGGATGCGGTCCAGTTGGGTAATTTATTGGTGGCGACATGAATCATCATGGTGCCTGGCGCGTGTTGAAAGGTATCGTAGCATTTCAATGATTCTTGGTGGCTGTCGTTCGCAACCAAACGCTGAAGCCCTGAAGGGGACACATTGGCGATCACGGCTTTGTTCGCAAGGAGCACGCTTCCGTCTTCTTTTTCTATACCAATGACTTCACCTTGCGATGTGATGATCTTTGAAGCGCGCGTGCCATATTCTAATGTGCCACCTTTTGACTCAATGAGGCTCACCATGGCACGTGTCATGGTGTCTGCGCCGCCTTTTCCTATCACCATGCCAAAAGCTTGGTTAGCGAACGATTCAAGAAAAGGAAAAATAGCCCCGCCCGCAATGTCCGGTGCGAAATCTAGGTGCATTCCCCAAGCCGCGAGCGTTGCTTTTACGTGTTCCGATTCGAAATGGGTATCTAGCCATTCTCGTGGCGAACTGACCATCAAACGTAAAAGATCAGCCATTCCTTGGGTGCCTTCCCTACGGTAAAGCTGCCAAATATGTTTGGATAATGGGGCGAGCTTAAAAGGGGATTGCAAAAAAGGAACAATAAGAGGGGCTTGTGCGGAAAATCGCTCGGTAAGGTGATTCCAGCTCGCTTCGTCTTTCTGCGAGTAGGTTTGGATTCTGCTGGCATTCTCTAATTGGTCTTTGCTAATGCCTAGCCAATTACCGTCTGGAAATACGCTTGCAAAACAATGGTGCGCTTCAACGAATTCTAAGCCGTGCTCTTTTAGCTGCTCACCAAATTGTTGAAAAAAAGGCGACCCTGCAAAAAGTGAAAGGTTCATTGCTGCCCAGTCGTGTCGAAAGCCATCCAGCGTATATTCACCTGACTTAACGGCTCCGCCAGCGGTTTCACATTGCTCTATAATGTGGACCGTCCAGCCTTTTGACTGAAGTAAAACGGCACATACTAAGCTGTTTATACCGCTTCCAATGATTATTGCATCCGCCCTTGGTTCACTCATTGCTCATCCTTGAACTTGTTTGTGTGATTTCAGTATTAGCCAGTGATCTGACCGCGACAATGCGACAACTCTATCGAAAATGGGGGTTATTGCAGGGCAGGGATAGGCTTGGCAAAAAGCGGATATGAATATACCCAAGTGATCTCAAGATGCAGGATTCAGAGCGATATATTCTGGTTCAATTTTGGGTATATGCACCTTTTGGGTATGTGCACCTAGAAGCTCTCTAAAGAAGAAGGCAAGTGCAGAAGAAGCAAAAAGACACATTGGTGTAGTGAGTCGATTAAGCGAAAAAGTGCTGTGTGAAAATAAGGCAAGCAAAAAGGCGATGTGGTCAAAAACTGCACTATATGGATAGTTTGAGCAAAATACGGATAACAGATGCAGACCGTATTGAGTAGTATGTTAATATTATGTTAAGGGTCACACCGTGGTGTAACGCACAGCTCGCCGCAAGAAAGACTCAATGCAATGGAAGCAGCCTCTGAAGAGAGTGACTAAAGCGCAATTCGGTATGAGTAAAGCTTGTATGTGAATGAGATTACGCGCTTAGAAATTTTCCGAGTAGGCACAATTAAAAGATGGAGAGCAAAGATGAAGTACGCCACTGAGTCTCCTCGTTTTAGCGTTCGCTCATTTCGCCAGAGATTAGACGAATCAAGCCATTTGTTGTTTAGCTCAAGTAACGTAGATGAAGCCAAAGCAAGTGTCGGGCGTGTCATGACGCCTCACGAGCTTAATGTTATTAACAATAACGGTAGGCTTGATGCCAGCATGCATTACATGCCATTGGGTGATATCTCTTTGTATCGCTTAAAGTATGGTTCTAGTGTGTCTATCCATATCCCTACGATAAAAGATTATTACTGCATCCAAATTCCTATTCATGGGCATGCTTGTGTAACCAATGGTTCAGAGAAGATTGAATCGACCGAAAGTACGGCATCTGTACTGAACCCTGAAGTGCAAACAGATATGGTTTGGGACTACGATAACGACCAGTTTATGGTCCGAATATCTCGTTCATTAATGGAGCGAACTGCAATCGGTATTTTGGGGCATGATATTGATGACCCGATACGATTTGACGTCGGGTTTCGCTGGCAAGATTGCCCCGCGTGGTATTGCTTGCTCTCCTATTTGCTCGACTTTTACGCTAACTCGGATCCGTCACTGCGAGAAAATAAGCTGATTACCAGCCAACTGAATCAACTGACTGCAACCACTTTGTTTTTAAACCACAAACATTCACAAAGTGAAGAGAAAGTGACTCAACGTACGTCTATTCGTCCTCGCCACATTAAGCGAGCTCAAGAGTATATGGAAGCGCATGCCCACGAGCCTATTTCCGTCGAATTACTCGCTCAGGTGTGTGGCATCAGTATTCGTAGCCTTTACAGCGGGTTTAAAGATTTCGTTGGAACCACACCAATGCAATATTTGAGGAATTTAAGGTTGGATCATGTAAGGAATGATTTGCTAACCAGCGAGGCTACCAGCGTAACATCGGTTGCGATGAGGTGGGGATTTTCTCATATGGGGCGTTTCAGTGCGGAATACAAAGCTCGTTTCGGCGAAAGCCCCAGCCAAACGTTTAGAAAGCGCTAATCAGCCTCAGTTTTGGTGCTTCTTCTGTCCTACAAGAGAGGGAGAAATACAATATTATGAATGAGGCTTAAATTTATAATATTGTTATATTTCATACTCATGAATATATTAGATCTGATTCATATTTTAGTTCGACTTACAATCTACTCTCTGCTTAATTGAATAATTTTTGTGATCTATGTTTAAGCATAAATATGCAAAAATCGTCATTATTTTTCCCTAATTGGTGTTTCATTTCACATATCCAATCAAAATATTAAATGCTGAATTATTCACTGTAGTAATAGAATTAACCAGTACCCGCTAATAAAAAGTGGGTATAAGTGGCTTTGAGTCACGTAATGTGAGTAATATAATGTTGATTGATGTTTTTTTTTAGGTTCATTATCAAATATTATAATTTTGCTTATGAAAATTAATCTAAATATTATTAATAGTTAACGAGATGTAAAAAACATTATTAATAAATGTCTCGTTAGCTTTGAATAATTAAAAAATAAGAGTGTGAAATTAATGTCGAATTAATACGTCATAGTGTGATGATAATAAAATCGCTAGGTAATAACTAATATTTAGAACCATTTGGCTATATCTTTGTGCATTTAGCTATTCCTGTTTTGGAGTAAATGCATAGGGTTATTGCACCTGAAATTCTAGGAATAGTAGATGGAAACTCAGGCTTTAAATACACCAGAATCATTAGGTAAGTTCAGTACGCCTTTCTTAATTCATGATTTTTTGGAAGAAAAAGCGAAAACTTCAAAAGATAATGTTGCCATTGAGTTTAATGGAAGAAAAACAACGTATTTCGATTTGAATGCGCGATCAAACAAAATCGCGCACTACCTCAAGTTAATGAATTTACCAAAGGGTAGTGTCATCGCCATAATGGTAGAGCGATCTGAAGAATTAATATATTCAATATTAGGTTGTTTGAAGTCTGGGCATTGCTATCTACCTATAAATCAAGGAATACCTAGGTCTCGTAATCAATATATATTGAATTCCAGTAATACGGTTTTGTGTTTATATGGCGATAAGTATGAAGGAGAGTTTTCCTCTCAGTTCTCCTCGAAAGAAAATATAAAAAATATTATCAGTGCCCCACATTTAGGTAGCCATAATTTAAACTTAGAATTATCAGATAAGACAGCGGCTTACCTTCTTTACACTTCCGGATCTACGGGGGTACCTAAAGGGGTCATGCAAACTCACAGAACGCTAGTTAATTTAGTGCGTTCTCAGATTCAGCAAGATCAAATAACGCAGCCTTACCGAACGCTTCAATTTACGCCTGCAACCTTCGACGTTTCCATACAAGAAATGACCACCGCTTGGGCGACGGGTTCAACGTTAGTCATGATGAGTGATGAGCAAAAAGAGGACCTATCTCAGCTTCCGGAGATCATCATTCAGCAAAATGTAGAAAGAGTGTTTTTGCCCCCAGCCGTTTTTGGCTGGATAGCTGACCACGTAGTGGCATTCAATAAGTTAATACCCGAACTAAAGCAAGTGATTGTGGCAGGTGAAGCTTTGCAGATGTCGGTCAATATGTGCCAGTTCCTCTCCGCACACCCATCGTGTGAATTGTGGAACCATTATGGGCCGACTGAAACCCATGTTGCCACTACGTTTAAAGTTGCTACGTACGCGTCTGGGCACTGTCCACCGATAGGAAAACCGGTTCTCAATACCCAATGCTTCATTCTCGATGACCACCAAAATGCGTGTGCAGATGGAGAACAAGGGGAACTTTGGGTAAAAGGAGCTGGGATTGCTCTTGGCTACATAAATGCTGACGAGCAAACCATGAGCCGCTTTTCGACGGCAGAAGATGGGCAACCGATGTATCGCACAGGCGATAGGGTGAGCAAAGATCCTGATGGAAACCTCGTTTTTCATGGTCGTAAAGACGATCAAGTACAAATTCGAGGGTTTCGAGTCGAGCTAGGAGAAATTGAACAAGCGCTGACGTCGATAAATTCGATTAGCCAAGCGGCAGTGGTGTATGGGGGTAAGGAAGAATCCTTTGGGTTATGTGCCTTCATAAAACAAACTGCCCCGAAGCGAGATTTAGATACCGTTCGCGCCATTCTTGAGGAGCAGTTACCAAACTATATGGTGCCAGAGAGCTTGGTAGAGGTATCCGACTTTCCTTTAAATCAGAACGGCAAAGTGGATAAGAAAGCCCTAGTAGCCCGTCATTTTGAATCTAGCGGCTCCACACAATTTTTGGCGACAGAAACCGAGCAGAAACTTCGAGCGATATGGGCTAGTTTGACTGGTTCAAGCGAAGACGGAATTGGTCGTGACAGCTCGTTTTTTAGTATTGGCGGGGAATCCATTCTAGCGGTTAAGTTGCTCGATAAAATACAAATGGAATTCGATAAAAGCATCAGTCTCGAATCAATATTCCTGCACTCAACCCTCAAAGATTTGGCGACCCATATTGATTCTTCTTCAAACCCCATTGCTCAGTTACCCGTGTTTATTTCCTCGGACCAAACGGTTTCCGAAGATCAGGTGTCGTTCGCGCAATCCAGCTTTTGGTTTTTGAATCAATCGGGACAATCTAAGAGCTACAACATTTTACTTCCAATAGATGTTGGTGGGTCATTGGATGTGATCCAATTAGAAGTGGCCCTCGAGCTTTTGGTCACCAAGTTTGATGTGTTCCAAACTGGCTTTACGCTCAATAGTACGGGTAACCTTGTTCCCACGCCGTTACGGCAATCTTTCGAATTCCGCAGCACTTCGGATGATCTACAAACCATTACCGAGAGAGAGCAGGCCCATGTGTTTGACTTAGAAGCTGGGCCGCTTCTTAGGGTGAGCGCGATACAACAGAACGCGGACAGCGCAGTGCTTCTATTGTCTGTCCCTCATATTATTGCAGACGGTTGGTCGATGGAGCTTGTGTATAAAGAGCTTGTCGCACTTTACACCAATTCAGAATTAGCCCCCATCAGCCCTAAATTTGGTTTTCAAGAGTTTGCCCTTAGCCAAAAAGAATGGGTTAAGAAAGGGTTGCTGGAACCGTCAAGACAGTACTGGAAAACAGCGTTGGCTTCGCTGCCTACGGTTCATCAAATCCCATTGGATTACCCGCGGCCAACCATTCGAACGTTTGAAGGGAATCAAGCTTCAGTTTTGTTGCAACCTTCTCTTGTCAGCGAAATTGAGCAATGGTCTTCAACGCGTGGCATGACTTTGTTTATGACGGTGCATGCTGCATTTTCTCTTTTGTTGAGCCGTTTAAGCCAGGCGGAAGAATTAGTGGTAGGTGTACCTGCTGGTGGGCGCACGAATTCGGACTTTTCACAAGTGGTTGGGTATTTATCAAACCTTGTTCTTTTAAGAACAGAATACAACCCGCGAATGCGCGTGGACGCCTATTGTGAACAAATAAAACAGCGTAATTTCGATGCCTTAAAGCATCAAAACTACCCATTTGAATGCGTGATGGAGGAGCTAGATTACTCGGCCAATCCGTCTTTCAATCCGTTATTTCAAGTGATGCTCAGTGTGGAAGACCAGCTGACGAAGCTCGAAACCGAAGGTGCCATATTCGTACCGCAACACTATCTGACCCAAGGGGCAAAATACGATTTGCACCTAAGAATCATGAAAATGAATGATGGGCAGATATCACTGGATTTGGAGTACGACAGCAAACTATTCAGAGAAGACACGGCACAGCAATTGGTGGATGGGGTCTGTACGCTGCTTAAAGGCTTCACGGAAAATCAAAACTCAGAGCTACACGCCTTGCCATTTGCACCATTATCGGAATGGAAAGCGCTACCCAAAAAACAACCTCACACTCAAACGCAAAACCTGTTTACGCTTTTTTCTGACGCAGCAAAGTATTCTCCTAACTCGGTGGCTTTGGAGTTCAATTCTGCCAGTATGAGCTATGCAGAGCTTGATCTTTACTCCAATCAACTCGGCGCATGGTTACAAAATGCAGGGGTGGAAAAAGACCAGCACGTTGGTATTGCATTACCAAGGTCGTTTGAGCTTATTATTGCGATTCTGGGCGTTATCAAAGCGGGTGGTGTTTATGTTCCATTTGAAGAAAGCCACCCAGATGCACGTTTAAGTACTATTGCAGAAGATGCAGATATACGCATTCTGATTACTGATGGAATCCAAAAAAAATGGGCACCGTCGGCTATTTCTCAAGTAAATATGGATACCGCCATACACCATGGTGACACTCAACGTCTTCATCCTGTAGAACGTTTCGATGATGATCCTCTTTCCCTTATCTACACATCGGGTTCGACCGGTAAACCTAAAGGTGTGGTTCAAACACATCGAACCATTCGGAATTTGGTTGAGCACCAAAGCCTCGAAGATGGGATAAATGAAAGCTTGAGAACGCTGCAATTCACGCCAATAGGATTTGACGTATCGATTCAGGAATTGGCGACAAGCTGGAAAACATTGAGCCCATTGGTTCTTATTGAGCAATCAGAGAAAGACGAACTTAATACATTTGCTCAGTGTTTGGCCGAGAAAAACATCGAGCGACTATTCTGTCCTCCGGCTGTGCTAGCTGTGCTCGCGGAACAACATGACGACTCGAATAACCGACTCTCTTTAAAAGAGGTCATTGTTGCGGGGGAAGCATTAATATTAACCCCAGCGATACGTCGGATGTTTTTGAAACTAGATAGTTGCCAACTGTGGAACCACTACGGACCAACCGAAACGCATGTAGTCACGACTTATCGAGTAAACACCAATAGCGATGGTGAATTTCCACCAATTGGAAGCCCTATATCTCATTCTTCGCTGTTTGTTCTAAACGCCTCGGGGCTGCCTTGTTCAAAGGGCGAAACTGGTGAGCTTTGGGTCGGTGGGGATTGTTTAGCAAAAGGGTATCATCAACGTGATGAAGAAACACAGGCGCGTTTTCAACATCATGACTATGCGGGTCAACGCCTGTATAGAACAGGAGATTTGGTTCGCCAATCTAGCTGCGGCGCGCTTGAATACATAGGGCGGCAAGATACTCAGGTCAAAATTCGCGGTTACCGCATTGAATTATCAGGGGTGGAATCCACATTACTGAATTTGGCCCATGTGTCTGAGGCTCGTATTATCGCTCAGCCCCGTGCTGCGCACGACAAGCAGCTTATCGCTTATGTGGTGCTCTCGAATTCAGAATCTGATGAATCACTCATTATACCGTCTCTTCATGCAGAACTGAGTGAGCAGTTACCCAGCTATATGCTGCCTCATTCGATTATTTCAGTACCGTCGTTTCCGCTGACCACCAATGGGAAATTGGACATCGCTAAATTGCCTGATCCGAAAGAGGCACTTTTAAGCGCAGCAGAAGAGGGCGAGCTCACCCCAGCACTGATTCGAATGAAAGCCATATGGGCAGAAATATTAGAAATTAGCCCGAGCAACTTCAGCATTATTGATCCTTTTTTCAGCTTAGGTGGGCATTCTTTGCAAGCCGTTCGGTTAGTGAATCGAGTTGTTCGGGAATACAAGAAAGACGTATCTTTGCGAGACTTTTTCCAAAACAGCTCAGTCGAAAAACTTTCGAGGTTTTTGGAAGATAGGTCGGAATCGGCTTTAGCGGGTTCGACAATACCTAAACGAAATACCCAATTGCCGATCCCTTTAACTCCGCAGCAAGAAAAATTGTGGTTTGTTTGGAAGCTAGAGGGTGGGCTGAAAGAGTATAACCAGCAATTGGTTATTCGCGATCCTCAATGCCTTAATCGTAAGGCAGTAGAATCCCTATTTAACCAGTTCGTGATGGCGAACCCCGCTTTAAGAACACAGTTCTATCAAGAAAAAGGGGAGTGGTTTCAGGAGGCAATAAGTTCCGTTTCTTTAGAGCTGGATTGGGAGAGTGTATCGACCGTTCTGCCGAAAGATCTCAACGCCATGTGCTTGAGTGAAAAAGAGACGGAGTTTGATCTCACCAAACAAATCGGGTTGAAAGTAAAGGTTTTAGAGACTTCGGAAGCCAATAATATTTGGATTTTGACGCTTTCACATTTGATATTTGATGGTGCGAGTGCAGCGGTATTGCTCGAAGACATCTCACTGCTCGCCCAAGATAAACACCTGTCGAAAGACAAGGACTACTTTGATTATGCACAGTGGGTTCAGCTCATTAGTCAGCCTGTAGAAGAGGCAGGGCTAACGTTTTGGAAGCAGCACTTAAAAGGCATTCCTGACTTGCTTCATTTGCCTCTGGATTTCGCTCGGCCAAACAACCCATGTTTTAGCGCAGAATCGGTGCCAATCGAGATCAACCCTCAGTTACTTGTGAAGCTGCGAGAAGCAGCGGCGATACACGATTTGACTTCGCATATGCTTATCCATGGAACGTTGTCGCTCACGCTATCAATGTACGCGGGCGTTACGGATGTGGTGTTAGGTATCCCTGTTGCGAATCGAGAGTCCGAAGCTCTAAATGATGTCATTGGCTTTTTTGCAAACACGATTGCCGTTCGTACAGACTGCAATCGCGAACAAACATTAAACGATTTTTGGACTCAAATACGAAGCAATGCTTCGCTGGTTCAGCAGTATCAAAGTGTGCCTTTCGATAAGGTGGTGGAAGCATGCAACCCCGTTAGAAGCCGATCTTATAGCCCTATCTTTCAAGTGTTGTTCAGCATGAATTCTGTAAACCATGCTTCAAAAGAGTCGCCTTTTGAACTGATGACAGAGGCGATGGCAGAGCAACACAGTGTGTTGGATCTTATCGTTAACTTAGTTGAAGACGAGCAGCACTGCCACGGCCACTTTACCTACCAAAAAGCGTTGTTTACTCAATCGAGCATGGTACGTCTAGCGCAGAGTTGGGTGGATATGCTGGAAATTATGGCGTTAATGGTCAGCCAAAAGCAAGAAACCATTCCACTGTATGACCTTCCTTTAGTGGAAGGAAGCCTAATTGGACAGCACCCACAATCAAAGCGCCTCAATGCACCAGAATTGAACATTTCTAAGGCGCCGAGCCAAACAGTTTTGTGTGACTTTAAAGAGCAAGTCAGGCTGAGAGGGCAAGCCGTTGCTTTGAGTTATGAAATTGACAATCATTTATTTTCAATAAGTTACATTCGGTTGAATGAGCTTTCCGATACCTTGGCAAGTGTACTTAGTGCGGATGGTATGAAAGCGGGTGACATGGTGGTTGTTCATGTTCAGCGAGACCCGCTGACAGTGATCGTTCAGCTGGCCTTGTTTAAGATTGGGGCGGTATATCTGCCAGTGGAAGAGTCTACCCCTACGGAGCGGCAAGCCGTCATTATTGAAGAAAGCCGCGCTCAGTGGCAGATCAAATTTTCAGCCAACAACATAGCTGTGAAAGGCGTTAAGACAAAATTCATCAGTTTGCCTCAACTCTCTGCCATGAAGGTGTTGGATTTTACGTCGAATACGTTAAGCGCAGAAACTTCTGCCTACGCGATCTATACCTCCGGCTCTACAGGAAAACCGAAAGGTGTATTGGTTGGGCATGGTGGTTTAGCCAATACCATCCGCTCACTGGTTTCGGAGTATCATCTTCATGACGACGCTCGGGTATTACAAAATGTTCCTCTAGGGTTCGATGTGTCGATTTCTGAGGTCTGGCAGGCGTTATGCTCTGGTGCGTCGCTGCATATCGTTGGTAAAGATGCACTAGTACCGGGCAAGCCACTAAGCCAAATGTTGATAACACATAAAATCACGCACTTATCGATTGTACCAACAGCGTTAGATGTTATAGAGCCTCATAAAGACATGGCTTTGGAGTCATTAATTGTTGGGGGAGAAGTGACGTCGAAAGCCCTAATTGAACGTTGGCTGCCGTTCTGCCGCTATTTTGTGGCTTATGGACCAACAGAATGCAGTATTTGCTGTTTCACTCAAGAATATGACCCAAACACGTCGATTTATAGCATTGGAAACATTGTGCCAAACATGCAAGCCCGTGTGTTGGACGATTATGATCAACCTGTTATTCCCGGAGCGATAGGTGAGCTTTGTATATCTGGAGTGGGTTTAGCAAAAGGCTACTTAAACCGACCAGAACTGACTAACCAACGGTTTTTCGAATGGGAAGACGGCTTTACCTACTACCGAAGCGGAGATTTAGTGCGTGTTTTGGGTGATGGAACCATCGAATTCCACGGCCGTGATGATCATCAAGTCAAAATTCGAGGGCAGCGCGTTGAACTTACCGAAATAGAATCCGCAATTAGCCGAGTCGATTCAGTACGAGCTTGTGCTGTGACCTACGAAGCGCACGATGGGGTTCAACAGTTGGTGGCTTACATTGTGTTATCCGGCAGAGAGGATCTTAATGCTGCTTCGCTCGACGAGATAAAGTCCGTAACAGAAAATGAATTGCCGTCCTATATGTGGCCTAACCATGTCATTGCACTGGAATATCTACCTTTTACGGCGTCGGGCAAGCTCGATAAAAGCCAGCTCCCCAGTCCAGACATGGGAGTTAAAGCCACAGCTATTCAATTACCGACCAACGAAATAGAAACCAGCCTTTTGTCTCTATGGTCCGAGCTTTTATCTCTGCCCCCTGAACAGATCAGTACGGACGAAAGTTTCTTCAGCGTGGGTGGACATTCCCTGCTTTTGATCAAGTTAATAAATGAAATTGAAGTGAGGTATGGAATGTCGATGTCGACATCCTTTGCCTATGAAAACAATACGATTGTTCAAATGGCTGTAGCCATTGAAGAGGCTAACTACAGTAGCCAAACAAAAGACGACTCAACGGAAGAGATGGAGTGGTAAACGTGAACATTACCCAGTTAATTAATCAACTCAAAGACAAACACATCCACTTGTATGTGGAAGAGGGCAAATTAAAAAGCCGCGCAGCAAGCGGGTTGATAACCACCGAAATTGGACACCAAATAAAAGAGAATAAGGCAGAAATTCTCAGTTGGTTCCAGCACCAAGATTTGTTAAAAAAACCGATCTTACCGAGAAAAATTGAACCAGAAACGTTCCCGTTGTCGTTTTCCCAAAAACGTTTGTGGACGATCGACAAAATTGAAGGCAGCAACGAACACTACAATATGCCGTGTGCATACCAAGTTTCTGGTCTTTTAGATGAGCAAAAGCTCGAAGCAACATTTGAAGCGCTTATCCATAACCATCCGATGCTCAAAACCGTCTATTCCGAGCAAGAAGAGGCGCAATTTCTAGCGGAGCGCCCTGCGTTTACACTCAACATCGTTGATCTTTCTGATATGCCAGAGCATCAAGCCGAAAAGGCGGTGCATGAATACCGTTTGTCTGATGCTTGCACTCCGTTTGATCTGAGCCAAGACTGCATGCTCAGAGCGGCATACCTAAAGTTGCCAAATAGCGTCAGTGTATTGGTTATTAATATCCACCACATCGCAGCAGATGGTTGGTCTATGGAGATATTAATCAACGAGATTATCGAGAGATATGAGTCAGGAAATATCCAGGTTACCAATAAAGCAAACAAACCTGATTACTTCGATTACGCATCGTGGCAAAAAGAGTTATACCAGTCTGGCGCCTACGGCAGCCAACTGTCTTTCTGGAAAGAGACATTAAAAGATGCGCCAGCAACACATTCGCTTCCCGTAAATCTTTTTCGTACAGAGCAGGGCAACCCTCCAATTCATGCCAATAACAAACAGGTTGCGAGTGTCGCTACTGCCCCTTTTAGTGCTGAGTTGAGTCATTCTTTAAGGATGACGGCTGCTCGATTAAATTGCAGCTTGTTCGAGTTGATGTACGGGTTGTTTGCTATTACTACAAGTGCAAGCAGTGAATCAAATGATGTGTTGATGGGGACAGCCGTTGCAGGGCGTAATCGACCTGAATTAATGGATCTGGTTGGATTTTGTGTCAACACCTTGGTATTGCGATTACAAGTCTCGCCGACAGATTCAGTGGAGAAAACATTACTGAAAGCCATTCAAGTGGTGAGGAATGCGCAAGACCATCAAGACGTGCCATTCGATTACATCGTTGATGAGATTAACCCCGTTAGAAATGCTTCTCAAAATCCACTATTCCAAATCATGTTTTTGCTGGACTCAGTTGGTCCAAGTAATGTTTACATTGCTGATATTCCGATGAAATTAATGGATCCTTGTGAGCAAAAGAGGAAGTTTGATCTCACGGTCAGTGTGAAAGACAGTGGCGCTGATATGAGCGTGAATTTCGAGTACGACAGCAACAAGTTTGATCCTCGCTTTATCTCCGAGTTTATGGAGCGTTACTCGTTACTTGCTCAATCATTCGTTCATCAGTTAAGCACCCCAGTAGAGTGTTTTGATTGGTTTAAAGGGACAGATCTTACGCCGTCGGTATTGAGCCACTGGCAAGATCCAAATGAACATAGACCTGTTCTTGAGGTGTGGAAAGAGGTCGTTTCACGTTTTCCTAGCCGTGTTGCGCTGCAAGAAAATGGGCACACTCTGACCTATAGAGAACTCGACGAAAAAACCGATTTACTAGCCAGTCATTTAAAGCGACTTGGCGCCAAGCCAGAATCCATTATTCCTGTTTTCCTTCCCCGTGGTATGGACGTATTTGTATCCGAGTTAGCGATTCTAAAAGCTGGAGCCGCGTTTTTACCGATCGATTCCAAATGCCCGACTTCGCGCCTTGAATTCATATTATCGGATTGTGAGGCGTCGATAGTGATATCTAATGAGCCCATACACTTGGCATTTTCTGGTGATACGGTTTTGCTCAATCCCAATTTTTGGAATCAGTTGGCCTCTGATGAGTCGATAATATTACCAGCAGAGGATAGGTCGCTCGATTCCCTTGCCTATGTGATTTATACCTCTGGTTCCACTGGTATGCCAAAAGGCGTGTTAGTGAAAGACATTGGGCTATTGCAAGTTAGCCAGTGGCAAATGTTGGACTTTGATATTTCAGAGCAATCGGTGACGACTCAAATGGCTTCTGTTGCATTTGATGCGTCGGTTGGCGAAGTATGGGCTTTCTTATTGTCTGGTGCGTGTGTTGCCATCATTGACGAAGACGCCAAGCGTTGCCCAAATGCTTTATTACAAAAGATGCGCGAGCTTAGTATTTCGCACAGTTTCATTCCTACTGCATTGATGGAAGCCATTGCTTCGGAGTCTGACTATTGTGATATGCCTGACCTTCGTTACATCATCACGGCAGGTGAAGCACTGCACTCTGTATCGTTCCCTTTCTCAGACAATGTACAAGTGGTGAACGCCTATGGACCAAGTGAAAACTCGGTTGTTGCAACGCGTTATCTAGTACAAGGCACCGAAACGCAAAGCCCTCCGATTGGCACGCCAGTTAAAGGCGTCGAATTGTGCGTGGTTAAAGGGAATCAATTAGCGCCAGTTGGCGTTCTCGGTGAGCTATTCCTAGGAGGGAATGGTGTATCGCGTGGGTATTTGAATCAGCCAGAACAGACAAAAAATAAGTTTATTGCCAATCCTTTTGAGCAATTAAGGTCGGATAGGCTGTATCGCACTGGTGACTTAGTACGCATGAACTTTGAAGGCGAATTGGAGTTTGTACGACGCGCTGACGACCAAGTTCAATTGCATGGGTATCGAATTGAATTTGGGGAGTTGACGCACAGAATAACCGCCTCTGGTTTAGTGGCAAGTGTCGCGATTGCAATAGTAGGAGAAGGGGGGCAGCAGCGGTTGTTCGCCTTTGTCACAGCAAAAAATGATGAACAAAATCACACTGATTTATCTCGGGATCTGCTATTGCAACTGACTGCTTGGTTCCCTAGCTATATGGTTCCTACGGTTGAAGTCGTAGACACGTTACCTTTAACTCAGAACGGCAAAGTCGATAAATCGTTTTTGCAAGAGAGAGCGAAGTCTAGAAAGTTAAGAACAGACATTGGGTTACCTCGTACTCCACAAGAGAGTGTGGTTATAGAAGCCTTTTCAAAAGTGCTTCAAGTGGAAGACATCAGTATCTTTGATGACTTCTTTATGCTTGGCGGGCACTCCCTTTCAGTACTGAGTTTGGCGTCTTATCTTAAACGCCAAAATTGGGTCGTGACTGCGGAGCAAATTTATCAAAATGCCACTCCTTCAGCGCTGGCTTCGATTATCAAACCGCATAGCTCAATAGTGGTGGAAGATACTCAGGAAGTGGAAGAAACCTTTCCGTTGCTAGCCAACCATCATTGGCTACTCAATCGGTACAACGTTAACCACTGTAACTCGTCTGCACTTATTGATTTTGAAGTATCGATAGAAGGCGAGTATTTGAATCAATCTATTGCTCAAATTCTAAAACATCATGATGGCATGAGAAGGGTATTGATTTCCGATGAATCGGGAGAGCGTCAGCAAAAAGTTCAGCCATTTTCCAAATTAGCCCCTTGGTGGTTTACAGAAGATCTTTCAGGTGTCGATGAGGAAGCATTACCGCAAGCACTAGCAGAAACCTGCCAAGGCTACCAAGTGTCTCTGCATATTGAAGAGTGCCTTTTTAAAGCCGTGCTGTTTGATCTTGGGCGAGAACGAGGACAACGACTGCTGCTCGTTATGCATAGATTATTGATAGACCCATATTGTTACATGTTCTTTATGGACGACCTCTATCAAGGGTATGAGTCAGCCAGACAAGGTAAGCCTATTACATTGCCTGAAAAAACGCTGTCAGTGGCGGAATGGAGTCGGTGGCAATATGAGTATGCTCAGGGTAAAGCAAAAGACTATTTCCCATATTGGAAAAATTTGTCTTGGGAAAAGTGTCTGCCTCTATCGGAAGACCCCAATTTATCGTTGCCAGAAGAAGTTCCTGAGGTGCTGGCACCGGAATTACTTTTGAGCCAACTGAGCGTAGAAGAAACGACCAATCTCAATACGGCAAGTACGCTTTCTGGTTACGCTCACGATGTCATTCTAATTACAGCCATGGTGAAAACCTATGGTGCGTTCAGTGGCAGCGACGCTGTCTTTTTGGTCTTTATGAATAATGGGCGCTCTATTTCAGGTGCTCGCCATTTGGATTTGACCAGAACATTGGCTTGGTTGCCAAACTATTACAATTTGATGTTCGATCTAACGGAGGCTCAAACCCTTCAAGATGCGGTTAAAAATGTGGCTGAGACACTCGAAAAATTGAACGATGTTGGGCTGTCATTTAGCGCTTTAAAATACATGTGTGAGGATCAGGAAGTTCGTCAAACGATGGCTGAGATCCCTCGTTTTCATTTTGAATTTGGCTACATACCAAGTAACTCCATCAAAGGTGATGAGCCCGAATTCGGAAAGTTAATGAAACTGGCACAAGAATCCCAAGGTTACCTTGATGATGTAATGTACAAGGACACACCGCCACTCATCAAAACCTACCCTGTTGGTGATCGCCTACATATGCATTGGGGCTACTCCCCAACCCAGTTTACGCGTGAATATGTAGAGAAAATGAACACCACATTCCACCACTATATCAATGAAGTTGTCTCCACTTTGCTGTCGGGTCATACCGCAGAAGAGACCATCCAATCTGCCAAAATCGACTAACGGAAACTATGAAATGGAACATTCAAAATTAAGTATCATAATACCGACATATAACGCTCAAGATCTGCTGCGCGAAACCCTGGATTGTCTGGTTGATCAAACGGTAAGCACGGATTTATATGAAGTCATTATTGCCGACGATGGCTCATCGGATAACACAAAAGAAGTAGTACAAGATTTTTCTTCTCTGTTAGATATTCACTATTACTACCAAGAGGATGATGGCTTTCGATTAGCCGCGGCAAGAAACCTTGGGCTCGAACATGCCAAATACCCTCTGGTTTTGTTTTTTGACTGCGGAATGATCGCTACCGAGGATTTGGTAGAAAAACACTTAATGGCGCATAGAGACCAACCCGATTCCGTGTTGATCGGGCTGTCGTATGGCGTGGAAGAGTATTCAACCGAGAACGCCAAAGAACTTACTCAACTTATCAATACACTTGATCGTACCGAGTTGTTTAGCGAGCTGTCTCAACGCAAGAATTTGTATGATTGCCGATATGAAACTTGCCAAGAAATTGATTTTGATCTGTCGAAAACACGCGCCCCTTGGGTGATGTGCTGGGGAGGGCATGTGTCTTGTTCCACTCAGACGCTCAAGCAAATCGGAGGCTGCGATGAAGCCTTTAGAAGTTGGGGGGGTGAAGATGTCGATATGGCTATTCGATTATTTGAACATGGCTGCCAGTTCACGGTGTTGAAGTCGTTACACGCGATACACAAACCCCATTACCGGTGTGGTGAAAGCAATAAAGCCTCTTCAATGGAGAACATCAAATACATCGTAAATAAGTATAAACAGCCAGATGTGAGTTTACTCTCGGAGCATGGATGGGAAGCCATATTTAAAATGACATTAAGAGAAGCGGAAGCGGTCTAACTGATGGAAGCTGTCTTGAACAAAAAATTAGGTAAAGCTTTCCATATCATTTGGTTTGGGCAACTGGTCAGCCAACTAGGTACCGCGACGACCAGTTTCGCCTTGTTGGTTTGGATGGCACAAAATGGTCAGTCGACCACGGCATTTGCTTTAGGGCTCGTCTGGTTTTTCTTGCCAAGCGCCATTCTTTCGCCATGGATAGGCGGTATTGTCGACCGCTTTAACCTGAAAAAACTGGCGATAGTGTCCGATCTACTCGCGGGTGTCTTTACCGTTGTTATGCTGCTTTTAGCGCATTTCGATGTTCTAGAAATGTGGCATATATACATCATGGCAGTGTTTAGTTCAGTTCCTAGCCTTTTGCAAAGAACCACATTTACGGTGTTGATTCCTAAACTGGTGGGGAGTGAATTAATAGGAAAAGCCAATGCGCGCTTTACCATTATTGATGCTGGGTCGAGAGTTGTTTCGGCTTTACTTGCGACAAGTTTGTTGTCCGTCGTTGGTTTAGCCGGCGTCATGTTGATTGACTTGTTAACTCTGCTGGTGGCGGTATTGAGCTTGCTCTTGGTGAGGCTGCCTAAAGAAGTGTGTGAACCCGTTAAAAAAGCAGACGGTGATTCCGCGTCTTGGCGTTTTAGCGATAACGTGATGCCGGTTTTGAACGAGCTTAAAGCATCACCGTTCCTTCTTATGGTGCTGACGTATTTGTTGGCGGCAAATTTCATCACATCGCTGGTCACTGGGCTGATGGCACCTATGTTACTTGCCAGCTTCACGGTGGAAAGTATTGGTGTATTAATGTCGGTAGGCGCGGTAGGTGCGTTAGTCGGGGCAGTAATCTTGTCAGCGAAAACGCCTAAACGACTCGTTTTGTGGATGTTCTCAATCAATATTGTCAGCGGTATTTTGATCATACTGGCCGGCATTACCACTCATTTACCCCTTATGTACATTACGGTGTTTGTCATGATGTTCATTTCACCGTTAATGAGCGTATGCGACCGCACATTCTGGCAACAGAGAATCAAAGAATCCATTCGAGGCAGATTCTTTGCACTGCAAGGTGCAATGTACATGACCGTTTTCCCAGTTGCGACCTTAGTTGGTGGGGGCTTAGCCGACGGTGTCTTTGCGCCAATACTGTCGTATTTGAGTCAATCTGGTGATCTTCTACCAACATGGTTCGGTGATCAAAAAGGGCGAGAGCTAGGGTTAATGTATGCCGCTGTTGGTGGAATTGCCGTGGTGTTTTCCATTGCTATTTTAGTTTGGTGGAAGCTTTCTGCGTATAGGAATGATGGAAAGTTCATTTCAACTGAAGCCAGTTCGCTTTCATAAATGGGGATCGACAATGATCTGCAAAAGCATTTCTAGGCTACATCATTTTGAGCACATTAAAGCACTTTTGGGCTCGGAGATATTACTCAATACCCCGAAGCCTAAAGGCTTATCTATTTCGATTGATGATGGACCTAATCCATACGCTCACGCCATGATCAAATTGTTCAAACGCGAAAACATTTCTGCCAGTTTTTTTGTTTTGGCAACGAAGGTGCAACAAAACCCTGAGATCGCGAGATGTTTGTTAGAAGAAGAGCATGAATTGTGCGTGCACGGTTACGATCACACCATTATTACGGATATGACGCCAGATGCTTTTCAGCGGTCTTTACATCGATTTGATGATGTAATGCGTGAGCACAATCTTCCTTATAAGAAAATCTATCGTCCACCGAATGGCGAGATCGCCCCCGAATATGTCGAAGTATTGAAAGCGGAAGGATTCCAAACGGTGCTCTGGTCGCTCGACTCCTTTGACTGGGAATTCAATTCAAAGCAAATACAGGCGCATTTTGAACAGCAACGTGACCTCCATCAATTGACTCTATTTCACGATGGCGTGATAGGCGGTTCGCCGTTTTCTACTCTCAAGTCACTAGTTGCGTTAATACGGTTATGTAAGAAGAAACAGATCCCAATTGTTCCAATGAATTTGGGTTAAATAGGAAAAAATATGAGCAATGTCGAGTTGGTAAAAGCGTATACAGAAGATTTACCTGACCTTAAACATTTATTCATGCCGCCAAATTTAGGTTACGTTCCATGGGAACGATATGTGAGAACATTTACGCTGACAAAACCTGAAAAGTTTGAGGACCCCTACATTGGTCTTGGGCTTAAAGTGGGGGATAAATGGGTCGGTTTTCTCGGCATGGTTCGGTCTTTTCGGGAAATTCAAGGTATCGAGACGGAAGTGAATAACATGTCTACGATGACCGTTCTACCCGAATACAGAACGCAGAGCTTAAGGCTATTTAGAGCATTGAAAACGCTTAAAACAGCTCTGTTTACATGTCTTACGCCTAGTCCTGTCACAGAGAAAGTATCGATAAAGACGCTGGGTGCCAGCGTTCATTCCGATAAGTATCAGGTGCTTTCAGAAAGCTCTCAGGATCCCTCCACGGTTACTGTTGTTAGCGACCATGATCAAATACAACAACGAATAGATAGCCAGTGGACAGGTTTGTTTGACGAGCATTCTCAAGAAGCGTGTTTTTTTGTGCTTGTTGAGTGCGAACAGAGTGAATGCCTGCTTTTACTGACAGAGCGCACCTTGCAAGAGGAGCGGTATGTAGAAGTATTGTTTTACTCAGATTTGGGCTTCTTTAGTCGCTGGGCGGATAAAATATCGTCCAAGCTTGTTTCTTCTTATGATGTGAAAGGCGTTGTTTTGGATGTTGCAGATACGCCTAATGTACTATTGGATCCAACGAAACAACTTGCGATGAAAGAACCTAATCTAGTGGTTAGGTTTGGTGAAGGTCCGTTGTCCGTCCCTTTCATATCACTTTATTCTGAAATAACCAAAATGGGCATGTAAAGCCTAAGCTACAAGTGCGGTACTGAACGTATCGCACATAAGGTTCTCCAAGGGGCAAAAAGCTATTTAGAACCTTTGATTTATTTAAGCCGCCTAGTACCCACTCCCATTCAATATATTCTTGGCTATCGCTTTGGAGCCTTTTGGGCGCCATCTGATTGAACAATTCTGCAAGACACAGCGTCAAAACAAGTGTTTCAAGTCCCTATTACGTACGTCTCCTGAATACGAAATGAGATGTTGGTCAAAATTCCACCTAATTAATATTTTAATCAAAATCAGATGAAACAAATTGGTTTCATTTGCTAATTGTTCTAAATGTGCTGTCAAAATTCAATAACGTGAAGCTAAATGGCGCGTAAGTGAAATAAATTTTAATGTAATTGTCATGTTTAACTCCTATTCTTTATCCATAGGGAACGCATGGGCATAAATGGATATAAAGCAGTATGAACATCAAGGATGTGGCGCAACTTGCGAATGTGTCGCCAGCAACAGTCTCTCGCTATTTAAATGCGCCAGAGCTGGTAGCGAACAACGCATCAGAACGAATTGCAAAAGTGATAGAGGTGACGGGCTACTCTCCGCGCACACCTTTCTCTGGTGTGGCGCTGAACACGAACCCTACAATCGGTTTGATGATTCCGAGCATTAATAATCCCGTCTTTGCTGAAATTGCTTCCGCTATTCAGTCCAAAGCGCGTTTCTACGGCTATTCAGTACTGATCATCGATACTCAATACAATGGTGAATTTGAAAAGCAGGGCATAATAACTTTGCTCCGTCAGCGAGTTGCTGGTGTTCTGCTTACGGTGTCCTCTCATCAAAACAATGAAGCGCTCTCCTTGCTGAGAGAGTTTGAATTTCCTTATTGCCTGCTTCACAACCAAAGTCTCTCAGATGAAGCGTGTGTGTATGTAGACAACTATCAAGCAAGCCGTGATGTGGCCTTTGCTCTTTACGAGAAAGGGCATCGAGAATTTGGCGTCGTTACCATGAACTTTTCCGCCTCTGATCGAGGTCGTGCTCGTTATGCGGGGTTTACGGACGCGCTAAAGGAATTGGGGTGCGATCTTTCAACGTTGGCTCATGTCGAGCTGCCTTATGAGACCCAAGATCAAGATGCTGAAGTCGAAGACTTATTCGCAGAGATGACAACAACGGCATGGTTTTGCACTAACGATTTACTGGCATTGAGAACCTTAAAAGCATTGAAGAAGCTGGGTATTAATGTGCCTGAAGAAACCAGTGTTGTTGGGTTTGATGGAATGGCGTTTGGTGATTTGTTTCACCCAGAATTGGCGACAGTTTCTGTTCCGTACCAAAAAATGGGCGAAGTAGCGGTCGATCTACTTCTAAATGAACGTGTTGCCAATAGGCAAACAAGGAGCGTTTGCAGGCAGATTGAAGTGGGACATCAGCTAAAGTTACTTGGCACAGTAGCCAATGTAATGCCTAACTGAATCCATAATGATTATGAAAATCAAAGAGTAAAGTTATTTAAGCATGAATATCAACAAGGAGTGAAAACCATGTTACGTAAGTCATATTCCAAGCTAGGCTTGGCCGTAATCTCCACTACGGTAGTGACGTTGGCAACAGCGCTACAACCTGTTCTTGCCTCTGATGCGACTTGTTATAACTGCCCACCTGAATGGGCAAACTGGGGCGGGCAACTCAAGTTAATTAAAAAGGAATTGAATATTTCTATTCCTATGGACAACAAAAATTCAGGTCAAACCTTGTCTCAACTGATTACTGAGAAAAATAGCCCAGTGGCTGATGTCGCCTATTACGGTGTGTCTTTTGGTATTAAAGCGGCAGAGCAGGGTGTTGTTACTGGTTATAAACCGAAAAACTGGGAACAAATCCCAGAAGGCTTGAAAGATTCTGAAGGCAAATGGTTTGCGATCCATTCAGGGACGTTAGGCTTTTTCGTCAATGTGGATGCACTAGAGGGGAAACCTGTCCCTAAATCTTGGGCCGATCTTCTAAGTTCGGATTACCGAGGTATGGTGGGGTATCTTGATCCAACCAGTGCTTTTGTCGGCTATGCGGGAGCGGTGGCGGTAAATCGTGCGATGGGCGGCGACCTTTCAAATTTTGATCCAGCGATTGAGTTCTTTTCTAAGTTGAAAAAGAACAAGCCAATTGTGCCTAAGCAAACGTCTTACGCGCGTGTGCTGTCTGGAGAGATCCCAATTCTGTTAGATTTCGACTTTAATGCTTACCGCGCTAAGTATAAAGATCATGGCAACATTGAATTTGTTATCCCTCAAGAAGGATCGCTCGTCGTTCCTTATGTAATGAGCCAAGTGAAAAATTCCCCCAACCCTGAAAATGGAAAGAAAATTCTAGATTTTGTTCTTTCTAGCAAAGGGCAAAAAGTGTGGGCAGAAGCGTTTTTACGACCTGTCATAACGTCCGCAATGGACGCCGAAACGAAGAAGAAATTCCTTCCAGATAGTGACTATGAGCGAGCGTCTGCAGTGGATTTTGCAAAAATGGCGAGTGCGCAAACGAACTTTGCACAGCGTTATTTAAAAGAAGTGAAATAAGAAAAGTAGGGCGATAAATCGTCGCCCTAAACACTTTCCTGCAAATAAAATTCGCTAATAGATAAGTACTCAAATGAATAAATACCTAATATTAATCTTGCCTGCCTTGGTGGTGAGCATTGCATTCTTTCTCATACCTGTCGTGCAGCTTATCTTGCTTTCAGAGGCAGGGAACTATTACGACATTCTTGCAAATGAACAATATTATCAAAGCTTGTGGTCGACAGTTGTGCTCTCCGTAACGGTGACACTGCTGACGTTGGTAATCGCAATCGTATGTGGTTTGTTTTTAACTCGTTATGACTTCTTTGGGAAGCGTTGGTTGATTGCAATGATCAGCTTTCCACTGGCGTTCCCAGGTGTTGTTATTGGCTTTTTTGTCATCATGTTGGCGGGAAGACAAGGTGCTTCGGCCGAGTTGGGGCTATTGCTGGTTGGAGAGCGCTGGACGTTTGCGTATTCCATTGCTGGATTGTTTATCGGTTATCTTTACTTTTCCATTCCAAGAGTCGTTTTAACGGTCATGGTGGCGGCTGAAAAGTTGGACTACAGCTTAATGGAGGCAGCTCGTTCTCTAGGAGCTAGCCCTTTGAGAACATTTAAAGATGTCACGTTACCTGCGTTAGTTCCGGGTTTGATCTCTTCCGGCTCTCTGTGTTTTGCAACATCAATGGGGGCATTTGGTACTGCTTTTGCGCTAGCGACCGATCTTAATGTAATTCCAATGACGATTTATACCGAGTTTACGTTAAGTGCCAATTTACCTATGGCTGCAGCGTTAAGCATTGTGCTCGGCGGTGTCACTTGGGTTTGCCTGAGTATCGCCAAGCGATATGGCATGGCATCGATCAATATGGGAGCGTAAAAATGAAGCGTGATTACACCTTTTATATTCCTCTTTTATTCACCATTTTAGTTTGTGCATTTTTGGTCATTCCTGTTGCTATGTCGGTTCTTGCTGGGCTAACAAATAATTACTTTGTGGGCGTAAAAAGCGGGCTTACGTTTCGTTGGGTCATTGAAGTTTGGGAACTGTATTCGCAAACGCTGTGGTTAACATTATTTATTGCCTTAGCTGCGGTGGTCGTGAACTTAGTGGTAGGGGTGCCGCTTGCTTATTATTTGGCGGCGCAGCGAAGCCGGCTGACAGAAATGCTGCAAGAGCTGATTACGTTACCCATCGCCGTTCCTGGATTGGCAATATCCATCGGATTGATCACCACTTATGGACACTTTTCTACCTTTAGATCCAGTTGGGCTTTCATCTTAGTTGGGCATGTGGTGTTTACGCTTCCATTTATGGTGAATGCGATTCTTGCAGCGCTGAACAGTATTAACTTCAAAGTGTTAGAAGAAGGTGCAGCAAGTTTGGGCGCGGGGTTTTGGCGGCGATTTGTCGACATTATCGTCCCTAACTGCATTACCGGTATTGTGAGCGGTACATTGATGACACTAACGTTATCAATAGGGGAATTTAACCTTACTTGGATGCTGCACACACCATTAACGAAAACACTGCCAGTTGGGCTTGCTGATGCCTATGCCTCGATGCGACTTGAAATCGGATCAGCCTATACGCTTATATTTTTGCTTTTGTTGCTTCCACTGTTAGTGGCGACTCAGCTGATAAAACGAAATTCAAATAAAGGAGCAATGTAAGTGAATCAAGCACATCAAATACAGGGTATTACCCTCAATAATGTTAAAAAGACATTTCCCAATGGTTCTGTGGCGCTGAAGGAGACAAGCCTAGATATCGCACCAGGAGAAATCCTTGTTTTGCTAGGGCCTTCTGGATGTGGAAAAACCACCACGCTAAGAATGATCGCAGGCTTGGAGCAGTGTGACAGTGGCGGTTCCATTTCGTTTGGAGAACAAGACGTAACGCCATTACCAATTGAAAAGCGCAACGTTGGAATGGTATTTCAGTCGTATGCCCTTTTTCCCAATATGAACGTCTCTCAAAATATTGAATATGGCTTAAAAATCCGAGGTGTATCAGAGGAAGTGCGAAAGAGAAAGCTGCAAGAGATGCTGGTTATGTTTGATCTAGAACCCTATTCTCAGCGAGACATATCGCAACTGTCTGGTGGGCAAAAGCAACGTGTGGCTTTAGCAAGAGCCATTATCGTAGAGCCTGCGGTGTTACTGCTTGATGAGCCACTTTCTGCATTGGATGCTCTATTACGCAAACGTCTTCGAGATGATATTCAAGTACTGCTAAAAAAATTAGGTATCACCGCCGTTTATGTTACACACGATCAGGAAGAAGCCATGGTGATTGGCGATCGTATTGCTGTTCTTGATCATGGTGAGATTGCACAGATTGGATCGCCAGAAGCAATTTATCGTCAGCCCGATTCTCCATTTGTGGCCGATTTTATCGGAGAGGCCAACCGATTCGATGGTTGGAAAAACGGTGCAGCGCTTAAACTCTCTAATGCACAAACCCTTCCATTATCGCAACCGAATGATAATGAAGAGGGTGAAGTCATGACCGTCATGGTCCGACCGGAAGACATGTACGTTTCAGATTCAGGAGACCACTCTCTTAGCGGGCACATTACCCACCTCGCATTCTTGGGTGATAGGACGAGGCTGACCGTAGAGTGTGATTTAGAGAATCCGGTTGCGGTTGACTGTTTTGATCGCCAAAACTTTGAATTGGGGCAGGTTGTTAATTTGTCCGTAAACAGCCAACACATTATTTTATTAGGGAGCAAAGATGCTGATTGCTCAGTTGACTGATTTACATATTAAAAAGGAAGGTAAACTCGCGTATCAAAAAGTTGATACATTGCAGTGCCTTAAAGATGCGGTCCAACACATCAACCGTTTGAATGTCGACTTGGTTGTTATTACAGGCGACTTAGGCGATTTTGGATTAGATGAAGAATATGCCATTGTTCTGCACGAGCTAAGCCAGTTGAATGCGCCAGTCCGCGTTATTCCTGGCAATCACGATCACAAGATTCGTTTACGTGAAGGGCTAAGAGGGTTGGTGGATTTTGAAGATTCTGTTGAGTGTAACTTCTCACTGGAAACAGAGCATTGCCTGCTGATTGGGCTGGATTCATCGATTCCAGAAAAGCCGCATGGGTGTATTGCTAGCACCAGCTTAAATTGGTTGCAATCGAAATTGAAGGAGACGTCCAAACCCGTACTTTTGTTTGTGCATCACCCTCCGATGGAAGTTGGAATAAACCATATGGATGTACAGAACTTGCATAATGCTGAGGCGTTATGGGACGTTATTGCACCGTTTGATTCAGTGGTTGGGATTGTAACGGGGCATTTGCATCGTACTATTACTGCCATTTGGAAGGGCGTGCCAGTTTGGGTTGGGCCTTCGCACAGTCATAGCGTCGCATTAGACTTTGATAAAGAAGGGATCCCAGCGTTTCAAATGGAACCTAAGGCAATTCAGTTATTCAAGGTAGATGACAAGGGAGTGTTGAGCCATGTTAGCTACATTGGAGACTATGAAGGGCCATTCCCATTCTTTGATAAAGAGGGGCTGGTGGACTAACCATACATAAATATACACCGCAGTACAGTACTGCGGTGTTGAGTTCTAAGTTATAGAGCTCGAGCTGCCAATTGCTCAGCAATGTAATCCGCTTGCCTTATGGCGAGTGCCACGATGGTTAGCGTCGGGTTTTCCGCCGCACCTGTGGTGAACTGACTACCGTCCGATACAAAGAGATTTTTGATATCGTGGGTTTGCCCCCAACGGTTAACCACACCATCTTTCGCTTTCTCACTCATTCGGTTTGTCCCTAAGTTATGAGTGGAAGGATAAGGCACAACGCGATGGGTTTTGATTGCCCCGACGGCTTCATACACTTGTTCGCCTTTTTCATAAGCGTACTCCCGCATCGCCACATCATTGGGGTGATCGTCGTAATGAACGTTAGGTATGGGCAAACCGTTAGCGTCCAATTCATCGGAATTCAGTGAAACACGATTCGAGGAACGTGGCATGTCTTCACCGACTAGCCACATGCCTGCCATGTGTTCATATTGCTCCATTGAGTTGGCAAAATCGGTACCCCATGCTCCGGGTTTAAGGAAAGCGGCCATGAAGGGCAAGCCAAGAGACAAGGTTTCCATCTCAAATCCACCCACAAACCCTCGGCTAGGATCGTGAATCGATTCGTCTTGAATGATTCCCGCCATGGTGGTGCCTCGGTACATATTAACCGGCTTACTGAACTCCGCGTAAACCGATCCGGTCATGTGGCGCATGTAGTTTCGGCCGACTTCACCGGAGCTGTTCGCTAAGCCATCTGGGAACATGTTAGAAGCAGAGTTGAGCAATATTCTTGGGCTCTCAATGGAGTTACCTGCAATACAGACGATTCGAGCTTTCTGGTGCTGTTGGTTACCATCTTTGTCTGCATAGAGCACACCATCGACGAGCCCTTTATCGTTATGGGTGACTTTCAGCACTGTGCTGCTTGAACGCAGTTCGAAATTCCCTGTGGCTTCTGCTTTAGGGATTTCTGTATACAGTGTCGACCATTTAGCCGACATACGGCACCCTTGAAAACAAAACCCAAGTTGCATGCAGCCAGGGCGACCATCACGAGGCTGAGAGTTAATCGCCATTCTACCCGTATGCACTTGCTTATAGCCGAGTTTACGGGCACCCGCTTCCATGACTTTGTAGTTATTGTTCCCTGGCAAGCCAGGTATATCGTGAGTGCGCGTGACCCCCATTTTGTCTTCGGCCTTGTCGTAGTAAGGTTCGAGTTCGGCAAGGGTAATTGGCCAATCGAGTAACGCCGCGTCTTTCACTTCTCCGTAGTGAGTGAGAGCCTTAAACTCGTGTTCTTGAATTCTTAAACTGGCGCCTGCCCAATGGAGGGTTGAGCCGCCAACGGTTTTACAAATCCAGGCGGGTAAGTTAGGGAAATCGCGCGCAACTTCCCATGTGCCAGAGGTCGTTCTTTTATCCAACCACGCTTCTTTGCCAAACATGTGCCATTCATCGTTTTTAAAGTCTTTGGCGTAGTTTAAATGCGTGCCAGCTTCCAAACACACCACCTTTACTCCTTTTTGACACAGCTCATTGGCGAGCGTCCCCCCGCCTGCGCCGGACCCAATCACGACCACGACGCTGCTGTCAGCAAGTTCAAATTTAGCCATTGGACACCTCCTTGTTTTCCATTGGCAGCCAATCAATGTCATCAAAACCGCGATGCAAATATCCTCCTTTTGAAAAGGAAGGTCCCTCATAGCCAAACTTCGCCCAAATTTTTGGGTTGTTGTACAAAGAAACCACCATGTTGCCTCGCACTGTTTGAAAGAAAGGTTCAGAGGAAAGCTTGTTTAAAACGGCGTCTTGAGCCGTTACGGACATCGTAGAAAATCCACTCTTGTTGAGCGTCGACAATCCTTGTTTGAAGGAAGCAAGGCTGTCGCCAGACAATTGCCCGTCGAGGCTTTCCACACACGCGCCATAAAAGAAATCGGCAAGGTGCGGGTGAGGGTAGATACGTCGACATAATGCCAATAGTAAGTTGGCTTCTTCGGTATTGAGTTTCGAGACCTTCATTTGCCATTTTTGTCCAGCAAGCGAATATCCAGAAAGGCTGAGTGTTAGCGCTGTTGCTGCACTAACCGAAGAGAGTTTTAGAAACTTTCTTCTACTTAGGTTTTGATCGTTCATCCTTACGACCTCCAGTGTAATCCGTTATTGGAATCGTCCATGTTTTTGCAAAAATTCAATTTTGTAACCGTCGGGATCGGTTAAGAAAAAGAACGTCGCCATGGTTTTGTTGTTATGTTGCATCGACTTAACGGGAGTAGGGGTAAATCCCGCTTCAGTTAACGAGTGATGAGTTTGCTCGATATTGTCGATGCATACCGCTAAGTGACCATAGGCATCGCCATGTTCATAGGGAGAATCTCGACCGTGATTCAGGGTCAGCTCGACTTCAAATCCGGAATTCGGATCGCGCAAATAGGTTAAGGTAAACCCTTCAAATTCATATTGATCCGCGAGTTCTAACCCAAGGGCGGTCGAGTAAAATTGAATGGAGCGATCCAAGTTAAGTACTCGAATCATGGTGTGAATGGCTTTTGTCATTTGTGGCTCACTTTGCTGTTATTGATTCTTAAATCAATATAAACGCGAACCATTGAGTGGTGGTGGTAGTATGCTACCACATGTTAAAAAAATGTAACTTTATTGACGTGTGCTCGCACCTATACCGATATTAGGGGAGCAGTATTAGGTAGCTTAAGTATAGTGCTTCACTCGATCAATGAGCCTGAGCGTGAAGTTGCTGCTTGGCGGTTTTGAGTACTTTTTCTGGCTGAGAAAGGTACATCACGCAGGAGCATCGGAGCAATGAGGCAAAATTGGATATGTCGCCATGTAAGTCGGTGGCTTCATCATAAAGTAATGAAAGAAACTGACCCGTTGTCATATGTTGAACTGTGGCTATTTCATCAATAACCGTCCAAAACTTAGACTCAAGCCGAACACTGGTGGAATGACCACCTAATCGAACAGAGCGCGAGACAAATTGGTAATTCTCTGGCGATTGACCAGCAAATATATAGCACATGGGTTCCTCCCTCTCATACCAGCATTCGAGAAATTGGATCATCAACCAGAGCCAAATAAAAAAGCCCTAGAAGGTAGGTTAATATTTGTTCAATAATGGTGCAATTACAACCACTACCTTAAAAGCCGAAACCAAAGTCCGTTGGTTGTTAATCCTCTGAAAAATAGAGCGTAAACACTACTTCAATCAAATGTGGCGATGAGGTTATGGGATGAAGAGTCACCTCAAGTCTCATATTTGATTCAAGTTAGCTCGGTCATGACTGAATGGAATCCTGGTTAGTCCTAATATTCTCTTTGTTCTCGAATACGGTTTGATAACATGTAGCCTCTTAATATCAGGGGCAGTCACATGAAACAAAGTATCATCCATATTTCTCTCGTCGTTGATGATTACGATGACGCGCTCGACTTTTATATCAATAAACTCAACTTCGAATTAGTAGAAGATACCTATCAACCAGAACAGGATAAACGTTGGGTTGTGGTATCTCCTCCGGGGTCTGATGGCGTAGCATTACTACTGGCGAAAGCATCAAAGCCTGAGCAAAGACCGTTTATTGGAAACCAAGCGGGCGGTAGGGTATTTTTGTTTTTACGCACTGATGATTTTTGGCGAGACTTCAATAGCATGAAAGAAAAAGGCATTCATTTTGTTCGTGAACCCAGCGAACAAGATTATGGCACCGTTGCCGTATTTGAAGATTTGTACGGAAACCTTTGGGATTTGCTTCAAATGAATCCCGATCATCCGATGGCGCAGCGTTAATCTAAAAAGGCTGCAAAACGCAGCCTTTATAAATAAAGACATTCTCAAAGAATTTACTTTTTCCAACGAGTATAAATTGATCTCGCTAGGGCTTCGTTAGAGAAGAGCATGTTATCCCGATTCATAGCGATGCTTGCGTGGTTGTCGGTTAAAGACAGGTTAGGTGTTGAGAAGTAAACCTCTAGTCTCATTCCGTTTTCTTTGCGCAAACTCGGTCTATCCTTTTCTCCTTCAGGGAAAACAATGTCAATTATGCGGTACTCTCTTTGATTGTGATCTTTCCAATCTTTGACTTCCCATGTTGCCGTAAACCCTGTTTCGCCCTCTGGAGTAACGGTGACGGTGTTATCATCGCCAAACGCTAGTGTGGTTAAAACAGGGATAGCATGTTGGGTGGAAGAGGTAATATCTCGAAGGTGATAGAAAGTATTTCCCCTAACAAATGAATCATCGATATTCTTGGATGCTCTCCAAAATTTTGGCGTTGTCCAAATTGCCAGTTCATCGTTTTTATCGAAACTTAACATGTAGGCCGTATTCGTATCGATAAATTCAAACTGATATTGGTCAAAATCGAGAGTTTGGTTTGCTATTGTGTACGGGGTATTTTTACACCCAGAAGACCCGCCACAATAACTGGTTGAAAGTTGGTTACCAGAGCTAAAGAAAATGGTGTCGAAATGACTGCCCGCGCTATTACGAAATTCACTAATATACATTCGTCTTTTTGTAAGATAAGCATGCAAATTTGAAATAGGTTGTGCAGTATTTCGTGCCCATTCTTCATAGATAAAGTGTGCAAACTTTTTACTTTTTATAAGCAGGTTATCCGAGTTCAACTGACTCGAAGTGTTGTCGACAAGAATAACCCCTTTACTTTGGAGCTGGGTGACGAGTGTGAGTGCAGCCTCTCTATTCAAGCTGTCGTGCTGCGCATTGTTAGTAAAGGAGATCGCTATTGTTTGCTTCGCTGCACCATTACTATGCGTGCCTTCTGTGAACGTCCAACTTGCATCAAACGCTTCTTCCTTATAAGGCTTCACTGAAACGGTTTGAGCATCTTTAAAGTGAAGTTCAACCAATTGAAGTTGTGCGTGTTGGTCAACGTCGATGATATCGCGGATGTGGTACCAGCGTTTACCTATTAAATCCGATGCCTTTACATCAGCTTCAACACCGGAAACAAAATCTTGCTTACTCCAAATCAGTGGTAAATGGTTGATGGAAGAAAAGCTTAATGCAAATTCTGGCGTGACATAGAAGAAGTCCATAGACGTATTCGAGTCAGTGAACGTTAAAGACTTACCTGCTATTTCATAAGGTTTGTCTGTTGCGCCAAATAGAGATCCATTCATTTTGCCATCTGCAAAATTCGCTGTTTGCAGCAGGTAATCATTGTTGTTGAGTGTTGATACCCAAAACTTTCCAGATTCGAGATATTTCGTTAAGCCTTGGTATTTGTCTTTTCTTTTGACCTTACCATCAGAATCGAAGCCCAGATCCACGCTATCCAGATCTTTACCTTCGTTAACAAGCTTTGCTATTTCTGCCGTTAACTTGCCAGACATTGTGAGCAGTTCGTTGGCATCCGCATCTGAAAGGTTTTCACTAAATTGTTGAGTGATGGCGCGTGCAAACAAATGTGCTTTGGCGGAGTCGTTGTTTGACGTCTTTTTAGCGACATAATCTCCGGTGAAAGCATCTAAAGGAAGGTTTAAGCTTGCAGCTAACGCCGACATGTCCATTTTGTGGATCTTAGCTAACGTCGTAAATGGCGTAATGGTCTCTTCACCTGCGGCAGCAATCATTTCATAGGAATGGCTTAGGTAACCCGGAGTGTCTGAGTCCTGAGTTTGACCTGCAATCACTTGTGCAATGATTGGGTAGGCAAAATCCGCTTTATCAATGGTTATCTTTCCAGAAGCATCCGTCGTTGTGCTCAGTTGCTCGCCGTTATCACATTGACCATTTTTGTTTCTATCAATACATACGGCGGCATTACTAAGGTAGCCGTCGATGACGGTTATCGTTTTGCTTGTTGGTGTCGGTGTTGGTTTTTGTACGGGTTCATTGGTAGAAGAACTGCCGCCGCCGCAGGCACTAAGCAGAACGGTCACTGCCAGCGCCAATACTGTTTTATTTAACATAAGCCGAGTTTACCTATTCGAGGAATTGTTAATAATTAGAGATTGTTAGAGTAGAAGTAAGCGGAGAATAATATGTTGGGTATTAATATGATCGTAATTAGGGTCTGTTGACCTTTTGAGGCGCTTTTTGCAATCAATGAGGTTACTTAGGCATAAAGAGGGTGGCTGTACAGAAGTTGCATTTGATTGAAATTGAGTGAAAACTCTAACTCTGCACTCAATTAACGGTTACCGAACTTTTCATATTGAGTTAGCTTGAGTATAACAATCTGAATTAGTGCGGTTTTAGCCGCCATACTCGATAAGGAGAGAGTTTTGCTTGCTGTTCTACGATTATTGTTAGTTGGGGTGTTTTTGGTCGTTATTACTATATGTGCCTGTCTATACTGCGCTTTTAACCCCAGAAACCCTAAGCATGTTTATACATTTTGCCGTTGGTTTAATCAGCTTCATAAGCTCTTTGGCATAAAGCTGGTACAACGTGGGTTAGAGAATGCACCAACACCTGATAATAGTGTCTACATTTCCAATCATCAGAACGTGTTTGATTTTGTCACTTCTCCCGGCATGTTGCGCCCAAGAACGGTGACTTTGGGAAAACGGGATTTGTTGTGGCTTCCATTCTTTGGTCAGCTTTACTGGATTACCGGCAATATCTTGATTAATCGTGAAGATAAGTCCAAAGCCCGAAACACAATTAAACAAGTGTCGGAAGCCATTCATCAACGTGATTTATCTGTATGGATTTATCCAGAAGGAACCCGAAGCAAAGGGCGTGGTTTGTTGCCTTTTAAAACAGGGGCGTTTCGCACAGCAATCGAAGCGGGTGTGCCTATTACGCCAATGTGTGTCAGCAATGCTCATAATAAGTTTTCACTTAACCGGATCAACAATGGCATAGTGATTACTGAAATGCTGGAACCCATTGATGTGTCGGATTATCAGCTAGCGGATGCTAGAAAACTGGCGGATAGATGTCATAAGCTAATGAGTGAAAAAATTGCAGAACTTAACAAAGAGGTAGAGCGCTTAGAGGCGTCTAGCAATAATCAGCTTAGTTCAAAACCACAGGTTTAATCTTTACTCAGGTGAATATAATGAAAATACGTACGTTGGCCCTACTTATTGCTACTCACGGCGTTGTTGGGGCGTTGGGTTTTGGTGCCGGTATCTATGCACTTCCTATTCTTACTGCGCCGCCAGCCCCAAGTACATCTGTGATTGAAGAGAAATCCCTTGAAACACTGTTTACTGCTCAATTTATAAAAGAACTCGAAGACAGTGATGCACTTCATTGGGGGGAAGGAGCCGTTTCTATCGGTTCAGAATTTATCACTCTGGAAGGAGAACTTGCTCCAGGGCCAGACTACAAGCTCTATCTTTCGCCAGAATTTGTAGAGACGGAATCGGATTTCAATCGGATAAAATCGCAAATGGTTCAAGTGGGAGACGTGAAAACTTTTGAGAATTTCGTTGTTGAAGTACCAGCAGGCATCAAGCCAGAAAACTTTAATAGCGTTATAGTTTGGTGTGAGTCTTTTGGGCAATTTATTACAGCAGCAAAATACCAATAATTTATCCCATGAATATTTTATAAAAGTGTGCTTATCGCGCACTTTTTTTTGTTTCAATAGGCGTTGGTTTGGTTAAGATTAAGCAATATCAAAAGGGAGCATGAAAATAAGTGTTAGTCGAAAAATGGTTACAAATTGATGGGGATAGCCTGTATTGCTTATCCACGCAAAAGGTAGAAACTCAAGAAACACTCGTCCTTATCCATGGTTTAGGGGAGTCTCATCAATGTTTCGCTGATGCCATTGATTGGCTGCCCAACTACAACCTAATCATGTTTGACATGTGTGGTTATGGCTATTCACCTGCTTCTTGCTCTTCCCATTCCACGGAAACGCAAGCAAAGCGTATTCTAAAAGCGTTAGATCAAATGGGCATTGATGGATGCTACCTACTCGGGCATTCATGGGGAGGCGACATTTCCACGCTGGTCTGCCAGTTTGATACGAATCGTATCGTTGAGGGGTTCATTAATGCCGAAGGCGGGCTTCATGAAGAGAGCATCATTCTTTCTCAAATCATTGCGGAACAGTATTCGGGATTAACAAAAGCGGAATTCTCAGAGTGGGTGAAAGGTGAAGGGTTCGCAAAACGGTTTACCCTTAAATGGCATCATGGTGCCGGGGTTAAGTATTTATCTTCGCTTAGGCGTTGTGACCCATTAGTGTTGGGAGCAACGGCGAGTGAGATCTATGCTCAACATGATACTCAGGATAGCCGTGGTGTTGTAAGTTGGGGGCAAATATTCGAAAACCTATCAATACCCACTACTTATTTTTGGGGAACCCAGAGCCTTGAGGGGTGCGAGCGAGCCCTTAACTTTATACAAACCTTAAACAATGTTTCGTTTAAAGGCGCGAATCACTGGGTGCAAAATGATCCATCGCTTTTCTACGCCGAGGTCGAAAAATTCATTGTGAGCGCATCAAAGAAAAACCAAGGACTATAGATTAGAAACCATACCCATGGCATTTATTTTGCTGACGATTTCGGAAATTATGTTAATTATCAATTACATGTTTGGGTGAGTGTCTGATTGCAGTTCTTTTATTAAACTTTGAAGATCGCGTGTAAGTAGCACAGGATGGTTGTCGGTTGTTCAATAAGGATAATACGATGACTATCAATAAGTTAACTATGATGGCTTGCGTTGGGCTTTTGTCGGCACCTGCTATGGCAAGCACTCAACTGGATTACGAAATTGCGAATTGGAAGGGGTTCCAAGACGCAGCAGTGGTACTGGCATTCGACGACTACTCGCCAGGTCAGAAAGACATTGCGATTCCTCAGCTTATGGAACGTGATATGGCAGCGACGATATTTGTCACCACATCAACGGCAGAATGGCTAGGATGGGAGCCTATCGTTCAAGGCCATAATGCTGGCATTGAAATGGCTAACCATACGGTACTTCACCACGATTTTAACGATGATTATACCGACTGGCAGGGCATAACGCACCCGCCAGTTACTCCAGATCGTTATGATGATGAAGTGAAGTTCGCCTCAGACAGAATTGAAGCGAATACGGGTAAGCGCCCAACAACATTTGCTTATCCATTTGGTAGCTACAATAGCGATATTGCTAAATATCTTCACGACACAGGCTTCATTGCCGCGCGGGCATGGGATCCGGCTAAATATGTGGTGATGCCTTACGACTTTGCCACATGGGAAGGGGCGTATTACTACCTTCGTTCAACCAATGCTTACATTCTTCAAGACTTGGAAAAATTTGAATTTGTCTTGGATTTTGCATTGGAGTCAGGCGGTTTGTATATCCTAACTTGGCACAGTATTGTCGGACCAGATGGCGGCGCCGACTGGAGTGATTTGGTTCCGCAAGATGTGTTTGAAAACCAGCTGGATATTGTGAAATCCAAAGATGATGCTTGGGTAACCACGTTCGAAAAAGCAGTGAAATATCACAAGCAAAAAGCGGTTGCGACTGTCGATTTAGTCAGCGTAGATGAAAAAGTGATGACGCTAAACTTAACCGATACCCTAGCCGATGAAGTCTACGACGAGCCGCTGACACTGAAAGTGAAAGTGCCAGCACAATTTGGTGTAAAGAAGGTAGAGCAAGCAGGACAAGCTCTTGCGTTCAAATGGGATGATCAATCCATTATCTTCGATGCAACGCCAGACCGTGGTGAGATAGTTATTCATAATTGGTAAAAACAGGCGTTAATCTAAGGGAAGCTTCGGCTTCCTTTTTTTGTTGATGAATACTGAGTTAGAAGGCTTAATCTGTTTAGTCATACTTATATGAATATATTAATCATATGGTTATGATTTTCATCATTTCAGTCGATTGAGTTAATAATGAAAGCCAAAATTTTAGCCTTATTTTTAATCGGAGCGACTTTTCATTCTAATAGCGCAACGTGGAATGATGTGAGCCGCCTCAATGAAGAAAAGATTCGCACCGTGTATGTCCCGACGACACACAGCGACATTCAAGATGCGTTAAAAATGGGGGCTAAGCACAGTCTACCCATTGTTATATCAGGCACGAAACATAGCCAAGGTGGGCATATTACTCATGCTGGCGCATTGGTATTGGACATGAGTGGTTTCAACAAAGTACTTTCTGTTTCTTTGGAAAACAAGCAAGTAAAAGTCCAAAGTGGCGCCACTTGGGATCAGGTACAAAAGGCCGTGAACCCCTTTGGGCTTTCAGTAAAAGTAATGCAATCCTCCAATATTTTCTCAGTTGGAGGATCGATATCTGCCAATATTCATGGCAGAGACCCAAACTACAGTTCGCTTATTGAAACATTAGTAAGTATGAATGTTGCGTTGCCAAGTGGTGATATTGTTACGGCATCTCGCACGCAAAACCAAGATATCTTTTATTCCGTCGTAGGTGGATATGGAAACATCGGCGTGATAATCGATGCGACTTTTGAGTTAACTGATAATGTTCAACTAGAAAAGTCGGTAAAAGCCGTCGACTACACACATTATTGGGCTCAACTCGATGCCGAATTGAAGAGTCAAAAGATAGAGTTGCATTACGGTCGTTGCTCGATTGTTAGAGACGATACCTTCTTACGCGATTGCTACAGCATCAATTATACCCAAAAGAGTAACGAGAGAATCAGTACACAGCTGGTAGAAGAGTCGAATATCGCTAGGAATCGATTTATCTTTAATAGATCAAGGCATAGTGATTTCGGTAAGTCTGTTCGCTGGTATCTACAACATCAATTGGTTGATATCGAAGGTGAGACCGAATTGATTTCGCGCAACAATGCCATGCGACCCCCCATTCGTTTTCTCGATTATTATTCGGAAAAAGACACCGATATTTTGCAAGAGTACTTTGTACCCGTGGGTCGATTTCCTGTTTTTATGGATGAAATTCGGAGTGTGCTGGAAAGGCATAACGTCAATTTGCTGAGTATGACGTTACGTTACTTACCAGAAAATCAAGAAGCAACGTTAAGTTACGCGGCGGATGAGATGATAGCGGTGGTTCTATTTATTAATATGGAGATAAATTCATCATCGATTGAGCACGCTGGTATCTGGACAAGGGAGTTGGTGGATAAAGCGTTAGAACAAGGTGGAACCTATTACCTTACCTATCAACGCTTTCCAAGTCAGGAGCAATTTGAGTTAGCTTACCCAGCTTGGTGTGAATTCAGAGCATTGAAAAACCAATTCGATCCGAATCACAGACTGATGAACAATTTTTACAAGCAATATTTTCAGCCGTCAATTTTGCCGAATTAGGTTCTACTGATTCGTTTCGAGGGTACATTAACACGCAGACCAGTCCAGCCTGTTCTGCGTGTTATGACAACAAGCTTACCTTCTAGGATGTAATTCCGTTACCAACCAAATGCAGTCGGTGTCTGAATAGTATTGATGCCAAGGGTAGTCATACCTTTGCTCTACGGGGTCATTAACGACGCAGAACAATTCATGCGTATTTCCTTGCGCTAAAATGATGTCTTCATAAAGCGACTCTTTTCGTTCATCTTTGAACTTTTGCATCCTTCCTACACCTACGATTTGAGTGTGGTATTCAATAAAATCATCGGTTTCATGGTTGTGAATGGCGCAGTCGGTACGTGATGGCGCGTACCAAAGGTTGATCTTAATATCACAAACAGGAAGAGGGCTCTGATCGAACGTAGCAATGTCTGGTTGAATAACACTCCCAACGGTTGTGATGGGTGAGCGCCAAAGTGGCACACCATTTAAGCCCTCACCAAAAATGTCACTAGCAAGCTGCCAGCCATCTTGAAGGAGAACATTACCAAGGTTTTCTTGAGTCACGACGTTTACAAGCAATACCTGCTTAGCCGAAACAATGGTCGTGTCTTGTGAAACCAATGATTTACGAGGGGCTAATCGAGTCACTGGGTCGCCCGATATGACAATGTCTTCGTCACTTACGTTGATGACAATAGTGCGTTCGCCAATGGGGTAAAGTTCGGCAGCTTCGATATAGGCTCCAGTGATTTGTTTGCATCCAAAATCAACGTCTGTTTTGCGCGCGCATTGCTCATTATGATATTTCATAGGAATAATCTCTTTTACTTGTTGGAATCGATAATGTTTAAGTGGATGTAGAGCTGAGGTTCGTCTTCTTCATAGTAAAAGCGGACTTTGTATCCAATGGTGGCGATGTCTTTTTTTCCATCTTGGTTAAAATCAGCCAGCGTTGCGCGTGCAGTTGATTTCTCAAACACCCTGACGACATCGAATGAGTTGCTTTCAAGATCGCTGACCTTTCCGTAAATAAGCCCTGCGGGTGGACGTAAGAAAACACCAATAAATTCGTCGGTTCCATCTTGGTCGAAGTCATGAGTCAGCATGTAGTGTCCTGTACCAAAACCTTGTGAGTCCACTTCACCAAATTGCCCAATGACATTTCGCTGCCAAGCCCCGTCTTTGTTTACGTATGTGGCGAGTTTGGTGCCGTGGAAAGGCTCGATTGCCGCGATAAATTTGTGCGGTTGTCCATTTACTTTCCCTGGAGCTGGCGTATTGGTTCCGGTAAACCAGTTCACGGTTTTGGGTTCATTTGTTACGGGGTTAATGTACGGCGATAGATCCGTTTCCCCTTTACTCACTGGCTCGATGTGCCATTTCTCATCTCGACCAAAATAGAGCCAATTGATCCCTTCTTGGCTGCCCACTAGTAGAACATCAAAATCGCTTAGGGCGTCATTTTTCCCTACCCAAGCATCATGAATAACATGGAAATAACTATCCATTATGATGGTTTTATCCCAAGGCTCTACTTGTTTGGGGTTACTTGGAACCGTGTGAATGGCAAGGGGAATTGCGGCGTGAACATTGTGTTGTTTTCCGGTGACGGGCATGGCAATGATTTGGGGCTTGGCGTTTTGCGTAAACTTGCCAACCACAATACGGTGCATCGCCGTGTGATTACCAATAAGGTGTTTCACCCATGGCTTGTCTTGCTCTAGACCTTTCTTTCCTGGGTTTTCTAACCAAAAGTACGCTCCGCCACCGTTTAAAGGTTCATTAACGTCTTTGCCATATTCGTTGCTCATCAAAATATCAATGTCTCCATCACCATCGATATCGACTTTATTCAACGCAACAGGCGTATCGAGATCCGCGATAACTCTGTGCTTCCACGATTGGTCGCCTTGATCAATCTCGATTCCAGGGTTTTCAAATAAGTATATTTTTGACTTCAACGGGTACGAATAGACATTGTCATCAATCAATACCTTTGAATAAGCACCGAGTCCAAACGTCACGATGTCCGGATAGCCATCACCAGTAAAATCGGCGGATTCAATCATGTAGCCATCTTCAAACGTAAAGTCTTTGCTGACTAATACCGATTGAAAGTACTCGTCACTGACTGGCACTTCTGGCTCTGTTTCTGCTGCGGCATTGCTTACAATTGCTGACCCCGAGATTGCGAGCAATCCGACGGCAACAATACGGAAAGTTTTAATCATGGTTTTTCCTTGATTCATGTTGGGTATTAATCCCAACGCAAAATTTGTTGAATTTCTTTTTGAAATGAGCCACCCAAACAAAAGATTTTTGCTTGGGTGGCGATAGCATTGCTTTTTCTGTTATGGGAAACAGCGGTTATTTATACGTGACCTGCAATGTATAGTTAGGCGCATCTGCTAGGCGGTAAGCATCTTGGTGAACATCACCTGTCACAGGCGTAAGCGTTTGAAGTGATTGATCAAAGAACACTTTCACAAACGATGTACGAATGCTGTGGTTGTAGTACCAAGCGTTTGTTTGGCTGTTTGCAAGCGCTTCTGCGTTTGCTTCATCCGATCCAACGTTGATGAATTCAATTTGTTCATCCACGGAAGGTGATATGTTCGCAGACACCAATTTGATGGAAGATAGTGGCTCGACTGGGTAGTCCGGATCATCTTGTATAGCGACGTAGTAGTGATCTTCCAGTGGAGCATAGTTGTTGTGCAACCATGCTAGGCTGATGTCACGCTGCTTATCGTTCACAAAATGATGGTGGATACGTGTTTTCCTGAACTCACTGTTGGCCAGCGGATCCGCACCTTGCTCGACCAGACCTTTCGGAGCGGACGAACGGCTTTCCCCATCATCATTAAACATGATGTATTCCGTTTCTTTACCCGGATAGATGTTTAACGTAACTGGGTTCATCTGGTGGCTTTTGTTCAGTTCGCCAACATATTGTTCAAGCTCAATGGTTGGCAGAATAGCCCCTTCGCGAACGTAGATAGGCACAACGAAAGGTACTTTGTCTGGCGATGCACTGATTTGAGCGTTGTAACCGATGATCTCGGTTCCGCCTTCAACAGCTGCCGACAACGGCTGAGTATTGTTTTTGAATGAATACCAACGGCTGCCACTTGGTACATAGATATCACGATAGCCATTCGCACCTGTGTTTTCCTTTTTAAGGACCGGTGCAATTAACAAGCTGTCCCCAACCATGAATTCGTTGTTGAGGTATCCTGCTTTGTCGTTGTATAGCGCGTTGTCATGCCCATCGGACACGATAAGGGGCTTCACAATGGGTAAACCGTCCAATGTATTTTTGAACAAACCATCGTAGAACACCTGCATCAAGCGGTAACGCAATTGAACGTAGTACTGCGATATAGGCAGTACAGCCTCATAAAGGTATTTTTCGCTTGGGCTTACCTGATCGATAACGTCTTGGAATTTGTACGGTTCTTGGAATTTCTTGGTGCCTTTACGCGAGTAATGGTTTCTAAACCAAGGTAGGAATGCACCTGCGCCAATCCAGCGGCTGAACAGTTCTGGGTCCGCCCACTCTTGTGCGGTGCCATTTGCAGGCTCAAACCCACCAATGTCCTGACCAGACATACTTTGACCCGCCATGCCCAATGCAAGAACTTGAGAAATATTGATTTGCAGGAAGTCCCATTCGGACGCGTTATCTCCAGTCCAAAGCGCCGCAAAACGGTGCATGCCTGTAAACCCACCTCGACCAACGATGAAGTTACGCTTGTTGGCACGTCTGGCTTCGATGGTCAGAGATTGCTCGAGAATGGCTTGAACTTCAGCTTCGTACTGCTTGAGCGACTTAGGAAGTGCGAGCTTAGCTTTGGATGATGAAAGCACTTTATACAGCTGGTGGCTTGCATCAATAAGTTCTAGTTTCTTATCTTTCACAAGCGCGTTAATGATACTTTGCGATTCCTCTACAGTTATCCCGTTTTCACCAACCGTGGTAAAGCTATATGGGTTGATTAGCCATAGCGTATTCAAACCATGGTATGTCGCTTTGTGGAGGTTGTACGAGTACAAGTTTCTGATCGATGCAGCTGGGGCTCGGTCACCTTTCGCCAGTCTTTGCTTGGCTTTGCTGGATTCGCCTTCGTACTTTTTCAATGAGTTATCAGATACAAGTTGCTCGAAAGGCAACGAACGGCTGTCGCCCGTAATTTTGTCTGGAATACGCCAGTAATCATCAGCGCATGGTGCGTAGATGTATGTGTTTTCTTGTTCACTTGGATCGGGGATTGCTGGCGTGGTCATGTCTTGCCAAACCATCTCTAATCCGCGGGAGTAGAGTAGGCGGTACTGTTGTCCCCACCACTGGCGTACTTCTTTACGTGCAAAATCTGGGTAGTGACCAAATGTTCCTCGCTCACCACCGTAGTAAACACCACCTTGATAGAAAATTTCGCTTGCTTCAGAGTTTGAGCTTCCGCCGTTGATTTGGTCGGCAGAGATAAACAGCCCGTTTTTGGCGCCACTTTCAAAGGTTTTGTAGTCGAAGTTGACGTAACTAACGACTGGAGTAATGTTTGTGCTGCATTTGATGCCGCGACCAGCAAGGGTATCAAATGTATCAGCAGGGAAGGAATCTTCGTTCATGGTAAACGTACAATGGTTAAATTGAACATCGACGTCGACGTGTAACCCATCAAGTGGAATGCTGTTCCCACGGTAGCCATTGGTCACATCTTCAAGGTCGTATTTATTCATGTAACCGTAACACCCTTGCTGGTTACCCAAGCTGTGGCGAGGTTTTAAGCGCGTTTTACCTACAAAATTATAATACTGTTTCAGTACATCTTGCGTATCTTCACCAAGGTAGAAGTAGTAGTCGAGGTCGCCGTAAATACTACCAAACAGGTATTCTCTGTTGTAGTTGTAGCTACCCAAATCAAAGAACGTTTCTGATAAATTATCGACAAATATTCCATAAACGACTTTTTTGTCATCATAGCGATTTGTTTCAAGGAAAAACGGATTGGAATCGTATAATGGTTCTCGTATATCTTTTGGTCCATTATTATATATTTGTCTATAACGCATATTATCAAAGTTAAAATACGTTAGCCTACTTCCGTTTCTAATGAAGTTTTCGCCTCCCTTTTCACCGAACCCAATATATTTCGCCTTTTCTGGCATTTCTTTCGCTTGAATAATTGAGTATTCTAATTTCTCGCCAAGATCATCTGAGTATTTTACTCTCTTGCGGTAGTAAATAGAGTTGAATGCATCTTAGTGTGCCAGAATATAATCGCTTCCATCAAACTTATAGACCGAAAGCTGATATGGATTTTTCTTGATAACCAGTTTCATGGTTGCGATGTTTGTTGCAGAATCCTTAACGAACACCGTGAAATCTATGCCTGTCTCTTCAATCTCTAAAGTAGGTGAAGAAAAACTGCTGCACAGTTGTTGCTCACTATCCATAACGATGGATCTGGAGTTTGCTTTAGGGTAAAACTCGGCGTTCTCTGCGAGTGGGTGGAACCTTAACCTGAATACCGTTGGGGTCGGGAAGCTAATCAGAATGGCACAAGGAGTGCTTTCATCGGTTTCAAACTTAAGTTCGATGCTGTTGTCCGTTGGCTGGCTACAGCCTAAAACGAAGCCGAGTGTAGACCAATCTCGATAGGTTTGAATCTGCCCATCATCTTCAAAGAACTCTTCAACGGTTTTAAATTCAAACTTATCGGAAGGATCATACTTCCCTTCAATTTTTGACAGATTATCCGTGTTAACCGATAACGATTTATTATCTTCTTTATTTTTTATAAATAGATTGTTTTCATCTACTTTTTTATTCATGTTTAATTCCAACTTAACGAGTTTATAGTTTGTATCGCAAATATTATCTTTGACTATAATTGGATTTGTATACAGGTGAAGATATTTGCTGGAATAAGAGTAGTAGACATTTTTAGAGTGGGGATATTATTTTTATAAAAGTTTTTGCTATTTCATATTAGTATTTCTTTTCTATTTTTTATTTGAAATTAATATTCGATTATGTTTTGGGATTAACACATACTCAAGCTACCTCAATATGCAGGGTTCAGAGCTCTATCTTCTGTGTCAGTTCAAGCCTCTCTATTTCAAANNGAATGACGAGTCCTTTCCAAGCTCTTTGACGATGAAATGGGACAGAAGATAAGCTCCCAAGGGCGAGTTTGCTTGGATTTCATGCTGCGTTACCAATTCTTGATTTAGAACCACTAGATCTTCAAATCGGTGCCTTGCCTGAAAACCAAATGGCTTTCATTCCGGCATTTATTGAACCTTGTACATCGTTTACCGGATGATCACCAACGTAAATGCACTCGCTCGTAGAGTAGCCAGCAATTCTTGCTGACTCTATAAAAATTCGGCTATCCGGCTTCTTATAGCCGGCCTTTTCAGAGCTTATTATTTGGGAAAAATGGTGTGAAAATGACGTAGCGTGTGCTGTGCGTTGACGGCTCCATTCCTCTCCATTTGAAATTATACCTAAGTGGAGTCCCTTTTCCTTAAGAGTGGTAATCAGTACATGTGCATGGTTCATTTCAACGGCACATTCAGGAATGTTGTCTTTCCAAAACTGCTCGATTTCAATGGGAAGAGGAGGGGAGTGCCAGTTCAGTTGCTTGGGGAGTTCATAGGCAATGGCGGTGTAGATTCGTTTGTATGGAGAGTCCGGTTTCAGGTAGCCGCCATTATCCAGTGTTTTAATCAATGAAGATATTTCATCTTTATCACTCTCAGCTAATTGCTTGGAAAAGTGATGAAAGAACTTCTGGGCAAAGCGATCGATACTCGCATTTCGATCAACGAGGGTGTTGTCTAAATCAAAGTAAACCGCTTTAATCATTTTTTATCTACGCCTCTCTGAGCCTTCGCTTTTTCAGCAAAAGCGACGCTATCTAACCATTTGATATCAAGAATGTAAATATGATTGTTTGGTATAGGCTGAGAATACATTCCAGAATGGCTAAAAAACACCACAAAGTCAGTGCCTAATTAGCGCTGAAGACGATATCCCCGTAATAGGTTTCCGCTTTTGATTGGCTGTTGTCGGTGTCGGTCATAATGGCGACAACATCAATGTATTGATAGGCTTTTTGATTCGCTTTGTCGCTGCCTTTGTCGCCAACGTAAGTAATGAGATCTTGGTATACGTTGCGTTTCTCACTATACCAGTGATGAGTCTGTGATTTGACTCCCTGTACGGAGAGCATTTTTACTTTTGAACCGACGTACGCATTGTCCCAAACCTCTCCCTTATCTTGCGAACTGGACCATACGTAATTAAGGGATTGGGTCCGCCAAGCCATTAACCCCCCATCAATTACTACATAGAGCCGAGCAGCGTAGTCATCGCCGTTTTTTGAACGTTCGTCCAATTGAGGAAGCTTCTCTTCTACTCGCCAACCCCAATTTAGGTAAGGGGTTTCAAGGAGGTTAATTTGCTTCGCTAGAATTAATCCAGATGCAGCACCCTGACTAACCGCTCTTAACACTTTTTGATCGTCCAGCTTAACAGTTTCGTAACGCGTTTGACCTGAAAAGGACTCCTGTTCCCACTCTTGCGTATTTCCGTTTGTGAGCAATATTTGGCTCGTTTGAGCACATAGCGATGACGCCCCGAACCCCATAAACAAGACAAATACGACAGTACCGACCGGATATACATTGGATATATTCATCAACACCGTTCCCTTACTTTAACGTTCACTCATTGATACGGCGTACTGAATATCCATCACCTTTCGATGCGGTGAGATCGACTATGATTGGCTTTCCGCCATAACCATGTACGTTGCATTTTGCTCTTACGGCCACCTTGGTAATAGATTGAGGTATTTGAATGCCACACTTACTGCGTGTAAAGGGCTGCTCATTGTCATGAGGGTGGGCGAGGGGGCGAACACCCAGAACATTGCCTTTCAAATCGATGACTTGCCATTCGTCGGCATAATGCTCCCAACTTTGGTCGTTGTGTCTTACGGTTGTGTGAAAACACCAACTCTTGTTTGCACTTTGTACCGCCTTTACCTGCTTAACTTGCGCATAATCTAATGAGGTTGAGTAATTGTTTAAATCGAACCCCAGTGAAAAAGGCGAGAACAGCGTACTTAAAGAAAGGAGGAGTGAAGTTCGCCCTAAGTCCAATAAATGCTTCATTTTGAGTCCTATGTTTTTGAGTCGAAAATGGTATCCATCCATAAAGACCGCCAACGAGCGACTTTTGCTTCAGCCGGTAAAAGGTGAGGTGACACAGGTGTGATCTTGATGCGTGATTTGTCTTTAGCGGGCAATAACAATGTGTTCAATGCACCTTTGGTTTTGGTATCTGTTTCATACGTTACAGCAAGTAATGCGTCACAGTGTTTACATACCCAAAATCGAGCTACACCAGAACCTTGGGTTATTACCATTAAGCTAGATGTCGGGCTAAGAGTAAGGTTACCCAGCGGATCGGATAAATACGCTGCATTACGGGGCAAGCAGAATTCACATTGGCACGCTCTGGCTTCATAATTTTCTAGTGACTGGCTCAAAACAATCTTTGCAGAGCAACGTCCACATTCACATTTACTGATGTATTCCATTGTGGACTCCGGGTTCATTAGGAAAGTATCGTTCCGCTTAGCCAAACAACGTCGACCAAATGCTGGGTTTCTTTTTGTCGTGATATTCTTTTCTCAGGTCGTCTATTTCTCTCAGTACTGTTTTCGCACCATTAAGATCATCGTTATCTAATTTTGATTCGAGCCTATCAACGGCATCTGTGAGCTTGCTAAAGCCGCTTTGAAAAAGTTCTTCACGCTCTGGTGGGAAGCTCGCATTTGCAGATTGTAAAACGAGTTTTTCAAATTCTTCGATAGGTGCTCTCATCTCTTCTATTGAGCTTGCTTCGGCTGCCTGGTTAAAAGCCAGCTTCATTTGCTTCATGTTGGCTGAAAGGTCAGATTTGGCGACGGCGCTAAATGCGACGAGAGAAGTGAGTAATATGATTGCTGATTTCATTGCTTATCCTTTATTTTTAAAAGGGATTGTAGCCTATGTATCATTCTCTGGATATGAAAAAGCCGGCGGATACCGGCTTTGAATTTTAACTTGAGTTAGCTTAATAATTTCATGCGGTTAGGCATGAGAACAACGTTACACTCTAAATCATGGTGCGAACTATTTATGGTTTAAGAACAATTTATGGTTTGAGAACTATTTATGACTTGAATAGTATAAACGCTCTAAGAATGCATCTATGTGCTCTCGCTGCGTGGCAGGGTTCATAAAGACGGCTTTTTCACCTGGGATGTAAGAGTAAATCCCTCGTCCTACATAATTAGAGCGTGAAATAAATTCTACCCAGTTGGTGTACAAGCCTGTTTTGCCACGGTTGTTAAAGATATGGCGATGGAATTCACTATTGTGTTCCATACGTGCCTTTATCGCTTCATTGTTGGTGCTGTGTCGTTCTAACTCAAACTCTTCATTAGCGTCTTTAACAACATTGCGGTCATACAAGCGGAAAGTCACACTAGGGCCTTGGTTTTCTGGCACCACGACCTTACATGCTGAGTCTTTCATTAACTGATGGCGCATGTAGTTCGCATTTTGTAGGCTGTGAGCAATAAGCGTCTGATACCCTTCTAAGCCCATGTATTTGAGCGCAGAATAAGCGCCAAACAAGCCCGTCGCACCACGAGAACACTCTATAGTGGACTGAAGGTGAGTGTCTTCTTGAAGATCGTTTTCAAAATAAGAGAAGTTTTTAGGATCGTTTTTAAGGGCGTCCATGTCTTTCTTGTTCTTAATCATCACAAGGCTAGACGTGTAAGGAACATAACCCCATTTCTGGAAATCAACGGTAAATGAATCTGCGTATTTTAGTTCACGCATACGAGCAGCCACACTTTCAATACCGCTCAATGTTGCTTCGTTAATACCGATTGGGTTACCAGCAAAGTCATAGTCAATGAAGAACATCATCGACCAGCCTACAGCGGCGTCCACATGAATATGCGGTTTTACTGCGATGTCGTATTCCTTGCACAGGCGTTCACGAAGGTCATACACCGGTTTAACCTGATCGATAGCAAAGGTATCGGTTGTGCCCATCGTTAGCATGATGGTTGGAACCACGGTGTTCACATCGAAACATGCACGCATGCTGCGTTCTAGATCGACCAAATCAATTTCGTGGCTTTCTGTTACCTTAATTCGAATAGTCTTATTGGTGATGTCGATACCAAGCAGCGAAAGGTTAGTCATATTGGAGTAGTGACCACCTTGTGAGTTCAAAATGCGGTAATCGCGAGTGGAATCTAGCCCTTTATAAATAGCCTTAGGTAATGATTTTCGAAGTCCAAGCAAATAGCCGTATAGGTTGCAGAATGTGCCGCCTTGGGTGAACAGCCCTGTTGACTCGTTTTGATCGTAACCGACTACGTTGGCAATCTGGCGAACCACATTTTTTTCTAGCTGTTCTGCCATTCCAGCGTATTCACTGTAAACCAAATTAGGGTTTGCGAGCGTTCCCATCATTGCGCCATAAATCGCGGGATCGGATGGCATGGTAATAACATTTTCAACGGAAGAGGGGTTTTCCCAGTCTTTTGATAACGCTGCAGCAAATGCCAGTACGTCGTCTGGCTTTCCTGTTGGCTTCATGCGGTTTGCGGGCACATGGTTTTGATTCAGCAACGCCTCATGAAGTTCAGAGCTGTTGGAAAATGCACCCAAACGTTCGCTTGGTTGAAGGTGTTTCGAACGAAATTGATTAAGAGCGGCAAAACCAGGATCTTTGTAGACCGGCCACAAGTTTTCGTCGCGAGAGAAGAAATCACGAAATACTTCGTTATATAGCTTCGTAAACTCTTGAGTGGTGTGGTTTGCTTGTGCGTCATTCAACAAAGAAATGTCCATAGTATCTATATCCTTATGGAAATATTTTGTTACAAGAAGAAAGGGCATCATTTCTGATGCCCTTTTGTTTATTGAACTTTAAATTGACCGACTAGATGTTCTAGGTGGGCATTGGATTTTGAGAGTGACTGTGTCACGGATACCGTGTCTTGACCGCTCGAAACAAGCGACTCGACGATATCTCTAATGGCGAGCATGTTGCGTGAAATTTCATCTGAAACGGCGCTTTGTTCTTCAGTCGCCGTCGCAATCTGGCTGCTGATGTCGTCAATCTGATTTACTGAGTTAGAGACAATATCCAAGCTGCCAGAAACCTCTGACGTTTTTTCTGCTGTGATCTTACAGCGTTCTTTTGTCGTCTCCATCGCGTTCACGACTTTGTCGGTGCCATCCAGAAGGCGAGTTAGCATGTCTGAAATTTCAGTGGTGCTGTTTTGTGTTCGAGCAGCGAGGGCACGAACTTCGTCCGCTACTACAGCAAAGCCTCTACCTTGTTCGCCTGCACGCGCGGCTTCAATCGCAGCATTAAGCGCAAGAAGGTTTGTTTGTTCAGAAATGTCACCAATGACGGAAAGTACCGCACTGATTTGGTTGGCATCGGCATTCATTACTTGAATGCGCTCCGCCATTTCTTCTACTTCGTCCACTAAAGAGCGAACCGTTTGAACAGCATTGTTAACCACGGCCTTTGAATTGTGTGCTTCAGAGGCGGTGGATACGGTAACTTGAGAAGACTGCTGCACACTTTCAGCTACGGAACGCGCACTCTCACTCATCTCAGTAATAGAGGTAACCACTTGTTCGGTTTCTGCCGAATGCGAAAGCAGCATTTGCTCGTTCTGATTAGCCGATGTGGTGAGTGTTCGGATTCCTTCAGAAATTTGAGCGCTAGATTGAGTGATCTCGCCAATCATATTTTGAAGGTTAGACACAAACTTGTTGAAGCCTTCAGAAATCTGACCTAAGTCGTCATTTTGCTCGACCTTAAGGCGTGCTGTTAAGTCACCATTTCCATTTGAAAGATCCAACACCGCGGCTTTCAAGTGATCTAATGGTCGGAACAATTGATTGATTACAAAGAAGATAATGATGGTTGAGATGGCTAGAAGCAGCAGCCCAACAAAGATCGATGCTTTCACCGCGTCGTTGACATCAGATAGTGCGGTACTTTGATCAACAAAGACCATAAGGGTCCAGAAGTTCTCGTTATCCACTTTAATACGTTGGAAGTAACCATCAAAGTCGATGCCTAAGTAAGGGAATTGAACCAAACCATTTTGACCAGAGCGGAAGCCATTTTCGATCACTTGGAAAGTAGGGCTAACTTGAGAAGGTGTTCTGCCAATATCGCTAGGGTCATCACTCGCAAAAAACTTGTGGTTACGATCAGATAAAGTTGCAGCACCACCAGCAAATCGCATAGAACCCACTTGGTTAACAATGCCATCCAGATTTACGTCACCGATCAGCACAGCAATTAATTCACCGTTTTGATAGACCGGTGCTGAAATGCTCATGACTTGTTTTTTGGTGATGATGTCTTGATAAATATCACTGGTGATGGTTTTTCTGCTCTGCACTGTGTCGGTAAACCAAGGGCGGGTTAGATAGCGATCGGTGACCTCTTTGGTACCACCGTCATCAGACATGTAGTTACGACCGTCGGTGTAGGCAATCATTATCGCCGAGATCAAAGAGGTTTCAGAGAGAAGAAGAACTCGGTCTATGTTTTCTTGATCGCTCAAATCCTTACTGAAATGCAAAGCCCCCTGATGGATGGTTCGAATTTTCGATTCCATCTCGTTTTCAATTTCTTTGACGTGACTGTTCAGTTTTTGCTGAGTGGCATTTTGAAGCCCAGCAATCATTTCGTCTTTAAGGTTGATGATACTAATCGATGCCAAAATTGACAGAGATACCGCTACCAGCAAGACAACACTCAAGTTTATTCGTGCTTTAAAACCTAATCGCATAGCTACCCTCACACGTTGGTAAGTAAATTTATTGTTAGTCGAAAATAGAGCTATTCACGGAAATAAATTCCGACAAACGTTAGTTCACTCAGTGTTATGTATTATCAGTTTTATGAATACCGAGCTAATATTCGGCGGATTATGACATACTAATAAAACTATCTATGAGCTTTTTCTAGGTTGTATAATACATAAGTGTGATGATGATCACGTCAAAAATGAGCTTATTTCACAAGCATCAAAAGTGAGAAAAAATATGGGTGGATTATGTGAATTTAAAGGAATGGTTGAAACAATTTTTTACACTGATTTGGAGGGGAGTTGGGAGGAAAACCCTCCCGGATCGGTTATTTTGCTGTTACATTTTGACCGTTTTGATAAAACAGATGAATATCTTGAGCTTGGCATCCCAGCGTTAACGACTGATACTTACTAACGTCTTGATCACCCGGTGAATACACTGTAAAACCATCGATCCCCAATGATTGCCCAAACATATAAGTACTGTTCCCGAGTCTTTCCACTACTTCGCTATTGAATTGGAATTGAATATCACTTTCTTCTCCAATGATTAGATGTTCGGGTCTTATTCCGAGAGTAAGCGAATCTCCAGGCTTTGCAGACAATTCGTTTTTATACGGGATGGTTATTATTGAATCGTCGGGGGACTTTAATGTGAGTGTTTGAGCTGAATATGAAATTAATTGTGTGGGGATGAAATTCATTTTGGGCGAACCGATAAAGCCGGCGACAAATTCGTTTATGGGGTGATGATACAGATCGAGTGGCGTTCCGACTTGCTCTACATTGCCCGCCCGTAATACGACTATCTTATCGGCTAGCGTCATAGCTTCAACTTGGTCGTGCGTTACGTATACCATGGTGTTTTGCAATTCTTGGTGTAACTTCGCTATTTGAAGACGCATTTCCACGCGCAATTCAGCATCCAAATTGGAAAGCGGCTCGTCAAACAAGAACACTTTTGGGTTACGCACAATGGCTCGACCAATCGCTACCCTTTGCCTTTGACCACCCGACAGCTCTTTTGGTTTGCGTTTAAGCAGTGGATCCAGTTGTAACGTTTTTGCAGCAACAGCAACTTGTTTTTCCACTTTTTCTTTAGAGTGACCCGTCATCTTCAAGCCAAAACCCATATTTTCCTCTACGGTCATATGGGGGTAGAGCGCGTATGATTGGAAAACCATGGCGACTCCTCGCTCAGCAGGATCGACGTCGTTAACAATTTCGTTTTCTATTTCAATCGTGCCATCGGTAATTTCCTCAAGCCCTGCGATTAACCTGAGTAGAGTCGACTTCCCGCAACCGGAAGGACCAACAAAAACGACAAACTCACCATTATTGATCTCTAAGTCTACGCCGTGAATCGTTCTTATATCGCCATATTCTTTTATGACGTTTTGTAGAGTGATGTCTGCCATTTTGGACTCCCAAGTACAAGCAAATAGAAATAATTAAAATTTAAAATACGTGAACGAGCGTTTTTTGTTAGCGACTTGTTAATAATAGTTGATCGTGATCAACTAAAAAGGCCCCGTTTTGATGAATTTTGTGGAAACGTTTACATTTTGAGTTTTATACTGTGCAAAATTACGTCGATGATCCTATATTGATAATACACACAGGTAAGAGGCAGCATTTTTTCGCAAATCGCTTCTACTTAGATTCAAAGCGATTTGGGCGAAAATTGAAAAGGAATGCATGAAAATGGAACAATCTGTGAAAACGATATACCCCCGAAACGGGATGCCTTCAGCAAAGAGGAAAAGAAGTACACTTCGGCGATATACACCGTGGTTATTTTTGTTGCCTGCAATGGCGATTTTTCTGGTTTACGTGATTTACCCAATCATAGACAGCATTTGGTTGAGTTTTTTTGAATGGGATGGATTAGGCGAAAAAACATGGGTTGGATTGGGTAACTATGTCGAGCTATTTGAATCCGAAGCTTTCTATACCTCTTTGAAAAATAACTTTCTATGGCTGATCTTTTTCATGATAGCGCCCCCCGCAGGGCTAGCGATTGCGCTTTTCCTTAATCAGCAAGTTAAAGGCATTCGGGTTGTAAAATCTTTATTCTTTTTCCCATTTGTTATTTCGCAAGTTGTTGTTGGGCTGGTATTTGCGTGGTTTTACGATCCGACATTCGGCTTATTTAACATCACTTTATCAAGCATGGGTTTCGAACCTATCGCAATTTTATCGGACGAAGATTATGTCACCTACGGCATTATTGCCGCTGGTTTGTGGCCTCAGGTGTCGTATTGCATGATTTTGTATCTCACTGGGCTGAACAACCTCGATCCTGAACAAATTGAAGCGGCGCGTTTGGATGGTGCAAAAAAATGGCGAATGCTTTGGTATGTCGTCCTCCCTCAGCTCAGACCCGCCACTTTTATTGCCATTGTCGTTACCGTTATTGGCGCTCTTCGATCTTTCGATTTAGTGGCAACCATGACCGCAGGTGGTCCTTGGGGTAGCTCTTCTGTTCTGGCGTATCAAATGTATGAAGAGTCGATTTTCAATTATCGAATGGGGTATGGAGCTTCTGTTTCCGTTGTTCTGTTCTTAATCATGGACGTTTATATCGCTTACTTCTTGTGGCGTATGTTGAGGAGTGAAAAATAATGTACCCACAACCCATTCAAAAAGCTGGGCGCTTTACCAATATTAGCTACCGTGTTGCTTTGCCTATTTCGATTCTGATGTGGCTGCTTCCTCTTATGGCTGTAATGATGACGTCTATTCGATCCATCGAAGATATCAACAAAGGTAACTACTGGGGTATTCCAAGCGAGATACAATTTTTCGAAAATTATTCGCAAGTGTTCACTTCAACCCCAATGGGGCAGTACCTGCTTAACAGCCTTATGATTACTTTACCCGCGGTTGCTGGTGCTGTTGCGTTGTCTACTCTTGGTGGCTATGCCCTCGCAAAATTTAACTTCAAAGCCAATATCTGGATATTCGCCACCTTCATTGCCGGGAATTTTGTTCCATTTCAAATCCTAATGATTCCTGTGCGCGATCTAACGATAACCTTCGGCTTGTACGACACACGTTCGGCATTGATCTTATTCCATATCGCTTTTCAGGCAGGGTTTTGCACCTTGTTTATGCGTAACTTTATTGTCGGAATCCCTGATGCGTTGATCGAAGCGGCTCGTGTTGAAGGTGTAAGCGAGTGGCGAATTTTCTGGCATGTCGTGTTACCACTCGTGAGGCCGGCACTGGCTGCACTCTCGGTATTGGTGTTCACCTTTATTTGGAATGATTTTTTCTGGGCTCTGGTGTTAGTGCAAAGTGACGAAGTAAGACCGGTGACGGCAGGGCTGAGTGCGCTGCGTGGCCAGTGGTTGGCTTCTTGGCAGTTTATTTCTGCTGGCGCCGTTGTCGCGGCAATACCGCCAGTTGTTCTATTTTTTACGATGCAACGCCACTTTATTGCCGGGCTTACACTCGGGGCGACAAAAGGATAATCGCATCGAAACTAAGGCATAAGATTTTCAACGGGTTTGGCAAAAGTAAAACAATAATAATCCTATTTTGGACCACAAAGAGCACCGCTCAACAACAAGGACCTTATTATGAACTACGTGAAACACATTGCGACTTCGGTGATGCTCGCAGCCTCAATAGCCAGTACCGCTGTTGCTGGTACGCTGGTGATTAACTCAAATGCATCGGACGCTGCGCCAAAGAAAGCATGGGATGAAGTCGTCGCGCGCTTTCAAAAGGTAAATCCGGATGTCGAGGTGAAATACAACCTCTATGACCACGAGTCGTACAAAACGACGATTCGCAATTGGTTGGTCACGTCGCCACCAGATGTTGTGTTCTGGTTTGCAGGTAACCGTATGAAAACATTTGTGGATCGTGGGTTGCTAGAAGACGTCAGTGATCTGTGGGCACAAAATGGTATGAACGAAGATTTCTCTTCCGCTGCGCCTGCTATGTCGGTCAATGGGAAAAAATACGGTGTGCCTTATACCTATTACCAATGGGGCGTTTATTACCGTAAAGATCTGTTTGAAAAATTTGGTATTTCAGAGCCGAAAACGTGGGACGACCTAAAATCCGCTGCTGCTAAATTGAAAGCGAATGATGTGGCTCCGTTTGCCATTGGAACCAAGTATTTGTGGACAGCTGCGGGTTGGTTTGATTACTTGAACCTTCGTACCAATGGTTTGGATTTCCACATTCAGCTAATGGATGGAAAAGTACCTTATACCGATGAACGCGTGAAGAAAACCTTTGCGAAATGGGCTGAATTGGTTGAGCCTGGTTACTTTTTGGAAAATCACGCGTCCTACTCTTGGCAAGAAGCACAGCCTTTCCTTTACAACGGAAAAGCCGCGATGTACCTAATTGGTAACTTCATCACGCCGAACTTCCCACCAGAAATGGATGGCAAAATGGGCTTCTTCCAGTTCCCTGTGATTGATTCATCTGTGGGCTTAGCCGAAGACGCGCCAATGGATACCATTCATATTCCTAGCAAAGCGAAGAACAAAGAAGAAGCGCGCAAATTCCTAGCGTTTGTCGCGACTCCTGAAATTCAATCATTGATTAACGACAGCATTCTTCAGATTCCAACCAACAAAAAGGCCTCAGTTAAGGACGATCCGTTCTTGAACAAAGGTGTTGCAATGTTAAGCAGTGCAGCAGGCACAGCACAGTTTTACGACCGAGATACCGATCCTGCGATGGCGAAAGAAGGGATGAAAGGGTTCCAAGAATTTATGGTTCACCCTGAGCGCCTAGACAAGATTTTGAAGCGCCTTGAAAAAGCGCGTCAAAGAACCTTTAAGTAAATCGGTTTGATTTGCCGCAGTGTAGGGCTGCGGCATTCTTTTCTCTTTTTTAATTGGGCATCAAAGAGCCTTGAAACGTTATGTTTCTCAGGACTATATGTTTCTTAGGGCTCAATGTTTCAAAAGACTTTATGTCCCACAAGACTTTACGTTCCACAAGATTCTATTTTGAAGGCGATACCATGAGACAGTTTGCGGATATTTTAACGGCCCGAGAATGGGAAAATCAGAACATCACACATCACAATGTTCTTAAAGCCCATGCCCCGTTACACGCTTATTCTGAACACAAAGAAGCGGTGTTAGGCGGCGATGGTGCACGTAAGTATCTGAATGGCTCGTGGTCCTTCAAGTTATTCCCTCAGCCCGAATTAGTTGAAGAGCAATGCGTTGGTCAACATTTCAATGATTCGAGTTGGGACACGATTGCCGTTCCTAGCAATTGGCAGTTACAAGGGTATGATTTTCCTATTTACACAAACGTAAAATACCCATTCGAGGACAACCCACCTTACGTTCCGAGTGAAAACCCAACAGGCGTGTATCGCCACACTTTTATGCTCGATGAGCAAGATTTAGAGCAGCAAGTTCGTTTGGTGTTTGATGGTGTCAATTCTGCTTTTCATCTCTGGTGCAATGGCAAGTGGGTAGGGTATTCGCAAGACAGCCGATTACCCGCAGAGTTCGACTTGAGCGAATATCTTGCATCAGGTTCGAATCAAATCACCGTTATGGTTATGCGGTGGTCGGATGGGAGCTATCTCGAAGATCAAGACATGTGGTGGTTGAGCGGCATCTTCCGCGATGTTTATTTGCTCAAAAAACCGAAACAACGAATCGACGATGTTGCCATTCAAACTGAACTGGATGCGTCTTATTGTCATGCATTGTTAAAGGTAAGAACGCACGTTCATGGCGATGTATCCACGCTAAAAACACGTATCGCGCTTTATGATTCTGAAGGTAAAAGCGTGATGGAATCCGACTTTGCCAGTACAGGAGAAGTGTTGGTCGATGAAAAAGGTGGATGGAGCGACAGAACGCATCACAGTATTCAAGTGAGTCATCCAAATAAATGGAGTTCAGAATCGCCATACCTTTACCGGTGTGTGGTTTCATTGTTCGATGACGCGGAAAATTTACTCGATTGTGAAGCGTATACCGTCGGCTTTCGCCAAGTCGATATTATTGACGGACTGCTTCGGTTGAATGGTCAGCCCTTATTGATTCGCGGTGTAAACAGGCACGAGCATCACCCTGAGTTTGGGCATGCAGTCTCGAAAGAAAGCATGTTGGAAGATGTGCTTTTACTGAAACAAAACAACTTCAACGCAGTTAGAACCGCTCACTATCCGAATCATCCCTATTGGTATGAATTATGTGACCAATATGGGCTCTATGTGGTCGACGAAGCCAATATCGAATCTCACGGTCAGTTTCCAATGTGCCGCCTTTCAGACGATGTGTCATGGCTTCCAGCCTACATGAGGCGCGCTTCGCAAATGGTGGAGCGAGACAAAAATCACCCGAGTGTGATCATATGGTCTTTGGGTAATGAATCAGGGGTAGGTGGCAATCACTACGCCATGTATCAATGGATCAAAAACGCGGATACGACTCGCCCTGTTCAATATGAAGGTGGCGGCGCTGATACGTCGGCTACCGACATCATTGTGCCTATGTATTCTCGTGTTGAAAACGATGTGGTATTTAACCAAGACCCTGAGCAAATTAACAAATACGGCATCAAAAAATGGATTGCTCTACCGAATGAATCGCGCCCGCTCATTTTGTGCGAATACGCACACGCCATGGGAAATAGCTTAGGCAGCTTTGATAAATATTGGGAAGCGTTTCGAGATTACCCAAGATTACAGGGCGGCTTTATATGGGATTGGGTCGATCAAGGGCTAACAAAAACAGACGATAACGGAACCGCCTATTGGGCATATGGTGGCGATTTTGGCGACCGCATTAACGACAGGCAATTCTGCATCAATGGGTTGGTTTTTCCTGATAGAACCCCTCATCCAACATTGATAGAGGTGAAAAAGGCGCAGCAGTTTTTCCAGTTCTCACTAGTAAGTGCACAGAATTTGCAGATTCGTGTTTCCAATGAACATTTATTTCCATTGGATGCGACATTCACACTGCATTGGCAACTCCTTGAAGGAGATAACCTTGTTGAGCTTGGGCAGTTGCCGTTAACCACCGCCCCTAATCAAAAAGAATCTATTGTGTTGTCTGAACATAATTTACCAACTCAAGCGAATGCGCAGCGTTACCTTAACTTGCACGTGGTGCTAAGTAACGATCAGCCATGGGCGGATGCTGGTTTTGAAGTAGCCAGTGAGCAACTGAATGTACCGACAATAACGTCGCTAGAAAGTAGCAAAACTCTTATTGATAGTGAAACCCTTATTGATAGGGAAACCCTAGCTAATAGCGAAGCGCTTGAAAATAGTGAAACCCCTGAGAAAAGTGGCGACGTCCAACTCAATGTGATGGCTAACCAAGTAGAGATAGTTGGGCGGGAATTCAGCGTTCGATTCGACAAGAAAACCGGGCTTATCGCACAGTGGTTAGTGAACAGTCAGGACGTAATGGCAGAGCCACCTAAAGACTGTTTTTATCGCGCGCCTTTGGACAACGATATAGGAACTAGCGAAGCAAATCATGTTGATCCCAACTCTTGGGTTTCTCGTTGGAAAAGTGCAGGTTTATGGGACATAACGCAAAACTGCACCCGCTTCAACGCCACACACATGGGTGGATACGTGCAAATTGAAGCGGATTTTTCTCACCGCCATAAAACATCTTGCTTGATCAAAACGCGCTGGGTTTATCACGTAAGGTTCTCCGGCGAACTGGAAATAAGTGTAAAAGTCGAAGTGGCTTCTGGGCTGCCTTCTCTGCCTAGAGTCGGTTTGGCTTTCGCGCTTTCAGACAGCAATCAGTCTGTCGATTGGTTTGGTCGAGGTCCGCATGAAAATTACCCCGACCGACAACTTTCGGCACACATAGGGCATTATCAATTAGCCGCCAGAGATTGGTTCACCCCTTATATATTCCCGACTGAAGCAGGGCTGAGGTGTGATGTGACCAGAGCGACCATTGGTGATTTCACGCTTAGTGCACCGATTTCACAACCGATTCATTTGAATATGTCCCAATACAACGCCAAACACGTTGGGCAAGTAAAACACACCAATGAATTAATCGAATCAGGGTTGATGTATGTGAACGTAGACGGAGCCCACATGGGTGTTGGCGGTGATGATTCATGGACGCCAAGTGTCCATTCCGAATTTCTACTTACGGATCACTCATACCACTACCAAATCATGTTGAAGCCAAATATGAACGGCTGAATCAGGGCTCAATTTTGATTTTAACCTCTGGATGAAAAGAATTTTAAAATAAATTGTAAACGTATACACAAGGAATTTAGCAATGAATTTAGGTCAATTTGACCCCAAGGAGCACCCTCATAGACGATACAACCCATTAACAGGGCAATGGATATTGGTTTCTCCACACCGAGCAAAACGCCCATGGAGTGGGCAAAGTGATGAAATTGAACTGGGTAGCGAGGAAAGCTATCAAGTTGACTGTTTTCTATGTCCAACGAATACACGCGTGTCAGGAGAAGTGAACCCTGATTACAAAGGGTGTTTTGTGTTCCAAAACGATTTCGCAGCACTCATGCCTGATTCTCCTTCACCAGAAAAATCGGACGACCCACTTTTTCAAAGTGGTGCGGCTAATGGACTTAGTCGAGTGATTTGTTTTTCTCCCGACCATAGCAAAACACTGCCTGAATTGAGTGTGAGTCAAATTACGGAAGTGGTAAACACTTGGGACGCTCAAGTGACAGAACTCGGTAAAGAATACCTTTGGGTACAAGCTTTCGAAAATAAAGGTGAAATGATGGGGTGTTCACAGCCTCACCCACATGGTCAGATTTGGGCGAACAGCTTTCTACCGAATGAAATCGCACGTAAAGATGGGTTGTTATGGGAATACCTAGACTCTCATGGCAGTAATTTACTGTTGGATTACGCGCTGAGGGAACAAGCGTTGCAAGAGCGGGTTGTTGTCGAAACGGAAAGCTGGATTGCTGTTGTTCCTTACTGGGCATCTTGGCCATTCGAAACATTACTGCTCCCGAAGTTTAAAGCGCAGCGTTTTGCTGAGCTGAATGGGGCACAGAGGGAAGATCTTGCCAAAGCACTTAAATCCTTAACAACTCGATACGATAATCTATTTCAATGCTCGTTCCCCTATTCGATGGGGTGGCACTTTGCTCCGTACTTTAAAGACGAGCGCGACATTGATCATTGGCAACTACACGCACATTTTTACCCACCGCTATTACGCAATGCCAGCGTACGAAAATTTATGGTGGGCTACGAAATGCTTGCGGAATATCAGCGAGACCTAACGCCAGAACAAGCGGCAGAAAAGTTATCTGCACTGAGTGATGTGCATTACAAGCAAGCTTGATATCACTTGGTAAAATGATTCGGAGAGAAAACATGAACGAACTGGTGAAACACGTACAACATTCGTTTATCGATGCGTTTGAGCAAGAACCTAGTTACTTAATTCAAGCTCCTGGGCGAGTAAACCTGATAGGTGAACACACCGATTATAATGATGGGTTTGTGTTGCCATGTGCCATCAACTATCAAACGGTAGTGGCAGCCAAAAAGCGCGAAGACAACTTAATAAAAGTCGTTGCGTTGGATTATGGCAGTGAATACGACGAGTTCAATATCGTAGAACCGATATTAAATGAGCCAAATAAAATGTGGTCGAACTACATTCGTGGCGTTGTACTGCATTTACGCCATCGTGGGTACGTATTTCAGGGGGCAGATCTGGTGATTTCAGGCAACATCCCCCAAGGAACAGGATTGAGTTCTTCTGCGTCACTGGAGGTCGCGATTGGTAAAACCATGTCTGAGATCTACGGCCTCGATATTGACGAACAAGACATTGCGCTTAACGGACAAGAAGCCGAAAACCAGTTTGTAGGCTGTAATTGCGGCATCATGGATCAGTTGATTTCAGCAAAGGGCAAAGAGGGCAGTGCACTGCTTATCGATTGCCGAACATTAGAAACGTTGCCAATCTCGTTGCCAGACGAATTGGGGGTTCTAATCATCAACTCCAACAAGAAGCGTGGCTTGGTAGACAGCGAATACAACACGCGACGCCAACAATGCGAAGAAGCCGCAAAATTCTTCGATGTTCCGGCTTTGAGAGACGTATCAGAACAGCAATTGTACTTTGCTAAAGATCAGCTAAGCGACGTGGTTTATCGCCGAGCAAAGCACGTGATCACTGAAAACGAAAGAACGGTATCCGCCAGTTTAGCGTTGAAACAGCGTAACGTCGAAGCACTGTCTGCACTGATGCGCGAATCCCATCGTTCGATGAAAGAAGATTTTGAAATCACTATTCCAGAAATTGATTACTTGGTGGCTAAAATCGACGATTTGATAGGGAGCACGGGTGGCGTAAGAATGACGGGTGGAGGCTTTGGTGGCTGTGTTATTGCACTTGCCCCTAAAGAAGCCATTCCACTTATTCAGAAAGACGTGATCCCCAGTTATTTTGATAAATTCGGGCTACATGCCGAGCTGCACGTATGCTCTGCCGAATCTGGCACGTCGGTCGTTGAGCTATGAAAGGAATAGCAAGAGACGGTAAGCCACCCAAGGTGGTCACATTGACCAATTCACAAGGCATGTCGGTGTTTGTGATGGACATCGGAGCAACATGGTTAACCTGTGTTTTACCCCTAGAAAGTGGCCCGCGGGACGTGGTTTTAGGCGTAAACGACATGGATGATTTCTATCGCCAGACTGCGTACTTCGGCGCTAGCGTCGGGCGCTATGCAAATCGTATCGAAAATGGGCGCTTTACACTGAATGATAAGGAATACCAAGTTTCGCAAAACCAAGCACCACATAGTTTGCATGGTGGTGCAGAAGGGTTCGATAAAAGACGCTGGCGCATTGAGCATAACAACAGCCAGTGTGTTGTATTGTCGCTGGTGTCTTCTGATGGCGATCAGGGTTTTCCTGCTCAGATTCAGGTAAAAGCAAAGTATGAGCTGTGTGAAGATAATCGGCTGCTCATCGAATATTCGGCGCACTCCAATGGCGACACGATTGTTAACTTAACTAACCATGCCTATTTTAATTTGGATGGGCAGGGCGACATCCTTAACCACAAGCTAAATGTTCATGCCGATGAATACTTACCCGTCAATGCAGAAGGCATTCCAGAATCGGAACCGTTGAGTGTTATAGGAACGGGCTTTGATTTTCATACTACAAAAAGTATTAAGCAGGATTTGTTACTCGATGAACATCAACAAAAAGTCGGAGGGTACGATCACTCTTTTATTCTTAAAGGCTCAATTGAAAGCGCTAATCAAGAACAGCCAATTCTGACAAAAGCGTGTTCATTAATATCTTCTGATTCCGCAGTAGCGTTGAATATTTCGACGAACCAAGAAGCGATTCAAGTCTACAGCGGAAACTATCTTGCAGGTACGATAGGAAAAGAGGAAGCATATAATATTCACAGCGGTATTGCTCTTGAAACTCAGTGCCTGCCTAATTCTCCAAATCGAAATTTGTCTGCTTGCTTATTAAAAGCAGGTGAATCCTATCTAAATACCACGTCATTTCAATTTGTGTTTTGAGTAAAAGCTCATGCACTCAGATTAAGATAAGCCAGAGCTGATATAGAAATGTCTCCCTGTTTAACCGTTTATAAAAAAACCTTAAAACAATGAGATTGCACATAATATACGTCTAACTTTTGACCTAGACGAATTGAGCGCACACAATGAAACCTTGCGTAAATTGGAAGAACATAAAAAGACGGCGTCATTCATAAAAATTAAAACGCTGCTCAACCCAGATGGTTCGTTAAAACCCAATGGCACTACTATCCAGTATAAAGAGAAGGCATTTGAAAGCGGATGACAGATAAACATTTTATTGATCACCATTATCTAGAAATCAGGAAGAAAATTGATTCAGAAGTGGCAGCGCTAAATTTACCAGAAGAGCGTATGCCTCCTACAATGCTTGAAAGGTTGACGGCAACAATTGATCAGTCCAAGCCTTACCTGAAGGAGGATTTAGAAGGGGTAGAGATGAAATCCTATCAAATGAAAGCTATCTCGCAGGTGAAGCCACATTTCGAATTGTTGTGTGAACGCGCAATGCGAGGGGACCCCAATGCTTACTTGGAATGGCATTTGAAGCTGATTTACCACTTCGGTCAAACGTTTTATCGTTTGAACTTTAATGCGGGGCAATCTGTGCCGATTAACGTCAACCAGCACTCTTACCCAGCGGTAGGTAAGGAATTTGATGCCTACCTAGGCTTAGATGACTGGGTACGGATATTTTCAGTAGCGCTGATATTACAAGATTACAATGGGGTATTTGAGCTTTGCCAAATGGATGAATACTTTATTGATAAAGATATTCACACAGCGAATAGCAACGACAAGCAATTCGATAAAGCCATGTTACGGCTATTAAAGGGAGTGATGTACCCCGACGCAGATATGGACAACCTATTAAAAGATGCGGCAGAAAAGGTATTCCAACCTGAAGCAATAGGCAGAACCAGAAGAAACAATGATCAGCGCGTAGATGAAGTGCAATACCGATATTTGCCTATAATCTCGCTGATCCACGCCATGTTCTGTTCTCAAAGAGAAACACTGTATCCCGAAAAGCTTAAATCAGCGGTAGAAGACCACAAAGCTTTTTGGGGGCGCTACACCAGACCCGATGAGATTACCGATAATGATATAGATGGTCTTAATGCTTACGACAGTGAACAATGGATTGCGTGGTTGATTACAGGTCTTGCTTCTTTGGCTTATCACCGCTGGGGGTTGGAACCAAGTGTAGATACCTTTTATGTTCCTGAGTGGATGGTAAAGGGAGATATTTCCAAAGGTTACAAAAGTAAAGCCGAAGTGTTTGGTGACGACTATTAACCAATATCTAAATTTTAATCTGGAAAATCAATAAAAGGAAAAGAGGCTTGTGAAAGCAAGCCTCTTTTTATACACACAACCACATTTCCTTTCTAAACTTTTTAAGTTACCTACCTATGAAATCCCCTCAAACTAGAAGCTTTATTTAAAGTGAATGGTTGACTTATTCCTTCGGTCTATGAATAAACCTAAATGACAAAAAAGATCAGTTTGATGATATATATTTGGATCCGCCGACAATTGTGGAATACAAGGGTAGTGGTCGTCTACCGCCTTCAAAAGCCGCTGCGATTGGAGTGATGGTAAGAAATACGAACAGGGTACTTGGGAGCACGCCGATGCAACACTTAAGAAGTATGAGAGGTTTGCTATAGGTAATGAAATCAAGCAATGGCCAGCAGAAAAGCGTTTAAAATTCATAGCAGAAACTTCTAAAATGAGAAAAGCACTTGATCGAGGAAACGTCCAATTCAAAATGGTCACTCAAGTGGTAAATTCAAATAGTACATTGGGTAATGTTGTAGTAGATACGTTTACCCTTAAGAAGCCCGAATAATATGTCTGTTGGACTAAGTAATGAGAAATAAACATCATCGAGCACTTTCTGTTGATGACGACAGAAACCTAGAGATTCAAGTTTGGTTAATTCCTGTGAATGATCTTCATGATGAGAGTAATGAATTAGATTTGCTCTCTGAAGTTGGTTCTTTGGAATCATACGGTAATAGGTATAAGAGTGGTGTAATTGTGTCAATACTCCTGTCTCTAGACAAAAATTACACTCGCTTCATGCAATATTGTTCAGCGCAAGCAGGTTGGATGGCGTTTCGTTCCATCCTATATCGAGGAAAACAACCGTATTTCCGGTTAGAGTTTCTCGACACATCAATGGAGCTTGAACCAGCAAAGGGCTCTTACGGGTTTTATGATTGGATGGACGCGGTGAGCGCGAATGCAATGATTCGTAATGACGAAGGGGTAAAAGAGCTGTGCCTTGTAGAGCAGGAGATTCTCGGGACGTACTTCGATGAACCGTTTAGACGAGTGAACAATATCTATTTTGAGTTTTTTAAGGTGTTTTATAGCGATGAAACAGACCCTCAAATAAGGGCTGAAGCATTGAACAGTGTTCGAGCAATAGGTGAGCTTGGTACTATTAACGCCATTGTGGAGCGAGAAATCGAGAACCGCGTTCACTCGCTCTACACCCCACTGGTAGACATTATTGAAGCGATTTGGCAAGGCAACCACGAAAGCGTCGAGCGAACCGTATTAGAAGCGATGGATAAAAACTACCATTACTTTGCGTATCTTGTTCCTGAAAAAGGACAGCCGAATGGCGAAAAATCACTGGACTTGGGTGATGTTGATGCCATGTTCTACGACAAAATCATCGCCTTGCTTGCTGTGTATTTTGAACAAACGGGTAAGACGATGAGCTTCGATAGTCCATATTTACCGGAATGGATCATCAAAAACGAAGGACCAACTATTCAAGAGGTTCTAGCCAATCCACCCATATTCGATCTGGAACACGTATTAGGCAACCAATAAAGGAAAAGAGGCTTGTGAAAGCAAGCCTCTTTCTATTTACGCAGTCATATTTTCATGGGAATACTGTTTAGATTACCTACCCATGAAATAGCCCTATGTCTCTCTTATGGTCAAAGATAGGTTTTGCGCTTCTGAAATTAGGAGAAGCAGCGGAGCAAGTTGCATCAGACAAAGGTTGGGGCAGACCATTGGCTACCGTAGCAACGGGGCAGAAAAACGGCGGCAACTACCAGTTCGACCAAATTTATGTCGACGGCAACGGCAAAGTCACGATAGTGGAGGCAAAAGCTGGGGTAAATGCAACGCCAAGTAAATCCTCTCACAAGGTTGGTGATGAGCGCTTTGAGCAGGGGCATTCTCGCTACACGCAAAGTATGTTGAGGCATATGGAAGAGAAACTTGCTCTAACAGGTGATGTGGGCTTGAAAGAGACATTACGTTTAATTAAAAGCGCAGCTCAAAGAGGCAAATTAACGTATAAAGTTGTTCATCAGCGAATTGACTCTAATGGACAGTTAGGCAAACTAACCATCACCGATTATAAGCAGGAACGCTCCGAGGTTTTACCGTTATGATAGATATCAATAAACATCATTTTAAGCAGTTGATTAATCAACAATCTCGTCAGGAAAACGATACTAAATCTCTCTGTGATGATATTGCTTATCTTCATGGTGACTTTGATGAAATATTTACAGCAGATTTGTATCAGAATGCTATTGATTTTGGTGCACATGATCTTTTTAGCTACTGGTCTAAGTCCCTAATACTTGAAGTGCCTCGATTACATTCGAATTACATTCTTGCTCGTGTTGCAGAAGCTCATCAAATGGTGCTTCGGATGCAACGTTATTCAGGTAATGAAGTTATAGTAACGAGTTTGGGGCGAGAGCTCACCTTACGCTCTGGTGAGTATAAGCATCTAAGTGTGGAGTTTTACTTAACCAGTCTGTGCTTTAACACTTTACTTGGTTATAAAGAAGGGGAGCAGGAGATTTTAGACTTTACTTTCTCCGACTTTAAAGGCGGTATGACGTCACCAGTTCCTGATGTATGTGAAGCTTTCTTTGATTTATTTAAGGCGTATTTCGCAAACGAGCAAGATAAAAGCGTTCGTGATGCTTTGATGGATAATTTGTATCCGTATTTGCAAATGGGTGTAATTGAATCGAAATCTGAAGTATTTGTAGAGCGCTATTATCAGTTCCTATTTATGCCGCTCTACAGCATTGTTGCGCACTCTTGGGGTTATGATAAAACGGATTTGGATACTACAGTAAGAGCTGCAATGGATGCTAATTATGAATATCACGCAAACATCGCACCTGAACCCGGAGCGAAAAAAGGTTCTGAATCCCAAAAACTATTCGGACCACGCGCATACATCCATCATCACATTATGGCGTTTCTTGCGGTACATTATCGGCACACAGGGAAAACGGTCTCCTTCCAAAGTGACTATATTCCAGAATGGGTCATCAAAGGCGAAGGCCCCACCCGTGAGGAAGTACTCGCCAACCCACCCGTGTTCGATCTGGAACACGTATTAGGCAACCAATAAAAGGAAAAGAGGCTTGTGGAAGCAAGCCTCTTTAATTCAAGGATAGATATTGAAAAAGAGATTTCAAACCATACAGGGTGGTGGAGTTGTTCAATTGAAGGGATATTTGTTTATCCAAAGTAATAAACATTTCTCTCAATACAAACTAATGATTAGAATTAATTAACTTTCTTAAATTTAAAGAGTGATAATTATGAAAATAATTCCAATAATTTTATTGGTGTTAAGTTTTCTAGCGCCTGTTGTTAATGCAAAAGATATCGGTTTTGGTACGTTAAAAGGGGTCAAAGTTTACGATTTTAAAACAGACAAATCTCTTCGTATTTATTTCAATGATAGCGCTACCCACCTAAACAAAGATTGCAATGGCATTGCCCGCTTCACATTCAGCCGCCATAGCCCTGAGTTTATCGATAAAGTGTTAAGTGTTGCTATGGCTGCGCAGATTTCGGGTAAAAAGGTCCGAATTCACTCGGAAGATGGCAGTTGCGAAGGGGCATTTATTGCACTTCAACAAACGTATTTTTAAATAGTAGGTAAATTATGAAGAAATGGATATTCATTGTATTGCAATCGGTATTATTGATATTTGCGAGCGGAACAGCTTTTGCGCATTATAACTCGAATATGACTGGTGTTCTTAAAGGTGTTTTTGTATATACGGATGGCGACTACATATATTTAACGTTAGAGAATCAACCTAAATCTCACCCAACTTGTAAACCTAACTATTTTGTTATTCCGGATACGGTACCGAGTGATAGAAGACAAATGTTACTTTCTCGATTATTAACGGCTTATGCATCAAAAGAGAACGTGAATATAGGGTTTGATGCGAGGGGAGATTGTGCTCACGGGTATATTCGTGTTCATAGAGTTGGTTAAATATACTCAAACCACCTCAAGGTGCTAGGTTCAGCGAGAGTTGCTTGGTTTTCAGGCAAGACACCAATTTGCAGATCTAGTGGTTCTAAATCAATAATTGGTAACGCGGCATGAAAGTCAAGCAAACTCGCCCTTGGGAGCTCATCTTCTGTCCCATTTCATCGTCAAAGAACTTGGAAAGGATTCGTCATTCCACTGCATTCTTCTCCTTGAACTGACACAGAAGATAGAGCTCTGAATCCTGCACCTTGAGGTGGTTTGAGTATGTATTACACATTAATAAGGGTATTTATGAAAAAGTTGGCTTGGCTCGTTCTATTGATTCTACCGTTTGGCGCATTTGCTTCCGGTCATTACAAGTCGGGAAAAATCAGTAACCTTACCGCTGTGACGTCAGGCATTATGATTATGATGGATTCAGGGTTACCTTCGAAATGCGCGGGTTCACCCTATGGCTGGATGAAAATAAATCAGGAATATACGGCAATTTCTTCTGTTGTGTTAACAGCATGGGCAGCAGGTAAAACATCAGGAACCGTTTATGTCTCTGGTCGGGAAAATGGGACAGGGTACTGCATAGTTACTCAGTTTGATCCAGCCGGTTAAAATCAACGTCAATTGGGAAAATGGAAATGAATAAATATTTATTAGGCTTGTTTGGTTTATTGTTTAGTTCTTCAGTGTTCGCGGTTGGAAACAGCCAAGGTGGAAAGATTGTTCATATTGCGTCGGTTAATGATGCAATCTTGTTTAATATCGCCGGTAACTCAGAATCTAATCGCCCTGCTTGCGCGACGACTGGTCGCTTTTCTGTCCACAAAGATAGCGTGCACGCCTCTCTTGTTCTAACTGCGTTTGCAGCCGATAAAACGCTGGCGAACGTAAGAGGGCTAGGAACCTGCCACTTATGGGGTAACTCTGAAGACTTACGCTGGATTGAAATCTGTCCACTAAGTGGTTGTCCTTAGAAACCTTTGAAAGAGAGGCTGGTGAAAACAGCCTCTCTTTTTATATTTGTATTTTCATTCTAACAAAGTGACTCAGTCTACTTAGTTCAGCCTGCTATTTACGGTTCTCATTTTTCTTATACTCTACTGCCAATCCACCTTGTGAAAGAATAAAGTTTTCAAAATTATCTTGGCTTTTGATCGATATACCGTGGTCGAACTCGATAAGTTCATTCTTGTCTGTTACCAATAGTAGCGCTGACGGTTGTGCGCCGGCATCGTTAGACAACTCAATCCCTTTTCCTTTCGGCGCGAGTGAGATTTTGGATATTTGGTTCACCAACTCTTCACCAAGTAGGTCGACAATTTCTTGTGGCAGAGGTGATAGGGTATAACTCCCCTCAATGCTTTTAACTAGAGCGTCGCTCGGGGCGACAATAGTCGGTTCTTGCGCGGGTGGTACGCTTTCGCCCGTTAAACAGATTTCGGTCAAGTCTTTTGCTACTTTGGATGCGCTAAAACGATCATTGTTTGAAAGAACAACCGCAATGCACTTTCCGCCTAAGTCAAACTGCAATCGGCTTGTAAATCCTTGGATTTTTCCACCATGCCCTACGGTTTTGATTCCTGCAATGTCTTGAATGCTGAACCCAGCGCCGTGCTGAACCTCAGTAATACTGACGTGATCCATTGTCAGGTACTCGAACTGTTGCGGGGTAACAATATCCGATTGAGTCAATTGGTACGCAAATTTCGTAAGGTCTGAACTGGATGAGCGCAATGCACCTGCTGCTTGAGCTATATCGACAGAGGGTTCACTCGCGGGCTTCAAGTGGTTGTCGAAGCGAGTCCAGCCCATAACAGAAGGTGAGGAAAAGCCGATAGAATCCAAACCAGCAGGGGTTAGGACGCTTTCAGCCATATATTCCAACCAAGGTTTACCTGATACTTCCTCAATGAACAGCCCAAGTAAATAGTAAGCAGCATTAGAGTACTGGTAATAACTGCCTGGTTCGAAATAAATAGGTGAAGCGGCAATTGATTTGAACACTTCTTGTGGTTCACTGCTTGCGTTTTCTTCATATAGGCTTGGGATATCACCCAGCCCTGAAGTGTGGCTGAGCAACTGAGTCACCGTTAAGGGTTTGAATTTTTCCGGTAACGTCGTCCAGTAGCCACCAATGGGCGCATCAACATCAATTTGATATTCATCCGCAAGCTTCAAAATGGTCACGGCAGTCAGTGATTTAGTTATTGATCCAATAAGATAATTTTCTGGCTTGTTTGATTCGGTATTTACATGAAATAAAGGTCGACCCTCTTTCAGAACATAGGCTTCCCCTTTAAAAGCCCACGCTTTTCCAAGCTTGGATCCGTAGCTGGAAATGTAGCTCTCCATAGCCAATTTTGAATGTTGGTTTTCTATATTGAGAGTCGATGAACAGCCTGCGGTAATCGCTATAGTAGAAAATAGAGCAAAATGACTTTTTGATAAATGCATGTAATATCCTTTGTACCCCACAACACTAGGGGTGTTTTGGGAGGGATATTACAAAAGTGATGAGAAATTATAAACTACAAATTTTGATAGGTTATTGAAAATTGGTAAATTATTGAAGATTGAAGATTGAAGATTGAAGATTGAAGATTGAAGAGTTACGTCGTTCGTTTTTACTTTGCTAAGCCCCTTGTATATATACCCAAGTATCTTGAGGTTACTTGGGTATAGGGGCTTAGGATTTAGATTGATTTTTAATTGGGGTTCAATGGCACAAAACAGTCATTCAGTTTAGCCAGAGTTCCCCAAGGTGTGAGCAGCTATTTTGCACACACAGAAGGGTAACATTGATACACAGCTCGAATACCATGGAACAAGCTGTCGTATACTACCGACGGATGAGTTTCAGTGGTTTCGATTTGGTAGGTGGAATTGATAGTGAATTGATTAGAAATAATCTTAGAAACCAAGTCGATACCACCAATGTGTTCTATGTACAGCTCCATAATGTCGGATGGAATGTCCTCTTCCCAAGCAGCAGAAATGTAGACCATATGTTGATTAGATGGGAAGTTTGCTACAGCGTCCGCAAACCGCTCTACCATAATTTGATTATCCCACCACAAAGAAGGATCTATTGCTACATAGCCTTCGAATACTGCTCTCGCGTTGGGGGAGAGTAAGCTTGAAAGTGTGAAAAGCCCGCCAAAAGAATGACCAGCCAGCACATCAAATCCATCGGTGCGATATTCTTGATTAACCCAAGGAACAAGTTCTTCGACAATAAATCGTTCAAATTGCTGACTTTGTCCTGTAACAATACCTGGAGGGACGTTGCCTCCGGTCACAACGGTAGGCGTTAAGTCTCTAGCGCGCGTGAGGTCAGGGTTTTCAACGCCAACTAAAATTGCGTCGGGTACATCAGCACGAGTTGTTAGCGCCCACATCGCACCTTGTAGATTCTTTAGTAAGTATTTGCCATCGGTCGTGTAGATCACAGGGTAGTGTTTGGTTGGGTTTTCGTTGTAGCTATTTGGAAGTGAAACCCACACGTTTCGCTCTTCACCCAACACCGACGAGGTCAATGTAAAAGGCTTTATTTCCGGCCATTGCAGCATGTCTGATGACTGGGCAGCGGATACCCAAAACAATAGAAGAAAACTTACCCACTTATTCATATTTACGCCTCTTATGTTAGAAGGAGTATCGATAGAAATTATCGATAAATAATATGAGATTATTTGGATATATAAGCGTTTGTCTTGATGGTTTACATATTAGATAGAAAAAATGCGACGAGCGATCGAATAAAGAGATACAAAGATAACCCAAACAATTAACCAATGTTTGTACGGGTTTGAGTATACGCCCTTAACAATCTAAGGGCTTGATTTTACTATCCGCTTCTCATCCATTTCGGTTTTGTAAGCCAGTTCCAGTTGCTTAAACGGAAGGGGCTTGTAGAAGTAGTAACCCTGAATGTAGTCGCAATTCACATTGGTGAGGCATTTGAGTTGCTTTAGCGTTTCAACGCCTTCTGCAATCACCTTAAGATTTAAGCTGTGCGCGAGTTCTATAAGAGACGTAGTGATCAGCATGCTTTGATTATTGGCTGGCAATTCGTCAACAAATTCTTTGTCTATCTTAATAAAATCAACGGGCATTTGGCGTAAGTAGTTGAGCGAAGAAAAGCCAGTGCCGAAATCATCAAGCGCGACGGTGACCCCGAGTTGTCGGATTTGATGCAGCACATCAAGGATGGAGTCTATATCCGCAAGCAAACCACTCTCTGTTATTTCTAGCTCAAGATGCTCTGATGGTAATCCACTCTTCTCCAATGCCTTGACTACGTGATTAAAGAAGTCGGGGTGCTTGAGCTGTTTCGTTGATACATTCACTGCCATTCGAATGTTTATGCCTTTCTCAAGCAGCGTTTTGGCATCGTTGCAGGCTTGTTCTAGAACCCAACGACCTAAAGGAATGATTTGACCCGAATCTTCGGCAATGGGTATGAAGTCATTAGGGTAAATCGTGCCTTCGGTATTGTGTTCCCAGCGCACAAGTGCTTCAACGTTAAATTCATCACTCGCATTAACATTCGTTTTAGGTTGGTATAGCAAATGAAAGTCATCGTTTTTAATCGCATCATGAATATCATGTTCACGTTGTAGCCTCAGAGAAAACGTAAGGTCCAACTGCTCGGTGTAAATGCGGCATTGGTTTCTTCCTAGCTCTTTCGCCGACGACATGGCTAAATCAGAATGTTTTACCACTTCCACTAGGCTGATTGAATCCTCGATGGTGGCAATACCGATACTGGCTGTAATACTAACGGACGTTTCGTCGATCAATACGGGTTCGCTGATCGACCTACGGAGCCTGTCTGACATGGGTTTAAGCTGCTCGGCAGCACCAAACGCGATGATGGTAAATTCATCACCACCAAGGTGAGAAACAAAGTCTTTTTGTTTTACACATCTCGAAATACGCGAACCAATGAGCTTTAGAACATTGTCTCCTTGTTCAAACCCAAATTTGTCGTTGATGCGTTTAAAGTAATCTAAGTCGATATACAAAACGGAGTAGGTTGTTTTGTTTTTCCGAGATGCTTTGTCCCTTTCTTGGATCTTCCGCCAAAAATACCGCCGATTGGGCAGTTGGGTGGTGTATTCAAACCCAGTGTAATTTGTGCTGTCGTGCTTTTCATCTAGGCGAAGATTTGAAATATCGTGGATGATACAAACAAAGTGTGTCACTTGCTGACGTTCGTTTTTAATCGGGGCAATGTTAAGCCGAACAAAGTGTTTTTGTTCTCTAATGGTTCGCGTGGAGAACTCGCCTTCCCAATAAGAGCCTGCGGTTAAAACACGGTTCATTTCTGGATAAATGGGCTCTGCCTCTCCACACCATCTTTCAAGCAGTGCCAAAGGCTGAGAGCTGGCGATATCCTCTATTTGGAAAAGCTTTTTAAACTCATTATTGATGTTAAGCACTTTGCTCTTGGAGTTGAAAATGATCACGGCCGCGGGTTCAGATTTGATCGCATCGCCAATGATTTTCATACTGGCATTTTCATCAAATAATTGGGCAATGTCCGATTGAAGGTTTCGCTGCCTATGGTTAAGTTCTGTAACCAGTTTTTCATTAAGTAATGCAATGTCCCGAGCCTTTTGCATCATGTCTTGCTCTACTTTGAAATGCTCGGTTCGATTTTCGATAATAAGTAGATTGCAACCGTTATTGTTCGAAGCAATAGCAGTCAGTTGAATCTCTTCACCTTCTGCATTGGATTCTGTCCAGACTCCAGAGCTGATAGATTCTTTTGATTTGGGCTTACACCAAACGGAATCGGCATCAATGATAAAATTTTCGATGAAGGGAAAAGCAAGGCACAGGTCAATGAGGTTAGCATCAAACTTAGTTTCGGTTTGATCATAGTAGAGTTCACTAAACCAATTAGCGCAAGGGTTCAATAACGTAAAGGTCTTGTCTTGGTTTCGCAATAGGACAACATAGTTTAAAGACGTCAATACTGCTTCTAAGTGGTTCATGGTGTTGTCCTCGGCTTAATCTCGTTCCAACATCAATTCGGCTAATTTTTGGAACGCTTCATCAACGTTTTTTCCATCTTTTGCGCTGGATTTAAACAAGGTAGAGACTTTTTGTTCTAGTGTGGCTATTTTGTCTGGTCCGATAACCCAATCGTCTTCTAAGTCGCATTTGTTCAGCATCAATACAACGGGAATATCATTGCAGTTGTCACGGATCAGTGTTCTTAGCTCGTTGGCTACTTCTAGGCTGTCTGGGCGGGTCCCATCGACAACCAACATCGCGCCAGATGCTCCTCTCAAATAGGAAACATTGATGTTGGTATACACGTCTTTTCCTTCGATATCCCAAACCAGCAGTTGCACAGGCTCGGGCGTTGAATCGATAAATTTCTTCGAAATTTTTACGCCAATTGTCGTGTGATATTTTTCAGTGAAAATACTTTCGACAAAACGCCGCACTAAACTGGTTTTCCCTACGGCAAACGCGCCAATCATGCAGATCTTCTTTGCTTTCATGTGTGGCCTCTTATGCTCACAAATCCTTGTTTATCACATCTATGGTGACTCTTCTTAATGCGGATGAGATACTTTCCGTTGACTCTATATTGCTGATATTTAGGGTAATAATGTGGTTTTCATTGATGCCATTATTCACCATGATTTGTTTAACATTGGACGCCCTTTGTTTGCTTAGCTGAATGTTTCTTTCTTTGGAACCAATATCGTCGGAATACCCCGTCACTATAAATATAGGCGTAAGTGGAGGATTAAGTGTTTCCCCGAGCTGTATAAGTGATTTCGCTTGGCTCACAAACCTCGCCATTTCTGATTTATCATTTTTGGGGGTAACCACGTTGAGCTCGTATTGGAACCGAACTTGATTCAGTAATAGAGAGAGTTGGTCATATTGTTTTTGGAAGTCGGGTGACTTTGTAAGCGTCGTTAGAGCCGCCATTTCTACATCAAGGCTTAACTCCTTACGGCTTAAATAGCGACGAATGCTGTCTAGTGTCTCTGGGTAAACTTCACCTGATAGCGACACCTTATCCTGCTCAAAAGCGAAAGCGATAGCTTCGCCATCACCAATCAAGCTTGTGAGTTGCTGTCGGAGAAATTCCCTTTCCATTTGTTCTGAAGCGGTAGGCTCTGGGGGAAGTAGGGTTACACCTTGCACAGATAGCGCAAGGCTGTCGTCTATTTTTGTTATGTAGCGTTTGAGTTGTTCCAATGTGTTCGGCTTTAACTCACCAGAAACATTAACGGTGCGATCAGATAGCCAAATTCGAGCGGATTCTCCCTCACTTAGAGAAGAAATGAGGTTATGCCTCACCACATCTATAATAGTGAGGTTGTATTGAGGTAACTCACCCGATTCACTGAAATCAACGACTTTGTCGTCAATCGCTTGGGTTGTGTGAAGGTAGTTAATATTTTCTAAGATGTCACTCGGCGCGCGTGAACCGGGTTTACGAAGTACAGAAAGGGCGATGTTTTCGTCCTGAATGATGGATTCGACAATCAAGTAATTAGGTTCATATTCAAAGACTTGACGAGTGATTTCATGTTCGTTGCTAACGTTAATATGAACAAATAACTTGTATAACCCGACCACAATGAAAACCAGCAGCACTGCAAACAGCCGCCATGGAAAGCGCTCTTTTGCGTTATCTTCGAGTGTGTTTTTAAGTAAGCAGCTTTCTAACAGAGGAGCCGAAGAGGCAAACTCTTCATTGTCGCCACTGAAGTGTACTAGCTTGTCGGAGAAATCTTGCTCGATTTTTTCGACCGTCTTGGAAATAGTGGTGTCGACCAGCTGATTTGGGATCCCTCTAACCGCAGCGGCCAATATGACATGAGGAGCAACCTCAATCTTGAGCAGTAAGTCGCCAAGCCTAACCCCTTCAAGTGTGTCGTTACTGTCGCTACTAAAGGAGTCGGATACAAAGTCAGTAATGGCCGTGAGCATACTGGAAACGAGTTCTGGATCGCTGGTTTCCGTTCCTTCATTTGCGACCGAATTCAGTAGAAGCCCTGTTTCTCGGTGGATCAGGAGCACCTGCTCCACCTGAAAGACAGACGTTTTCATCAAAAGAAATTGGGCGTAACTGATGCCTTGCCGCCATGCTTGATAGCGCCATTTGATGGATTTTAAACTGAAGTTTTGGGTTAGAACTTGATTGAGAGAGTTAACCAGTTGGTTGAAAGTGGCACTCACCGATTTCCGCACAGCAGCACCGATGACAGGATAAAGAATATCAGCAAAGCGTTGGGTGTTTTTATTTATGGATACTTCGATGGCACTGTCGATGATGGGCGAAAGTTCTTCGGTAACCTTATTATCTTTTTGATTTCTTTGATTAATAGCTTCTACGATGACGTCCGCCACACGGCTGGTCTCGTCATTGTTATCTATGTAATCATTAAGAGCGCTTTCGTATTGCTCCCCAAGCACTAAGGAACGAAGTTCCTCAATTTTCGTATTGTCCCGATTGATCATTTAATTCCCATCGAGATCTTCGGCCATGGTAGAAAGCAATGTCGCTAATGTTTTTCTATCCGCTTTGTTGTTTTTCAGGTCTTCCGAAACACTGTCAATTTTATTGAGGGCTTCTTCGTGTTTATCATGCAGCTGTTGAGATAATTCTCCCACTTCCTGAGTAAAGTGCATCTCTAGGCTACTGTTGCTTTGCTGGCTTGTTTGCGCGAGCCCTTCTAGTGAATCTGCCAGCTTGGAGATTTGCAAATTAATGGCATCCAATTTTTTTTCTATCTGTATGAAGGTTTGATTTGTTCGCTCAGAAAGATCCTCAATAGCGGTTTCAATGGATTCAGCTCGTTCACCAAATAGAAGGTGTTGAATTTGCGCTAATTGCTCGGAATCATTTTTCTTAGGCTCAACCTCTACAGTTGAGCTCTTTGATTGCTTGGTCATACAATCTCCCTATTTAGATTAACCTTACTCTCAATCTGGAAAAAACATCATTTTTAAGCGTATGTGGTGATTAAGATTTAATCAAATAAGTGAGGCGACGAGTGCCATTTTATAGATAGAAATGTGAGTATGGACGAGATGCAGGCGTAAAAGCGTTAAAGGAGCAGACGTTTTTCTGTTAGCTCAATGCGTTAGATTGCAATGAAATACGTTGATTTCAAGTGCAAGTGAACTGACCAACGACGAGCTTTGTTGGCTACGATTTTTTAACCGCGCACGTTATTAACCACGCACGTTACTGACGGCGAGCGTTATCAACTGCGAACTTTGTCGACAGAGTTTCTTCTCACTAGAGTGGGGGATAACATGACGGGTTCGGTATGTACGGTTTCCCCGTTAGCCAAATCAAGCGACAATCGTGCGGCTTGTTCTGCCATCATCTGGATAGGGTAACGAATAGTGGTCAACTTCGGTGTTAAGTACCGAGCAATGGGTCCGTCATCAAACCCGATCACCGATACGTTTTCGGGTACATCGAGCCCATTTTCATCCAAAATAGACATAGCGCCAGCCGCCATATAATCGTTATAGGCAAACACGGCTGTAATGGGTAAGGATTGAGTGAGCAGGTGCGTCATCGCTTCTTCACCGCCTTCACTATCGGGGTTGCAATGCACAATGTATTTATCGGAAAGTTCGATATTGTGATCGTTTAAAGCGGCAAGATAGCCTGAAATTCGAGCATCGACATCTTCAATGTGGTGAGAAGAAGAAATACATGCAATGTTTGTGTGACCGTGTCGAATCAAATACTCAGTGGCGAGATAAGCGCCTTTGTAATTGTCTAAGGCAATGCAACGGTGCGATATTTCAGGGATTTGTCGGTTGATCAGAACCATCCCTCGAACTTCTTGGGTGTAGCTTAATAATTCTTTGTCGGTTAGGCCTTTCGAGTGAATCACAAGGCTTTCGCAGCGGCTGTTTACCAGCAATTCGATGGCTTCCCGTTCTTCATCAGCATTATGGTAACCATTGCCAATAAGCAAATGTTTTCCTTGTGTATGAGCGACATCATCTACTGCTTTAATGAGTGTGCCAAAGAAAGGATCGGAGACGTCACTTACTAGTACGCCCATGGTATTGGTGGATTGACTAACCAAAGCGCGGGCATTTGCGTTTGGTCGATACCCCAACTGAGCCATGGCAATATTTACCGATTCAATAGCTTTGGTACTCGCCTTCGGTGAGCGATTGATCACACGTGATACGGTGGCGACAGATACACCAGCTGCTTTCGCGACGTCTTTGATGGTTGCCATTTACTGAGCCCGAATAGAAAGAGAGTGAGTAATGTAACTAATCATGGAAACAAAAGACATTTTTTAACACCACTTTTCACTGCTGAAAATGTAATCCATTAAAATAGAAACAAAAAAATAATGTAAATCGTTTACATTATTTTTTAATTGAAAGGCGGCAAACAGGCTGCCACCTTTCAATACGTTCCGCGATACTCGAGTATTTAACTGTTCTAAATCGTTAAATCCAAGTATTCAGATTCACTAAAACATTTAGCCAGACTAGGGTCTGTTGACCTTTTGTGGTTAAATTTTGTTCGAGTTCTATGCCTTTTAATCGCGGCGCAAGGTGTGTAGCCTAGTCATTCTAAGCAAATACCTTGCAACAAAGAGTAAAAGGCATAGAAACGAACCCTTCGGGCAGCATTTGTGGCTTATTTCTACTGCGTTATCGCTCATTGATGTAGAGCGACTACACCGAATAAGCTCTGCCTTGTATAAATCACCCACAAATTGCTGCAAAAATCATCTCGAAAGGTCAACAGACCCTAGAACAGCGAGCCGTTGATCATAAGATGCAGCACAATACTCACCATGTAGCCTAAGCTGATGACAGGCGCCCATTTTAGGTGCCCAAAGAAGGTGTATTTTCCGTGTGCTGCACCCATTAATGCTACGCCAGCGGCACTACCTATAGAAAGTAAGCTTCCACCCACACCCGCAGTTAACGTAACAAGCAGCCAGTTGCCGAGCGTCATTTCTGGTTGCATGGTGAGTACAGCGAACATGACAGGAATGTTATCTACGATGGCAGAAAGTATTCCTACCATAATATTTGCCCATACCGGATCCCATTGTGTGTACATAATTTCAGAAACCATGCCGAGGTAGCCGATTAGGCTTAAACCACCCACACACATAACAACACCGTAGAAGAATAGGAGCGTGTCCCACTCGGCATGTGATACACGTCGGAACACGTCAAACGGCACAACAGACCCCAACCTACGCAGCGCTTCTTCATCGTGTGAGGCTTGAGCTTTGGCACGCTTTTTCGCCAAAGACATAGGCAATGTTTTTCGAAGGAAAAATCCAAAGAATTGCAAATAGGCTAAACCCATCATCATCCCAATTACGGGAGGGAAGTGTAAGAACCCGTGGAATGCGACTGCAGTCGCAATGGTAAGCAAAAACAACACAACAATGCGCCTTGCTCCGCGCTTAAGTTCTACCACTTCTTTAATGGCGTCTGGCTGCTCTTTCGGAATAAAGAAAGCCATAATAACCGCAGGCACAACGTAGTTCGCAACCGAAGGAATAAACAAGGTGAGGAATTGGCTGAAAGAAACGAGCCCTGCCTGCCAAACCATCAAGGTTGTGATATCGCCAAATGGGCTGAATGCGCCCCCTGCATTTGCGGCAACAACGATGTTAATACAGGCGAGATTGATAAAGCGTGTATTGTTCCCGCCCACTTTCATGACAACAGCACACATTAGAAGCGCGGTGGTTAAGTTATCTGCAATAGGGGAGATAAAGAACGAGAGTATACCGGTGATCCAGAAAAGCGTTCGTAAGTTGAACCCTTTGTTCACCATCCATGCTTGTAGCGCATCAAACAATCTTCGTTCTTCCATTGCGCTGATGTAGGTCATCGCAACAAGTAGGAAAAGCAGCAATTGCGCGTATTCCAGCAAGTTATGTTCGAGGGCGTGTTTAGCGGTTTCTATCTGACCGTCTGCTTGAAACGCAAACCCAATAATAATCCATATTAAACCTGCCGCTAGAAGTACAGGCTTAGACTTACGAAGCTGCAGGTACTCTTCTGCCATGACAAGGCAATAAGCAAAACCAAAAATAATCAACGCAGCATAGCCCACACCAGAAGAGGTATAGCTGGTGGAAGATTCGGCGGCAAAACTTGGAAAAGAAAATAAAGCAAAAAACACAATCAACAGGCGTAAAAAAACACTCATCACTTACTCGACTCCTTGAGACTCAAAGATGGCTTGTTTACAACCAACCCTAGACCGAAGGCATTGGATTGGTCTGATAAAACACATCTTATGGTTATTTTATGTCGTTTTTGTCACAGGTGTTTAAATCGAGAAACAATTGGTCGAAATCAGGAAAGGAAAGAAAAAGTTAGGTAACTCCGACAATCAATTAAGGATCTAAACAATGCACAATTGCGGATATTTTATACAACTTAAAGTTTGAGAAAAGTGATGTAGCTTGGGTATCACGTGCTGATTCCAATAAAGTCCGTCATTTGATGTTTTTCTTGCCGTTATTTGTTCTGATAATTTTATTATTTCTTATCGTTCCATCTGGATTTATATGCATTTTTATGAAATTTAACAGACTTCATATGGTCAAGGCTTTCCCCTCTAGTTCGACCAAAGGATTCTGATTGGCATCTTTGTAGATGACATTTCGGTTAAAATATTGCAATTAAGTCTTCTTTTTAACCGAATTCGAAACGAAGTAGAAAAATAATCTCAACTGCTTGTTGATACAAATTAGACTTAACGCCCGATTTGGTGAACTTTTGTATCGGTGAGTGTGTATCTAGGCTAGCTTTGGTTTAGTCTATACGTCCCTTATACCCAAGTATCTTGCTAGATACAGTGGCAGTGGCGTCTTTGAACAGGATTTTTGGGTATAAGCTTGTAAACATTTTGGGGAAAATACCATGTCCAACGAATGGGATGAATACGCAGAGAACTGGGAGCAAGATGCGGCAACTGCGAATTATGCGCAAAAAGCATTCGAACAGCTCGAAGAAAGAGTAAGCCTAGAAGGATTGAAAGTACTGGATTTTGGTTGTGGCACAGGGTTGCTCACTCAAAAGCTTTCACCTTTAGTTAAAGAAATCGTCGCTTTGGATTCTTCTGAGAAGATGATCGAGCAATTGGATGCGAAAGAATTGTTGAACGTAGAACCTGTCGTTGATGAGCTTACACGTGGTTTAGTGGCTTATCACCCAGCGTTCCGTGGTCAGTTTGATATCGTTGTTGCTTCTTCTGTATGTGGGTTTTTGGATGACTTCGAAGAATCTGCAAAGATAATTCATTCGTTGCTCAATGACGGTGGTTTGTTTATTCATTGGGACTGGCTAGTGGATAGCGACAGTGAAAGCTATGGTCTAACGCAGAGTAAAGCTAAGAAAGCATTGACGAAAGCGAAGTTCAGTAGCGTTACTATCGATACACCTTTCCATGTAGATTCTGACAAAGGGTCGTTGCCAGTATTGATGGGTGTCGCTCAAAAATAATGAGCTGAGTGATAAAGAAGAACTCGGTTTTGGAATCTGTTAAGCTACTTACTGTAAGTATTTAAAATACAGAAAAAGCATAGATGGGACACAGTATTTCTAAACAATCCAGACAATATTACCGCTTAAGATATCCGAAGTCGGAACGACCAAGAATCAAAGCTTGGAATAAACAGTTCCCGGTAACTGAGATATCTGAAAAGGGGTTGCGGTTACTATTTTCATCCGAAGTTGAAGTGAAAAAGAGGATGGAAATAAAGGGGACCATTATATTGAGTGGCGGCGAGTCTTTTGACGTCATTGGAGAGGTTTTGCGTTTAGACGGGGCCGAGCTCGTGATTAAACTGAACGAAGGTCCTAGCTTAAAGCATATGGCAGCAGAGCAAATTAGAATCCGCAAAAAATTCCCAGGCTTTTTCGACTCCATAAAAGCTCAGAATGAATCAAATAGGCAAACCAAATAGGTTTGCCTATTTGCTTATAATTTGAACTCTTTGAACCGCTTTTCAACAGTTTAATAACTCTTCGCCATCTCTTCGATCACTTCGTCAAGAGATCTACACTTAACGTCTTTATTCAACATGAGTTGAAGCTTTTCGTCAGAGAGCTTTAGAGGGTGTTGCCATAAGTATCTCATTTCCCTTACCGCCTGCATTTTAGGCGAAAACAGACCAACAATACCCAAAGACCACCAAGGGAAAGACCTCGTCGAAACGGGTAATCCGCGTATTCTCAAAAGGCTGTTTTCAATGTCTTCAAAGCTGACATCCAACCCTGCGTAGTGGTACGTTTCCTCTCCAGATAGGCGATGCTCAAGCAAATCACTCACCACCACACTTAAATCAGGTAAGTAAGCCCATGAGTGCTTAATTTTCTTATCACTAGGTAATTGAAGTACGGTTTTATTGGGTTTCATGTTAACCAGAAAATTGAACCACGCACTGGGAGCGTACTGACCAATAAAGTCTCCCGCTCGAATGATAAGCGCAGAGCCACCTGATTGACAAAAGACGCGGATTTGATTCTCCATATCTACCCTGATCTTACCTTTTTGCGATATTGGATCGCTTGGAGATTGCTCGGAGACCTCTGAATATTGAGTGGGATTATAGTTGTATACGTTTGCAGGAAAAATAACTTCCATACTGTTTGACTTGGCAACGTTGAGAGAGGCTGTAAGCCATGCTTGTGCGTAAGTTTTCCAAAGGTGGTATTCCGGATTCAAGCCATATACCAGTACCTGATGGTTCTTGGCTATTTCGGAAAGGTAGCGTTCGTTTGTCGCATCGCCCTCCAAAATGTCGAATTGCTTTAGTTCAGGATCCAGCTTAGACAAAGAGCGAGTCACGCCCGTAACTTTCCAGCCTTTTTCTTTAAGCACCAATGCAACGTGGCGACCAAACCCACCGGTAATACCCAAAATGAGTGCACTTTTCTCATCACTTTTCCTTTTCACTTGAGCCAAAGTTTTGTTGATATTTGACGTTGCCATACCGTTTACCTTATTGAAGTTCTGATCAATGAAGTAATTATTGCTATAGCTATTTGAATTTTGAATCGAACAAAACCTATAGGTGCTATTCATAAATGAATATCAATTGGCAATGGGTTCGCCATTTTCTGGTCGTTGCAGAGCAGGGGAGCCTATCAAAAGCTGCAGAAGCTTTGTCTCTATCGCAGCCTACGCTCACTCGTCAGATACAGCGCCTTGAAAAGGAACTCGGCTACGCATTATTTGAACGCTCTACTCAAGGACTCGATTTAACCGAGAATGGTGTTGCTCTTTTGGCATCGGCGAAGCGTATGTCTGAATCTGCCGATCAGTTTTTACGCTCAGCGCAAGGGAATAGTGGTGTACTTAAGGGAGCGATTCGTATCAGCGTGAATGAGCTTTTTGGGCACTTTCTACTCCCTAAAGCGCTGGTAGCCTTTCATGAATCGCATCCGGAGATAGAATTTGAAGTCGTGATATCCAATGAAGCGACAAACTTGTCAAAAAGAGATGCGGACATTGCGGTGAGAATGTTTAACCATCGACAACAAGATTTGGTTTCTAGAAGGCTCCCATCCATTCCACTTGGTTTCTATGCACATAGCGCCTACATTGAACGGCATGGCTTGCCAATGGGTATAGTGGATCTTGCAAAGCACCGTTTGGTTGGCTTCGATAGAATGACAAGCTTTATTGATGAAGCTCGCCAGCATGGCGTGGAATTGAAACTTAACGATTTTTGCTATCGCACAGATAGTTTATTACAGCACTGGGCGCTACTGAATCAAGGGGCGGGAATTGTCGCGACGCATCAAGGGTTGGCAAAAACATCCGGTGAACTGGTTCAAGTATTAGAAGTGTCCCCCATTTCTGAGTTACCCTGTCACCTGGTTGTGCATCAAGATATTCAAACTAACACCAAAGTAAGAACCTTACTTAATTTTCTAGGGGACTGGTTTGAAAGCCACGGGTATCAATATGACCTGTAGATTGACTGCTACCTTGCCGCTATAAATCAGACAAGCTTACCAATTGGCGAGTGTAGTCTTGCTGCGGTGAATGGAACAAGTCTTCTGTTACGCCTTGATCTACCACTTGACCATCCTTAAGCACCAACGTGTAGTGGCAAAGTGATTTGACGACATTTAAGTCGTGGCTGATAAAAAGATAAGTGAGTTCGTATTTTTGCTGTAGTGATTTTAAGAGGTCGAGTACTTGTGCTTGAACGGTTCTGTCTAGCGATGACGTCGGTTCATCCAATAGAATAAACTCGGGTTTAAGAATGATTGCCCTCGCAATGGCGATACGCTGCCTTTGCCCACCTGAAAACTCGTTTGGGTAACGGTGACGAGTTGCTGAATCTAACCCCACTTCTTCCATAGTTTCACAGATTTGCTTATCCATCTCTGATTCAGATAGGTCTTGATGAACTTTCAGCCCCTCACCAATGATTTGAGCGACAGACATTCTCGGGTTGAGTGCAGAAAATGGGTCTTGAAATACTACCTGCATTTTTTTTCGCAGCGGAAGCATTTGTTTTCGCCCGAAGCTTTCTATTGATTCACCATCATATTGAATTATCCCTTCGCTGTTTAAGAGTCTAAGAATCGCCATACCTGTGGTGGACTTTCCTGAGCCGCTTTCACCGACTAACCCTATCGTTTGTCCTTTTCGCAAACTAAAATTGACGTCTGTGACAGCTTTGATATGAGATACGACACGTTTGAGAATTCCTCCTGTGATGGGAAACCAAATTCTTAAATTTTCAGCGTGGACTAAAACCTCGGCGTTTACGTCAGCACTTACTGGAGATCCTTTGGGATCGGACTCGATGAGCTGCTGGGTATAGACATGTTCAGGATGAACAAATATCTCCTTGGTTGCGCCCACCTCAACAAGGTTGCCATGTTGCATCACCGCGACGTTATCGGCGATTTGCCTTACGATACTTAAGTCGTGAGTGATGAACAGCATTGCCATTCCTAGTTCGTCTTGCAAAGATTTGAGCAATTCAAGTATTTGGGCTTGAACATACACGTCCAGTGCCGTAGTCGGCTCGTCTGCTATTAGCAATTCGGGTTCATTAATTAGCGCCAATGCAATCATTACACGCTGACGTTCCCCGCCAGATAGTTCGTGAGGATAGGCGTCTATCTTAATTTCTGGGTTACGTATGCCGACTTTGTTGAGCCATTTAAGTGCGAGTTCTCGCGCTTGATTTGTTCTAAGCCCTCTATGAATTTCTACCGTCTCGACCAATTGGCGTCCGACCTTGTGGAGAGGGTTGAGCGATACCATGGGCTCCTGAAAAATCATTCCAATTCTTCCGCCACGTATACCGCGAAGGTGCCTTTCGCTGCAGGTGAGGAGATCTTTGTCGTCAAATAAGATGCTGCCAGATAGGTATTGCGTGCTTCCTTTTGGTAGCAATCTCAAAATGGCGTTGGCTGTAACCGATTTTCCCGATCCACTTTCGCCGACCAAAGCGAGCGTTTCGCCTGCTTGAATAGAGAGGTTCACTCCGTGTGTGATGACATCCACATCATTTTTGCGTCCGAACCCAACGGATAAATTACGAATCTTCAATACACTCTCAGACATGTTTACCTCTGTTGATGTGGATCGAATGCATCACGTACAGCTTCTCCAACAAACACGAGTAAGCTCAACATAATAGACAATATGACAAACGCTGAAAAACCTAACCAAGGCGCTTGAAGGTTTGCTTTTCCTTGCGCCAGTAATTCACCAAGGGAAGGGGAGCCAACGGGTAATCCAAAGCCCAAGAAATCCAGCGAGGTAAGTGTGGTAACAGAGCCTGATAGAATGAATGGCATCATGGTAAGGGTGGCAACCATGGCGTTAGGCAACATATGTCGAAGAATGATTCTGCGGTCGCTGACTCCGAGCGCGTGTGCCGCTTTAACGTAATCAAAGTTGCGACCACGAAGGAATTCAGCTCTTACCACTCCGACCAAACCCATCCAGCTGAATAACACCATTATGCCGAGTAGCCACCAGAAATTGGGTTCTACAAAGCTTGATAAGATAATGAGTAGAAAGAGCGTCGGCATGTTAGACCAAACTTCAATGAATCGTTGACCAAATAAGTCTAACTTTCCACCGTAATAACCTTGAGATGCCCCAATCACTACTCCTATGACGCTGGAGACGATGGTTAAAGCAAATCCGAACAAAACGGATATCCGAAAACCATAGATAATTCTGGAGAGCACATCTCTGCCTTTATCATCAGTGCCTAGCCAATTCACGTCGTCTGGTGGCGAGGGTGCAGGCTGCGTTAGGTCAAAATTGATCGTGTCATAGTGAAAGCGTATCAGTGGCCAAATGATGTAACCCTTTTCTTCGATGAGCTCGGTCACATAAGGGTCGGTATAGTCAGCTTCTGCTTCAAACTCACCACCAAAGTCGGTTTCTGCGTACTGAATGGCGACAGGGTAGTACCATTGATTATCAAAACTGATGAATAGCGGTTTGTCATTGGCGATAAGTTCGGCAAACAAACTAACGAAAAACAGCAAACTAAATAGCCATAGAGACACGTAACCTCGTTTATTTGCCTTGAATCGCAGCCATCGTATTTCGAATAATGGGCTCATGTTTATCTCCCTTCAAAATCGATTCTTGGATCGACCCAAGAGTAGGTAAGGTCGGAGATAATCGCTAAGGTCAGCCCTAATAGCGTCATGATGTACAAGGTACTGAATACGACAGGGTAATCACGTTGAATGGTCGATTCAAAGCCAAGCAGCCCAACACCTTCTAGTGAAAACATGACTTCGATTAGCATTGAGCCTGTAAAAAAGATGCTGATGAAGGCGCTAGGAAAGCCAGCGATTATGATCAGCATGGCATTGCGAAATACGTGCTTATACAAAATGCTTTGTTCGTCCAGCCCTTTTGCCCGAGCGGTAACCACATACTGTTTGTTGATTTCGTCTAAGAACGAGTTTTTGGTGAGCATACTGAGCGTCGCGAATCCACCAATTACCATGGCAAGTGTCGGAAGAGCAAGATGCCAGAAATAATCAATGATTTGCTGATACCACGTCAGTTGATCAAAATTCGAAGAAACCAAACCTCTGAGTGGGAACCAACTGAAGTAGTTACCACTGGCGAACAGAATGATGAGCATGATGGCGAACAAAAATCCTGGGATGGCGTAGCCGACTATAACTAGGGCGCTACTCCAAATATCAAAGCGCGAACCATGATGAATGGCTTTTAGAATACCTAACGGGATGGAGATAAAGTAAATGATGATGGTGCTCCATAACCCAAGGGAAATGGAGACGGGAAGCCGTTCTACAATGAGGTCGATGACATTGCCGCCTTTGAAAAGGCTCTCACCAAAGTTAAATGTGGCGTAGTTGTAAAGCATCGTGAAATAGCGTTCGTGCAGTGGTTTATCGAACCCAAACTGTTTTCGGATTTCTTCAACCACTTCAGGATCTAACCCGCGTGAACCGCGATAATTTCCGGATGCGTCATCCGCTGGTGTACTTTGGGCTATTTCTTGACCGCCGCCAGTAAAGCGCTCCATCACGCCAGATTCCAGCCCCTCGATTTGAGCTAGAGCTTGTTCTACAGGACCACCAGGCGCAATCTGAATTACAAAGAAATTGATCGTAATGATGGCCCACAATGTTGGGATTACCAGCAATAACCTTCGAAATATATAGGCTGTCATAAATCCTTTTAAGCTTGTTATGTTCTATGCCGTTCTCTTGCTCTCGCTATTTGCGTTGAACCAGAGTTGAATATCGTTAGATAAGTGAAGCACCACCCCGTGAGAGGTGGCATCAAGAATATTACCGACGTTTCTCTGGCAGCTTTTGAGCCTTATCGGTATTGATCCACCAAGTATCCAGCCCTAAGTCATACGCGGGTCGCGTTGCTGGTCGGTCAAATTTGTCCCAAGAAGCCACGCGGAAAATACCAATATGCCAAGTCGGAATGGCAAGAAAGTTCCATTGCAAAACTCGGTCGAGTGCTCGACCCAAATAAATGAGCTTAGTAGGGTTGTCTTGATTATCTGCAATAGCTTCAGTCAGGCTATCAATCGTGGAATCAATCAAGCCAGGGCGGTTATAGGTGCTGTCTAGAAATTTACTGTGCCAGACTAGTTGAGTATTAGGGCTTGGATAGTTTCCAGAAGAGATTTGTGCGAACACCATATCGTAATCTCTGTCGCGGTAACGCTTCAAATATTGCGTGGTGTCGATGGTACGAATTTTCATTTCTATCCCCATTTGTTTCAGGTTTTTCTGAATAGGGATAGAAAGTCGCTCTGTACTGGGGCTATAGATAAGAAGTTCGAACGTCATGGCTTCACCCGTCTCAACATTCGTCATGACTTTGTTCTTCAGCTCCCAACCGGCTGATTTGAGCAATTTGAAAGCGGTACGCATTTGTGCGCGGATTCGACCACTTCCGTCGGTAGAAGGAGGCACGTACACATCAGTAAAGATTCGGTCGGGTACTTTACCTTTAAAGGGGGTTAAAATTTTCAGTTCTTGTTCGTCGGGAAGTGACTTCGCTTGATAATCGGTATTTTGAAAATAGCTGCTTGTTCGAGAGTATTGATTGTAGAACAAGTTCTTGTTCATCCACTCAAAGTCCATCGCATAAGTTAGAGCTTCTCGAACTCGAATATCTTGAAAAACAGGGCGCTGGACGTTAAACACAAAGCCTTGCATAGGTTGTGGAATGGAGTGAGGAATTTCTTCTTTTTTAATGTAGCCTTTATCGAAGTTGGTTCCAGTGTAAGCGGTTGCCCAGTTTTTAGATATGTTCTCTCTTCGATAGTCGTATTCACCGGCTTTAAATGCTTCCAGCATAACGGTGTCATCGCGATAATAGTCGTAAACAACCGTATCAAAGTTGTTTCTACCAATGTTGACAGGGAGCGATGCTCCCCAATAATCTTTTACGCGGCTGTAAATGACACTTTGCCCAGACTTATAACTGGTTATTTTGTATGGACCGCTGCCTATCGGTGGCGTATCTAATGGTTCTGAGAAGTCTTTATCCTTCCAGTAATGAGAAGGTAGGACAGACATGTTGCGAATCAGTGAGAACAGGATTTCTTTGTTACCTGCCTTTAGCTCTACTCGTGCAGTAGTGTCGCTGACAGCTTTCACGGATTTGACGTCTTTGTAATACGTTCTGTATTGAACAACACCCTGCGTCATGAACTTTTGAAAGGTAAATTCCACATCATGAGCAGTAATAGGTTTTCCATCATGAAACTTTGCAGAAGGACGAATATCGACTTCCATCCAGTCGTAGTCTTGGGTATAGCGAACTTTTTCTGCTATCAGAGCGTAGGAGGTGTCCAGTTCATCTGTCGATGAGTAAAACAAGGAGTCGTAAAGTTCGCCACTTGCTGCCGCGGAATCACCCCTTGAGGCATAGCGGTTAAAACTGTCGTAAGTGCCAATTTGTGCGTAGGTGACTTTCCCGCCTTTGGGAGCATTCGGGTTAACGAAGTCAAAGTGTTTAAATCCTACGGGGTACTTTGCTTCCCCAAAGCCAACAAGCCTATCTGATTCGATAACATCAGAAGCAAACACGACGCCGCACTGAAGTATCAACCCTAAAGCCATTACCGTCTTTCTTACCATGTACACTCTCCGTGTGAATCTGAGTTTTTGTGTTGCTTTAGTCTTTGTTTTGATTAAAAAACCATCGTCCTATATAAATTTCTAGCAGCAATATTGGAATTTTGAAAGGAGCGTTTTACTTGAATGTGAAGTGATGGATTCTTATTTCGTTGGGGTCTTATACCTAAGGCATTTTTGGCTTGATATACAAGGATAAGTATTTACAGCTAGGACGATAATCTCTAGACCGCTCGTAAATTCTAGCGCAGATAAACCTAGCTGGGAAAAGAAGCTGAAAGGCAGGACGGGGAATAAAAGTATTGCGAGAGAGAAAAAACGCAGCGTCGGTGCGCTGCGTTTTGATTCGTTTTAGCTAATGGATCTTTCTTCTTTTTCCGATCTAGAAACGAAGGTTAAGAAGAAATCCTTCATGCGGATAAATAGGTTTCCAATGTCTTGCAGTATGAGATAGAGACATGGAACCAAAACCAACGTGAGTAAAGTAGCAAACAATACGGCAAAGCCAAGCGCTACCGCCATTGGGATAACAAATCGCGCTTGAAGGCTGGTTTCGAACATAATAGGAAGAACACCAGCAAATGTCGTAATAGAGGTCAGTAATATCGCCCTAAAGCGAGCACAACCCGCTTCAATAACCGCATCTTTCACCGATAGACCTTTTGCTCTGGCTTGGTTCACGTAGTCGGTCATCACTAGCGAATCATTTATCACAACACCCGCAGCGGCTATTAAGCCAAACATGGACATCATGCTCATATCTAAACCAAACCAATAATGTCCCCATATTGAACCCGTTAAACTAAACGGGATCACCGACATAATGATCAACGGCTGTGCGTAACTCTTCAAAGGTACAGCGAGCAGAATATAAACAATGATCATTCCCGCAATGAAAAAAGCCATTTGTTCATTTTGTTGCGCTTGTTGTTCTTCAATTGATCCGCCCAGCTGAGTCTTAACACCGGGGTATTTCGCGGTTATTTCTGGAAGCAACGTAGAGTCAACCAATTCGACGACTTCGTTTGGCTCGACCACCTCTTCATCTATCGAACCATAAACATAGACGGTGCGATAACCTTCTTCCCGACGGATGCTACTGATCCCCGGTTTTTGGTCTATTTCAACCACATCACCCAACATGACTTTATTGCCAGATGGCGTAGTGATAACCGCATATCGTAATGAAGAAAATGCTTCACGCGTTAGCTTAGGGTAGCGAACCATTACTTTCACTTCTTCACCATCGCGTATGATTCGTTGCGCTTCTCCTCCATAGAAACTGCCGCCAACTTGCTTAGCAATGTCGGAGAGATCCAAGCCTAAGTCGTAGGCAACTGGAGCAAGAGAAAGTAGGACTTCTTTACTGCCTGTATCGATGGATGATGAAATGTCATAAAGGCCATTTTGCTCTTGCAGTTTCGCGATCAACTCGCGACCTGCATTGTTCAACGTTTCAATATTTGGACCAAACAGTAAATAACCGAATTCATCACCGCCGTCTCCGCCGTTTACATCATCGATGATTGTGATGGATTTAAGGCCAGGGATAACGGGAATTCTCTCGCGCCAACGGCGGGAAAGCTCGAAGGTATTGAATGGGCGAAGATCTTCATCGACTAATGGAATAACGATACGTCCACTCGTACGACCGCGATTCATCGACAGTAGATCTTTAATCATTCCCTGCCCATGAGTATCAATGGTTTCGTTTTCAACATCCCATATAACATCTTCAATAACACGCAATGCTTCGATGGTTTGTTCATCGGACACATTGTCGTTCATTGTTATCCTAACGCCTGGGAAATCATGAGGTACTTTAGGAGAGGGAACAACACGAACATGATTAGCAGCAATCATCGCGTAACTGATGGCTAATATAGCGACAAAGGTAGCAAAGACAGTCCAGCGCCATTGCGTGCAGCGCGTAACAAAGTTGCGGTATGGACCATTAACAAACCCAAAGAAGCGCTTGTTAAATCGGTCTCGCCAACTGCCTTCTTTAATTGGCGTAAACTTGGTATGTGCCAAGTGAGCAGGCAAAATGAGCTTTGACTCAATCAAGCTAAAGATAAGACAAAGAATAACGACCGACGCGATTCCGAAAAAGAACGCTCGCTCAGGCCCTGTAGACATAATAAATGGGGCAAATACTGCAATAGTCGTTAGAACACCAAAAGTAGCTGGGGTTGCCACCTTTTTTACGCCTCGGACAACGTTGTTAACACCGCCCCCATGCTTCTCAATTTCTGAGTAGGCGCTTTCCCCCATAACAATGGCATCATCGACTACGATACCCAGCACCATGATGAAGGCGAACAAAGAAATAATATTTATGCTGACGCCAACAACGGGCATGAGCATCATGGCACCTAAGAAACAGACAGGAAGACCAACCATTACCCAAAACGCCAGTTTTACACGAAGGAAAATACTGAGCATGATGGCAACAAGCACCGCACCTTGGAGTAGGTTTTTAAGCATCATATCCAAGCGCGCATTCAAATAGTACGTCATGTCCACTAAAGTCTTGATTTTCATCCCTTCAGGTAACGTCTTATTTTTATGTTCTATGTACGCTTTTACTGACTCCGCGACGGGAATCATATTCTGATCTTTGGTTGCTTGCACGGAAAGGTAAATTGCGTTTTGTCCCGTGTACTTGAAGTGGCGCTCACCTTCTACAAAGCCATCTTTTATCGTGGCAATATCCTGAAGATGAACTTTCGCACCATTGGCGCCAATTTTTACAGGAATGTGGCGAAACTCTTCCCCGCGGTAGTATTGATTTTCGATTCGAACGGAAATCATACCCGTATTGGTACTGACTTCTCCTGCCGAGTAATTTGCTGAATAACGCTGAATGGCATTGGTGATGTCGTTCAATGTTAGATCGTACTTTCTTAGCGTATCAGGGTGAACCTCGATGGCAATTTCATCTTCTGGTGCGCTTAAATCGACGAGTGCAACATTACTGAGTTGAAGCAGTTCGTCTTCAATGACTTTTGCTAAAGGCTTTAGCTCTGTTAGCGGTTTGTCGCCAACCAGAGCCATTTCGATGACATCTTGCTGCCATTCGACTTGGTATACGTTGACGGGTTCCATTGATGCAGGGAAGGAGGCAATGGAATCGACTTTTTGCTTCACTTTATCCAACACGTCACTGAGTTCAGCATCGACGTCAATTTCCAGCGACAGATGCGCACTGCCACGTGAAGCCGTAGAAACCGCTTTTTTGATGTCCGTTACATCTTTCAGCGATTCTTCAATTTTTATCAAAATGCTTTCTTCAATCTCTTGAGGGGAAGCACCGGGATAGGAAGCACTGATGTTAACGTAGTTAACTTCGATGTTTGGGAACATCTGTCTTTGAATGAAGAAATAACTCACAGCGCCCATGATGATAATGAAGATCATCATTAAATTGGCAGCGACTGAGTTATTAGCGAAATAAGCAATCAACCCTTTTTCCGTTGGTTGAGTCGGTTTGTTTGTATCCATGTCCATGAATCAGTCCTTATTTCGCAACACTAGCGGATTCAGACCCTGATTGGGCGATTTCGACATTCATGCCTTTCTGAGGGTATTCAGGTAACGTCAGGACCACCTGATCTTTCTCTTCAATGCCACTACCAATCAAGAAAAACTCACCTTCTTCACGTAAAACGTTAACGGTTCTTGGCTCTAGTTGGTTCTCTTCATTCACGATCCAAACCGTTCGATTGTTCACAAGTTCTTGTGGAAGACGGTAAATGTGTTTGAGCTCTTTACCCGCAAAGCGCACCTGCACGTAAGAGCCGAATTTTAAGATAGGTCTGTCCGAGTTTACGCCATACGGATCTTCAATTTGTACCACAAGGTTAACCATACGCGTGCTGCTATCGACTATGCCGAGATCACGAGAAATAAAGCCTTCACGCTCTATGGAGCGAACACCTTTTTCAATAACGGTTGCTTTGATACCTCTGAGAGTTTCAGGAAGGAATGAACTATCGAACCCAGCAATAGGGATACTGACTTCCGCTGCTTCAATGTTGTTGAGTTGTGCGACTTCAGAGCCTGCTGAAACATACTGACCGACACCTATATTTCGTGAAACAACGAGCGCGTCATACGGTGCAATCACAGTACAGTTTTCTAAGTCGCGTCTTGCGCGCTTTAAACCAGCTTGTGCTGATTTTACTTGTGCTTGAGCACTCAACACTTGAGGTTTTCTTAGGTACAAGTCTGTCACTTGTTTTTTGTTTAGCTTTCTCGCTTGTTTTTCAGCAACCTTTGCTTTTGCTTGCTCTTCTATGAGTGAGGCTTTTGCGCTGGCGAGTGATGCTTCTGCTTGTAAGACCGCTGCTTCGTAGTTATCTCGTTCTAATTTAAATAAAACCTCACCGCGTTTCACTATCCCACCAGCGACAAAATTAGGGTGCCAACTTGTCACTTCCCCTGATACTTGAGCGGAAAGTCGTGTCTGTTCCACTGGAGAAATTTCGCCAAAGCTTGAAATGATGACTTGGTGGTCACTTGGGAATATGTTTTCAGCCTGAACCAGAGGAATGGTGACAACCTCTTTCTTTTCCTCCGCTTCTGGTCCGTTTGCTGCGATTACATTGAAAGCGCCATAAGCGCCACCTAGAATTACTACTGGAGCCAACCAACGTAATAATTTTTTAGACATTTGCTTCCCTTTTCTTCTTTAAGTTCATCTCTAATACGGATAAAAATGAGATCCGGTTTCGTTGTGTTTTGAATGAACAGTTCAAAGATTGACGCACGTTAGAATGTTCAATCAATTCTGTTATGGGTACAACGTTTTTCGAGATTTTTGCAAACTAAGTGCCAATATTAAACTTGTGTAATAACAATCGGTTATGACAGTACGATGTATTTATCGTTCCATTCGATTGGTTTGATTAGCTAAGTGTTAGTAAAAAACACCACGCTGAAGATTACTTGCAAGATCCCGTTCAGCGCATCCAACCAAGTCTTACGGATTGCCGATATCATGTCAGGCAACCATTAACGCAGGATTAATTGACCTGAATCGTTAGCATGAGTTCACCTAGAGACATTTTCTATGTCTGTATTATAAATAGAGGATGGATTCGATGGGTGACAGTTTGTGACAGCAGTGTGTTGATTGTGTCGTATTCCAGTGCGCTCCTGAGTTTGAAGTAGAGAGGCTTGAATCGAAACAGAATATAGAGCCCTGAACTCTGTACGTTGAGGTCACTTGGATATATACACGAAGTGACTCACTAATTTTATAAGTTATTTAAAGTGTAACGTTAGTAACAGTATTAAAATTAAGGTCAATTAAAATAACGTTATATTTTCCAAAACAAAAAGGCTTTTATAACTTGTCATACTTAGATGATAATTGTTATATCCTTTCTATGACTTCTATTTCTTGGTTTTAATAAGTTCTTTTTATTAAAAGCGATAACTTTGAATGTTTATTCAGCAATTAAAATGCACACCAATACATGCAACTTCGGTGTAACATTTCTCGATTAAAAGACTGTTAGAAGTATGGACGGCTAGATGTTTCTGTAACTTATTGTTATGTAAATGATAACCTTTTTCATTGTGAAAAGGCCAATATACGGTTTATTAACCAACTGTAACAAATTTAAATAATTCTATTTATTTTATGTTTTTGACCTTTACTTGATATATATATCACTAACAAATAAAAAAACGCCATATTACTGACTGCGTGTCAATTTAATGGCTTAAATTTTAACCAATTAAAATTAGTAAAGCTTGTTTTTATTGTGGACAAAAATGAGGTGCTGCTCTATATTTCTGCCTTCTATATATGACCAGCAGGGATGCAGTTAACAAACTGTATGAGGTACCTATGCCATTTTCTTTGAAAAATATATCAATTCGAGTTCAAGTCCTAATCCCGGTACTTATTCTTGTCATCGCTTTATTTGGTTCACTTTGGATAACAAAAACGAATCTGGAAGCTGAACAAAAAGACATGGCAGAAAATGTAAGCTCATTAGTTTTCTATAAAGATACCCTTGCCAAGCTAGACGATACTATATACCCGTTAAGGATCAGTGCTGTTTACGCAATTTACGATCCTAGCCGCCGAGACGACTTTCAATTACACCTACGTGAGAAAGGGCAGTTTCTTACTCAGCAATTATCGCAGCTTGAAAAAACAACCGTTTTTCAACGCGAAGTCGATAAGGTAAAACAATCTATTTCAGCATACGTAGATTACTCACACCGAGCGGTACCAATTCTTAACAAACACGATAACGGTACACTATCAGATGCTAAGTTTGATGCGTTTATCTCTGAATATCGGAAAATTGGTAACGATATGGTGGAAGAGATCAACGCACTATCGAAGCAAGTTAATGAATACGCAATGGAACACTTGGACGATAGCTTAAGACGCAACGAACAAGTTAAATCCAATGCTACTTACATTCTGTTAACGGTATTTGCTATTTCTCTAATAGTGGCATGGTGGTTATCTGGCTTGATCGTAACACCTATCACTAAGTTACAAGACGTTATGCGCAAGTTGGCGGCAGGTCATTTAACAGTAAGAGCCGATCAAGATGGTGACAACGAGATTGCTAAGCTAAGTGCTGATGTAAACACCACGGTTTCTCAGTTGCACAAAACGGTAGGAGAGCTAACACGCATCAGTGAAGATGTTGCTTCTGCATCAACTGAGTTGGCAGCAGTAATGACGCAAGCTGAACGAAATGCACAGCAAGAACAAAATGAGTTGGAACAAGTTGCATCCGCAGTAACCGAGCTCGCGAGTACTGCTGATAACGTATCCGACAACGCGACTGCAGCGGATTCTACGGCTAAGCAAGCTGACCAATTGGCAAAATCGAGCCTAGATGTGTTCAAAGAAGCTGAAGATGCGAACGCGCAAATGTCTTCATCATTGAATGAGGCGGCAAGTGTGGTGACTCAGCTTCAAGAGCAATCAGAGCAAATCAACAATGTTATTGAAGTAATTCGTGGTGTATCTGAGCAAACCAACTTATTAGCGTTGAATGCAGCGATTGAAGCAGCACGCGCTGGAGAGTCGGGCAGAGGCTTTGCCGTAGTAGCGGATGAAGTGAGAATGCTGGCGGCACGTACGCAAGATTCAACGCAAGAAATCCAAGCCATTATTGAAGAGCTACAAGCTAAATCTGGTTTAGCTAACCAAAGTATGCAAACCAGCTTGGAGATGCTGAAGTTAAACGAATCACTGAGTAATCAAGCAAATGATTCCGTGGTAGGGATTACTGAATCGGTAGCGGATATCAATGATATGAACGCTCAAGTCGCGACTGCAGCAGAACAGCAATCTCAGGTAACACAAGATATTAACCGCAACATCAACAACATGTCGGAGCTTGTTAACCAAAATGTTACCGGTATAAGCCAAAGTGCAACAGCAAGTGGTGAGTTATCTGAGCTGGCAGAACAGCAAAAACATCAGCTTTCTTTCTTTAAGCTCTAGTGTTGTATAGGAGCTTTGAGCGATAGCGTTTTAGCGGCTTAGTTTCTAACTCTCTATCCATTCTCAACACGCTATCCATAATGATCAAATCCAACGGCCTGCTTTTAAGCAGGCCGTTTTTGTCTGACGGTGATCGCGCTTTTGTTTAATTTCTTTGGGTATAGTGAGAATTTGGTCGATGAGAACGTCAGATAAAGCAAGGAAAAAGAATGAAAAGAGTGGCAGTTATTTTGAGTGGTTGTGGTGTATATGACGGAGCTGAAATTCATGAAGCCGTATTGTCTATGTTCGCGATAGAGCAAAACGGAGCCTCTTGGCATTGTTTTGCACCAAATATCGAGCAGCATCATGTTGTTAATCATCTAAACGGGGAAGTAACGGCTGAAACTCGAAATGTTCTTTCTGAATCTGCACGAATCGCGCGAGGGAATATTCAAGATATCGGCGAATTGATGGTAAGCGAGTATGACGCACTGCTTGTACCCGGTGGATTTGGGGTGGCTAAGAACTTATCGTCGTTTGCGTTTGATGGTAAGGAATGCAGTGTGCACAGTTCAGTGCTTGACGTATGCAAAGCATTTGCTCGTGAAGGCAAGCCTGCGGGGTATATGTGCATTGCGCCAGCGCTACTACCCAAAGTATACGGCGAAGGTGTTAAGTTGACGATCGGGAAAGATGCAGAAACCGCGTCGACGTTGGAATCTATGGGTGCAAAGCACGTTAACTGCGATGTCACAGATATACTTGTCGATGAAGAACGAAAACTCATTACTACACCAGCTTATATGTTGGCTGAATCGATTTCTGAAGCATCTGCTGGGATTAATAAGTTGGTTAAAGCGCTACTCGATAGGTTGTAATGATTAAGATGATTGAACGACCAGCCCCATGTAAAAGGGGCTGGGTAAATCTAAGATCTTTAGCCTGGTCTGCCATCAATTCTTGGTGACCAAAGCATAGGGGCAAACTTCCACACAAAGAGGGCGAATGCGACAACCCACAACAATGCCGATGTATGGATCAGTGGCATCATGGCTGATGGTGCTACAGAAACGCCAATACTGCGTAGCACAGCCGCCAAGATTAATGCCGCAAAGGCAAACCTCATCTTCGGTCCTTTATAAATCTCCCGACCAGTATGCCCCATCGTTACTCTCGATATCATAGAGAGAATTAGACCACCGAGTGCACCTAACGCGATGAGATGCAGCATGGTATGGCTTACAAAGCCATTAGAGGTTAGCCCGCGAACGGTTAATGCAATGGGAATACAAAGGTAAGCTAAGTGTAGCGACCACACTAGGGGTTCGGAGAAGGTTTTCCATGTTTTCCAACGAGCCACTCTATAAAATTGACCTACTGCGGCAATCAGCATGAGCCACTGCCCAATTTGTTGATGCGTAAGAGGGAAAAAGCTCGTTATAAATAAAAGCACCAAAGGCAGTGTTGCTACCCACTCTAGCCAAACAATGGGTTGCGGTTTTTCGAACTGAAATCGTCTAGCGGTAAAAAACGGAATGACTCTTCCCCCCATAATGGAGAGCAGCAACACAAACCACCACATCATCGATTGCCATACAGCACTTGCAGGAAATGGGGGCAAACCTTTAATGGCTGCGTAGCTTGCGAAGTTAGCCCCTATAGCTAGTAAGAACATCGGCACAAAGAATAAGTTTTTCCAGCCTTTTGTTCTAAATACTCGATAACCAATTTCATATGCCGTGGCGAGAAGAAACATGGCTTCGATGGTAGAGATGAGCCAGAGAGGAGTGGGTGTCCAAAACAAGACTCTAGGAAGGCACCACAATAAGAAAATGGCCGCTAGCCGATATCCCTTTGTTCCGTTGACCCCCGTCCAGTTTTGTACCGCGGTGAGAACAAAGCCAGCTACAATCGCCATCGCGAATCCAAAAAACATCTCATGCACGTGCCACCAAAGAGCTGGAACATTTAAGTAGCTAGGTTGACCGCTCTGAAAGGCATATACCCAAACTACTATAGCGATAATTGCGTAGATCGGACCCGCTAGAAAGAATGGCCTAAAACCAAGACGTAAGATAGGGGGGATCTTGTTTTCGACTCTCATATCGGTGATGTTTAACATTGCTCATACCTTTAGATTTTAAAGATGTATTTATAATACAACTTTAAAATTGTTTCGCTATAAAAACTTTGATTCATCTCAGTTCATCTAGAGAAATTGATAGCTCTATAACTATACCCGAGCGTCTTGAGGTTACTTGGGTATAAGCAACATCATAATGCTAAGTGTCGCGATGTCTTCGTATATGAGAAGCAATGGGCGTTCAGATAGGAGTGAGCTTGGAGGTTGGTGACATTATTTGGGTTATATCACCTATTAAAAAACGCGCTTAAATTAGCGCGTTTTGTGTGTCATTTGAGCTGTGGTTAACAGACGTTCAAATTGAGTTGCAGATCGTAGGGTAGGGCGGAAAGCCTGCGAGTGATCTTGGTTCTTGTGCGTTCTATATCACCGATCTCGATGGTTTTCTTATTGGTGTGAATATCTACATCCACTCTAAGTTCACGACCTATCTTAGTTACGCCAGTAACATGAATGTCTTGCGGCATTTCTTGCTCTACCGCCGAAATGCCTTTATCTACTTTCTGGCACAGTTCTTTATTGGGCGACATCATCAGCAATTCACGAAGAGCGTCTTTCAACATATCAAACGGTACTTTAATAAAATAGAAAGACATGCAGACCATCATAGCTGGATCGGCGTACACGGCATATTCGCTATATGGAGAAATAGAAACAAACCACGCGACAACAAACCCTGCTGTAACGACGACACTCAGTAAGGTGTCCATTTGCCATTGTTTGGCTTCTGCTTCAATTAATCCAGAGGAATGTTGCTTGCTTTTACGAGCAATGACCCACCATGCGTATCCACAACCTAACACATTCACAACACCAAATAGTGTTGCAATAGAAGCGTCGACCTCACGTCCGCCCGTCAATAGGGCTTCAATTGCTGAATACAGGGCATACACCACAACACCGAGAATGGATGTTGCTTTGATAATAATGACAATGGGTTCGATAACCGCGCGGCCGAAGGGGAATTGCGCGTCAGACGGCTTTTGAATGTACCACGCGGCGGCTAGTGACAATAAAGTTAACAGCAGACTAATTAAGGAGTAGACACCATCAAAAACAATGACCAGCGAACCTACCCATAATCCAAGAATCAAGCCACCGAATGCAAAGCCAGAGGCTAAAAGGGCTGAAAAGGTTAATACGCTGTTTTCGTTTTTGCTTGTCCTAGCACACATAAAATGTCTCGGTTGTTAATACACTTTCATTCTTCGCGCTAGATGGACATTTTACAAACAAAAACTGACTGAACAAAAGCCGGTTAAGTTACGGTTTAAGATTTAATCTTTTAAAATCAATGGTTTGAGGTTTTATTGTGATGCCAATATATTTGGCGGTCAGTGATGAGTTAGAAATCAAAAAGGTAGTCACTGAGTTTGTCGGCCAGCCAAACCATGGCGGCGTCCTCTGTCATTCCTGCTGCGGTGAACATGCAATAGTCTTCTTGAGTCAGACCATAGGTGTGCTTAATTACCGCGATTTTTTCTTGACGAAGCAGGGGGCGAATCAAGGGTTCAGGTAACACGCCCCAGGCATCTTCTCCGAGAATGGTACTGAGCATGTAATCAAAGCTTGAAAAGCCAATATAGCGAAGTGAAAAAGGCTGAAGTTCTGGATTATCTTTTTCGTTCAGGTAGGCGATGGAAGCTTGCATCGCATTTCGTAAATCTTCATCTGCGACACGACGCATTTTTGTTAAAGGATGCCCAGTTCGACAGACAGACATCATTCGAATTTTACCGATCGGATGGTAAGTGACACGCGGGTCATCCGTTCGTTCGTAATCGACACCGAATGCGAAATCCACTTGCTGCGTTTCGACCAAGTTAGCAAGGTCGCCGCTCGAAGCGAGGACCATGTTAAAGGAGGTGGCAGGAAATTTTTTGTTTATCTGGTGCGCTAGATTTTGCCACAGTTCATCCGGAAGTGAGTCGTCTCGCGCAATCCATACTTCTGCATTAAATTCACCGGAGACTTGGCGGCAAGTTTGCACGATCCTTTTTTGCGTCACTAGTAAACTTTCGCAATCTTTATAAATTGCTTTACCTGCTTCTGAGAGGGAAAGGTGGTTGCCTGAGCGCACAAACAATTCTGTATTCAGTTCTTTCTCTAACGCTTTTATCGCCATACTGAGTTTGGTTCTGTTGCATTCGAGTTGACGAGCTGCTTCAGAAACCGAACCAACGTCAGCGACGGTGCAAAAGGCTTCAACTTGAGAAAGGTTCATAAAGTGCGTAATTCCAGAGAGGGTTAGTTATAGATGCCATTAAAAAATAGCAAATATTGCAAGCATTTACGACAGTTCGTAACGGATAGAGTAGAAACCAGCTTCATGTAAAGCTGGTTTGGATGCTGATTGAACTAAGGTTGTTTGACTCGGTGTTAGATCCGGCCAAATACGGAGGCGATTTCCCCGAGTACTTCAGGGTTGGCAATGGCGCCAATGTTTTTGACCTCATTGCCATGTATGACTTCCTTAACCGCAACTTCAACGAGCTTGCCGGACTTCGTCCTTGGAATGTCACTTACCGCAAGGATTACCGCTGGGACATGTCGTGGCGAACAGCGAGTTTTAAGCGTACTTTTAATCAAGGTGATTAAATCATCGGAGAGTGAGTGTGTTTTTTCTAACTGGACAAACAGTATGATGCGCTCGTCGCCATCCCATTGTTGTCCGACAGCAATGGAATCGGTCACCCCGTCCAATTGATTGACTTGCTGATATATCTCAGCAGTGCCAATACGCACGCCACCTGGATTGAGCACGGTATCACTGCGACCATAGAAGACCATGCCATTGTTGCTTGTTAGTACAACGTCGTCTCCGTGGTGCCACACGTTTTCAAATTTATCCCAGTAAGCGTTGTGATAACGTTCACCGCTGTCATTCCAAAAACCAACTGGCTGATTCGGAAAACTGTTTAAGCAGACTAATTCCCCTCGTTCTGAACGACGAGACAGTCCATTGTCATCAACGACGTCGACATTGAGCCCGAGACCGCGCCCTTGGCATTCTCCCCTGTAAACGGGGGAGATTGGGTTTCCTAACACAAAACAACCGCATATATCGGTGCCACCAGAAATAGAGGCGAGATGAATATCTTGCCCGATATGTTGATATACGTAGTCAAATTGCTCGGGGTAAAGCGCTGAACCTGTCGAGCAAAGCGTTCGAACGGCACTGAGGTTAAAGTGTTGTTTCGGTGAATAGCCGTTCTTCTCTAACGCAGCGAGATATTTTGCCGAAGTGCCAAACAGTGACACACTAGCACGATGTGCAATATCCCACAAAATCCCCTCATTTGGGTACACAGGGCTACCATCAAACACCACCAAAGTTGCACCACTGGCAAGTGCAGAAACGTGCCAATTCCACATCATCCAGCCGCATGTGGTGTAGTAGAACACCTGATCTCCTGCCTTGATATCACAATGAAGTTGATGCTCTTTTTTGTGGTTAAGAAGCGTGCCACCAACAGAGTGGGTGATGCATTTGGGTTTTCCTGTCGTGCCAGAAGAATAAAGAATAAATAAAGGATCGTTAAAACCTACTGGGCAGTATTCAATCTCTGTGGGCGAAAAGCACGTGACCACCTCAGTCCAGCTTATACTGCCCTTTAGTGGTGGCAAATTTAGGTATTCAATTTGGCATATCTGTTTTAATGAATCGAGATGCTCGCCGAGTGCTTGGTTTTTGTTTCGCATATCATGATTCTTCCCTCCAAAGGAGTAACCATCGCAACAAAACAGCACCTTAGGTTTAACCTGCCCGAAACGTTCAAGAACGCTGTCTATACCAAAGTCGGGTGAAGTAGAAGTCCAAATAGCCCCCAAGCTTGTCGTTGCAAGCATGGCAACGACCGTTTCAGTAAGGTAGGGGAGATAGCCCGCAACCACGTCGCCTTTTTTGACCCCGCAATCTTGAAGCCATTGTTGAACTGTCGAGACCTGTTCTTCAAGTTGTTTCCAAGATAAGGTACTCGATTCACCTCGTTCGTTGTAAAACTCTATCGCAGCGGATTGCGATGAAAACGATGATCCAGCTAAAAGGTTTTCAGCATAATTTAATGTTGCTTCGGGGAACCAAAGCGTATCTCTGCTAATGACACTTTCTTGCCATTTGGAAGGACCCAGTTCGTTGATGGTTTTCCCTTGTACCCCAACAACACCAAGGTAATCCCATAAGAATTGCCAAAATTGGGAACTGGCATCCACCGACCACTGTTGAAGCTCGTCATAAGTAGAAATAGATAACGCATACCGAGTATTCAGTTGTTGAATGAAGTCTGTAATTAACGCGTTTTCTATTCTTTCTGAGGTCGGGACCCAGATGGGTTTACTGCCAGTCATAGCGTCTCCAAATTGTTAGCTCAGAGTACGAGCAATATTTTTATTGAAGAGCATTGGGTCGGAATTGTAAATAATTTGTTGATCATTCGGTTGTTTCTGTCACAAATCCTTACTTGAAATGGTGTTGAAAATGACGCCTTTTAAGAAGATGATTATTAGGGACTAAGCGACGTTAACTAATTAGGGAAACAAATGATAAAGCTGGCTGTAGTAGGGACAAATTGGATTACGGAGCATTTTGTAAAAGCCGCGTTGAGCTTTGAGCAGTACTCTTTGGCCGCGGTTTATTCCAGAAATCACGAGACAGGAGTGGCCTTTGCTGAAAACTTCGGTTGCAAGACGATCATTACGGATTTTGATGCATTATGTGCAAACAACGATATTGATGCCGTATACCTTGCAAGCCCTAATTCCTTTCACTGTGAACAAGCCATTGCATTGATGCGACATGGAAAGCACGTTATCTGTGAAAAACCATTGGCATCCAATTATGAAGAAGTTGAAAGAATGTTCGCAGTGGCACACCAACATAATGTCGTTCTATTGGAAGCGTTTAAAACAAATTATCTGCCCAATTTTGAGTTAGTCAAAAATACGCTTTCTGATATCTCTCCTGTACGCAAAGCCATCCTAAACTACTGCCAGTATTCTTCTCGCTACCAAAAATATCTTAATGGCGAAAACCCAAATACATTTAACCCCGAGTTTTCTAATGGCTCGACAATGGACATTGGCTATTACTGCATCGCGAGCGCAATAAGCCTGTTTGGCGAACCCAAGAGTGTGCATGCGACGGCGACAATTTTAGAATCTGGGGTAGATGGTCAGGGCAGTGTGTTGCTTAACTATGATGGCTTTGATGTAGTGATTACGCATTCTAAGGTAGCGGATTCAGCGATACCCAGTGAGATACAAGGTGAGAACGGCAACATTGTTATTCATCATTTGTCCGAAGCGCAGAACATTGAAATCAAACCAAGAGGTGGTGCAACGCAAAACATAACATTGCCATCCAACGAAATGAGTATGGTGTATGAAGCACAATATTTTGCCAAGCTAGTCAACGGTGACGTAACAGATTCAAATGCCGAGAAGCTTTCAAAAATAACGGCGAAAGTACTAACAGAAGTCAGAAAGCAGATAGGTGTTGTATATCCAGCGGATTAGTCACCGCTTATCCCGAGTTCGGATTAAGTAATCACATTAGCGTCGGCTAAGCGTTTTCAGATTTCTTATGTTTTAACGCGATATTTGATAATTGCTTAGCTGCGCTTGAAGAGACAATAAAGCGTGACATTTCACATTTTGCCACCGGTTTTCCTTTCAAAAAGCCTTGGATATAGTCGCATTGATAGCTTTTGAGCATATCGAATTGAGCTTGAGTTTCGACCCCTTCTGCGACTACCGTTAGGTTAATTGAATGCGACATCTTGATAATGGCTTCACAAAGCTGTGAGGATTTATCTCCCTTCTTATTCAGTTTCCATATGAAGCTTCTATCCATTTTCAAAACGTCAAACGGGTAATCGTTAAGCACAGCCAAAGACGAGTAACCAGTACCAAAATCATCAAGGTACAGTGATACTCCTAGCGTTTTTATCTGCTTAAGCGTGTTGCTGGCTGTTGAGTGGTTGAGTAGTGTGGATTCAGTGATTTCTATGCCCAGAAGGGAGTTAGGGAACCGATACTTTTTAAGAACGCTACGAAGTGTTTTAACGATATGACCTGACTTAAGTTGCTTCACCGAAACGTTCACGTTGATTCGAGGGCATGTGCCAGAAGGCGACTTGTCCCATATCTGTTGAATAGTGTCGCAAACTTCTTCTAATATCCAATCACCTATTTCGATAATCTGATCGGTTTCTTCAGCTACGGGGATAAAGACAGCAGGTGAGATCCACCCTTTTTCAGGGTGATTCCAACGCAACAAAGCTTCAAATGCCGCAACCGTATCAGAGTTTACGGAGAAAACGGGTTGATAATAAAGAAGTAACTGCTTTTTGCTGTGTGCTTCGCTCAATTCGTTTTCTACAGTAAAGCGCTGCTTGGCCTGATCAAACATAGTGTCATCATAAAAAATAACATGATCCGATGATGAATTTTTGGCTCGATACATGGCGGTATCGGCTTCTCGTAGAATGTTGGTTAAGGTTTGAGTGGGTGAATTGACCGTTGTGACACCGATGCTTGCACCAATATTGTATGAGAGACCGTCACAGTAGTAGGGTTCCGTCAGTGCCGCTAGATAGCGCTGACAGACGTTACTAACGTCGTATCGATTAAGCTTATTCCTGAGGCAAACGATAAATTCATCCCCACCAAATCGATAACAGATATCGTCATTGCGGACGTTGTTGATTAATCGCTGAGCAACTTGTTGTAGAAGCAAGTCTCCAATCGTGTGACCCATTGAATCATTCACAATTTTGAATCGATTTAAATCGATAAATAGGATGGCAAAGCCATTGCCACCCGTTGGGGTGATTTGGCTAATAAAATCTTCTAACTGTTCTGCTAGCGCTTGCCGATTGAATAGCCCTGTTAGTGAGTCGTGTGTGGCTTGAACTCTAAGTCTTTGAGTTTTCTCAGCCACAAGTTTATTCGAAACTTGTAAACGGTTTGCGTAGCTTTTAACACTAACGGAAACGGAGAGGGTTAACATAAAGATTAAGAAGCTGGAGGCCGCCCCATAAATCAACGGGCGATAATCGGTATTTAAATAAATAGTTGTGATAACTAAAGACTTATCTAATGTAGGGAAATATAAACTTCTAGTTACTGATGGAAATTCCAGAAGACCAAAAAGATTGTCTTTTTGATCTGGGTGGCGCATTTGAAATAATTCTCTTTTATTCTCATCTTGTACAATGATTTCAATGTTTTTGGCTAAAAATTCATCTTGCCAAGCCAGCTCAAGGAACTCATGTAAAATGATGTTCATCACCAAAACACCCAGTGTTTGCCCTTGTGATGATTGCACGGGCAAATATATTTGAAGCCCTCTTTTTCCTTCATGGTAAAAAGTAGATGCTTTTGCCTCATTAATTTCAATAGCTCGTCTTAGCGCTTTATTGTTTGGGCAGTGGCTTTCCAACCTTTTACCTAAAAATTCGCTTCCTTCAAACTTAGGAGAAGCATACAACACGGGGAATGCATGAAGCCCTAGCCAATTGGAACAAGCGTAATTGGTTGAAATGTCAGGATGTATTGTATAGCCAAGTTGGTTGCTTTTTATTTTTAATATGTTGCTTTCAGCAGGGTGTCTGGTCGAAATGAGCGGTGCCCAAAAAATAGTATGTATACCTGAATCGATTCCTGTTCTATCGCGAAGCAATCTATGGAATTGTTCAGATGTTAGATCATTACTGATTTGAAGAAAGTCTCGAGTAGAATGAAGGACAGTTTTTAAAGCACTTATGGCGTTTTCTAGGGCTTCAATTTGTTCGTTTGTTTTCAGCTCTAAGCTATATTGTGCTCGCTTGCCTTCATAGAAATTAATTGTATAAAAGCAAAGTAGAGCAACTAAGATGCCTGTGAGCCAAATATAGGTGGTGCGTGGAGAAATTAACTTATATTTCAATCTATACTCTACTGCGATTTTTAATGACTAAATAATGTTAGTCATAATTATCGTAACTGTAAATGATATTTGTTCTCACCATAAAAGCGTTATCGCTTTATTTATAAGGTGAAAGAGTATAGTGAGGCTAAATATCCTTTGTGACACTTTTACTACAGTTTAAAAGAGAGTTTACAAAGCTGGATCTAAATCGCAGTTACTTGTCTATCCGTTTGTATTTCAGGATGCTTGTCTACCCAAATCAACCCCAACATCGCAAAAATTGCGCATATAAGCATGATGATGCCTAGAGGCAATTGATTGCTTGCAGGGAGCACCGATGCCGCCATCGTAGCGATTCCAGCACCAAAATTTTGCATTCCACCAAGGAGTGCACCCGCGGTACCGGCGTGAGAAGAGAATGGGGTTAATGCGCCTGTCGTAGCGGCAGGGAACAAAATGCCAGCGCCTAAAAAGTATACTGTTGCTCCACCGACTAGTGTAACAGCAGTGGTTTTGTCGTTAAGCCCCGGAATCAAAACGATGGCCGAGCCAATAACCGCCGCAACCATTCCATATACCAAGGCGTGCTTTTCAGAGCTCTTTTGTGCAATAACACTCGAAAGCCCTGCTCCGGCTAAATATCCTGGAATGGGGGCGATAAATAGCAAGCTCACAACGGTTGCGGGCAGCTTTAACGTACCACCCAACAATACACCTGCCGCCGCTTCAAATACCGCAACACCAGAGAACATAGCAACAAGACACACTAAGTAACCTTGAAAGCGACGATTTACCAATACGTATCGATAGTTTTCCCAAACTGGTGCGGCATTTCTACGCTCTGCAGGCAGTGTTTCTTTAAAGCTCGTTATCATCGTTAGCAAAACAGCAGCTGCAAATAGGGCAAGAAATAAGTAGCTATTTCGCCAGCCCGTTGTTTCGGTTAAGTACCCTCCCAGCAATGGTGCAAGTAAAGGGCAAAATATTATACACATGCTGATTAGGCTATTTGCTCGGTGCAGGTCTGTACCTTCAAAGCAATCTCTGGTTAGAGTACGAGCCATAGTGCCGCCACACCCAATCCCTGCTCCTTGAATAAAGCAGCCGAGTAAAAATAGCGAGTAATCTTGGGCAAATAACGTAACGAGCGTCCCCAACAAATAAATGATGAGACCCGATATTATAATAGGCTTTCTGCCTAATCGGTCAGATAGGGGACCGTAGACAAATTGGGACAAACCATAAGGAATAAGAAAGCAAGCCATTACTGCTTGTAATGCCGCAGGATTCACAATGAACTCTGCTGCCATATGCCCAATGGATGGAACATACATCGTTTGAGTCATTTGACCCACTGCAGCAAGAATGGCGATTAAAAACGTCAATCGTACCAAGGGTACCGAAGAAGACATCTTTACTACTCCTAATGAGAAAGCGAAGAAAATCAGGATATAGCAGGAAAATAAGCGTCTTATTTTTTCTTATCCACTTAAACCTCAGGGGCATAAAAAGGTATACCTCGAAGTTGTCGAGATATTAAGAGTAAAGAGTATCGTTAACAAGGGGGAATGCAGGGCAAATACACGATACTTTTCTATGAATTGGATTAGAAAATCTAATGGACTATTGAAGCGGTAGTGACATGGGCTTCCAAGGGGAGCGAAAGTTCTAGTGAGCTGAGTGTTTAATAAATTACTCTTCCCACATAATTTCTATCGGAGTACCCACTTGAACAAGGTCCATGAACTCGTCCATTTCATCGTCTGTTATCGCGATACAGCCTTCTGTCCAGTCAAATTGTAGAAGCCGATTTTCTGGGTTGTTTCCATGAACCATGATGAACCCACCGGGATCGACACCAAGAGCTTTCGCTCTGGCTTTGTCTTTTGCGTTTGGATAGCTGATATGCATTGAACGGTGAAAAGCTGAATCTTCTTTTTTGTAATCGAGTATATATCGTCCTTCAGGCGTCTTTTGATCACCTTCTTGCTGTTTATGCCCTTTTGGCGAGCCTCCCAGTGCTATTCGATATTCTTTGACGACTTCCCCCTTACTTAGCAACGTCATTGTGCGCTCTGATTTTACAACTTTAACAAGGTCTACAGCAGAGAAAGCCATGAAAGGAAGCGTGAGGCTCAATAAGGAAAGACAGATTAGGGCGTATTTTCTGATCATTACTAATAATGTGAGTTGTTGTATATAAAGGATAATTTACTCCAAGTTAATGAAGTCAGCGAGGGGTATTTTGTATTCCTCGCTGTAGTGCTACTCAATTCACATTACGTTATCTATTTTTGAACCACTGTTTAAGCGTGTCCGTTTAGGAGTGACCGAATGTAAGGGAATAGGTCGCTTGCGAGCATGCCTATTTGCCCCTCATTTTGTGCGCAGTTATCTGCAGCGTTACTGTGTAGCCAAACCCCCAAACATGCTGCATCGATCATACTCAGTTTTTGGCCAAGTAAACTTCCAATGATTCCGCTTAATACGTCTCCCATTCCGCCAGTTGCCATTCCAGGGTTTCCTTGGTTGCATACCCAAAAAGTATCACCACCATAAACTACGGTTCCAGCGCCTTTTAAAACAATCACACCGCCATATTTTTCATGAAGATCTTTAGCGGCTTGGAATCGATTGTCTTCAATGTCTTGTACAGAACAATCTAAGAGGCGTGCTGCCTCACCTGGATGAGGAGTAATTACTCGCTGTTGATCCTTATCAGGTTGAGTTGCCAAGAAATTTAATGCGTCAGCATCGAGCACTTTGGGAAGCGCTAAATTGTGAAAGAGGTGGAAAAGCTCATTACCCCAGACAAGCTGACCCAAACCCGGACCGAGTACCAAGGTATCAGCCCATTGCAGCGACTCGTTTACAAGGTGTTTATTGCCCATATGTGGGTCGATCATTATTTCGGGATAAGCCGCTAAGAGAGAAGGGGCGTTCTCTTTATAGGTGATGACTTTGGTGAGACCTGCTCCCGTGCGAGCGCAAGCGGCGCTGGCTAGAGTAATTGCGCCGCCCATGCCGTGTGCGCCTCCAACAAGAAGCACACGACCAAAATTGCCTTTGTGGCTATTGGGTTTGCGGTGGGGCAATGTGTCTTTCAGAATCTGACCACCAATCACTTTATATTGGGAAGTAACGTTTTGCTGAAAATATTCGTCGGTACCTAAACTGTCGTAAGACAAGATACCGGTATAGTTTTTCCCTTTTCCTGTGATTAATCCCCGTTTCAAACCAACGAACGTGACGGTATATGCAGCTTCAACCGCTGCCCCCAGAGCTTCTCCGGAATCGGCACAAAGCCCGGAAGGTACATCGATAGAAATGACAGGTGCGGGGTGATGATTTATTTTATCGATGACTTCGGCGTATTGGCGTCGGACTATGCCAGATAAGCCAGTGCCAAGCATTCCATCTACGATAAGATCGAGTCCTTTAGGAAAAGACGAACTTGGAGACAATATTTCTCCCCCGACGCCTAGCCAACCTTGCTGAGCGGTGAGTGCATCTCCCGTCAATCTGTCCGAATCACCTACGTGCCACAGCATCACATCATGACCAAACAACTTAGCTAACTTTGCAACGACATAGCCATCGCCACCATTATTCCCTGTACCACATACAACCAGCAGTCTTTTTGCTGAAGTAAATTTGTCGTTTATTAAACGAAATACCGCTTTACCCGCACGTTCCATTAACTCGTACATTGGAATGCCAAGTTTTTGTGCAGCAAGCTTTTCCCCATCACGTATTTGAGTGGTGGAGTAAATAGATATGTGATTATTATTCATTGTCCTAGCCTGTACTTTTAGCAGGGATATTGCCTGCTTTGTCGCCAGAGTGTAGGCAATTCCTTGATATCTTATTATGCAAAATTGCTTTTATAGTGAGACACCTAAGGTATGCGATTAAAATTCCATCAAGAACTCTATACCCAAGTGACCTCAAGATGCAGGGTTCAGAGCCTCATAGTCTGTTCCAGTTCAAGGAGAAGAGCGCAGCGGAATGATGAATCCTTTCCAAGCTCTTGGACGAGGAAATGGGACAGACTATGGGCTCCCAAGGGCGAGTTTAACTGGCTTTCATACTTCGTTGCCGATGTTTGATTTAGAATGACTAGATCTACATATCGGCGCCTTGCCTGAAAACCAGTTCCCTATTCTTTGGTAGTATGGTCGCTGAACCAGGCACCTTGAGGTCACTTGGGTATAATACTATCATTAGAATAGTCTGTATTAGCCAGTTCTGCTGAAGCCAAGGTGATGTATTTGAGGTTTTTTCTTAGAATACCGAACGGTTAAAAATACAAAAGCCAGTCGTTTATTACTACTGGCTTTTGAATCTTTTTTTGTATCATTAGAGCTTGTTTTTTGAACGTTTACTTCATATTCCAGCGGTCATCTATCCACCCACCTGCTTGCTCGTCAAAATGCGCGCCAACGAATCGATGTTGTGATTCCATGCGTTGTTCTTTCAGCGGCTCTTCCTCTAGAATCTGCCGTATGTAACTCGCCATAGGGTCATCATTAGGTTGCTCTTGGTTCCGTGTAGCGACTTCTTTGATCATTTGAAGGCGGTAGGCTGAACTGGCTCTTTTCATAACGATGGCTCCTATGTTTAGTGTTTGACGGACCGCTTATTGTTAATCAGAACAACAACGGGTATAGCAAACTTTAGGAGCCACATTACGGAGCGTCAAACTTGTTTTTAGAACATTTAGGGTGATCAATATTCCAGTAAGATAACTCTCTGCAATTTGAGCTCATGACTTTATTTTTAAAGCGCAAAAAGTTCTTTAAATATACCACTTTTGGATGGAGTGTCATGTTTACTTGAAGGTAAGATGCAACAAATAATCGTAGTGAGACTTGAGCGGAGTTTTGTGCGCCTCAGTATATCTCGATTAGAATTTTGGCAGCTTAAGTGTTACGAGAATTTGCCATAAAGTTCGCTGATGCTCGATTCACAATAAGCCTTTATGTTTTTGCTGAATTCTACAACGGAATGGTCATCAAACGTTCGGGATACTGCTTTCTTCCCAATAAATCCGAGAAACCCTTTTTGAAGTATTACATCGACAAACAACATACAGCGACCTTCACCAATGGGGACTAATTGGAAAAGAGCAGTTTGCTTGTCACTATTTGTAAACTCAATGAATACAGCGCCACCACCGTGCTCTTCACTGGGTAGTTCACCTTCCGTATCCCACGGGTATTCAGCAATGATGGATGTGACGTGCTCTACGGTCGCATTTTCTGAAGAAAAATGAGAAGGCTCTTTGTTATCGCCTTCTCGGTATGAATAGTGAACAGAAATCATTGCCGCTTCTACCTTGAGTGAATAGGGTATTCAAACTATTCCTATCGTTGCTTATTCTCAAGAAAAAGTAAGTGTTTTCGTGATGTTACACATGTTGGTCTAAAAGAATCGGATTACCATCGGGATCTTCAAGCATGATACTAGCGGGCCCAGATGTCGATTCATCGGCAGTCATCGTTAATTCAATCCCTGCTTTTTTTAAGTGATTTTGAATGTCTCTCACGTCAGAAAATTCACTTAACGTACTGCAATCTTGCTTCCATCCTGGGTTGAATGTGAGCATGTTTTTCTCGAACATCCCTTGAAACAGTCCGATTTTATGATCGCCATTCGACAGTATTAACCAGTTTTCAGATTCGTTTCCTGCAAAAACTGAAAACCCGAGTGCTTGGTAAAATTGCTTTGATGCTTGAAGGTCTTTTACGTTCAAGCTGACAGAAAAAGCGCCCAATTCCATGGTGAACTCCTTATTGAATAAGTGCCGTCGTGAAGTATCTGTTGTTACGTCACTCTAGCGTAGTGCTATTCCTGCTTTAATCCCAACTCGGCTTGGAATTTCGATGGTTATCCTCAATTTTGTTACGCCTTCGACTTATCAATAGAAATGCCGTTGTGTGAAGATTTTGATGATTGCCACTTCTTCCTTAGCTTCAATCCCGGCTTTTCAATTAAGTAGTAAGAAATCAGTGCAAAACCAAATGCGAGTACAAGGTTAATTGGCCAAGTGGCATACCATGCTTGCGTCCAACTGTTGAGGAAAGGTTCCTGCCACAAGTAAAGTGAGTAACTGAGTGCACCAAGCCAAATTGCGGGTTTACTATTTAACAGTTTGAAGCTTAGACCTTGGTTGAACTGGCTATAGCGCAAAATCATCAATGCCGCACATACATTGATGAACGTTTGCCCACCAATATAAAACCAGTTGGGCTGGATTTTGTACATCACACTTGGAATCAGAATCATGCAGACGGGCACGACAACAAACCACGCGGATGCAAAGTAGTTGGGTAATTTAAATCCACTTTCTTTTAGATAGGCTAATGCGCACCCCATAGCTAATGCGTCGGCGATAGCTTGAAATTCACGCGTTAATGCCGAAGGTGAGCTTTCCAAACCAAAAAGCATCCATCCTCTTATACACGGCACAACAATAATTGTGGCAACAAGAAGGTATTTAGCGTGGTGACGACCAAGTAGCGTAAGGAGTAATGGCCACAGCAAATAAAATTGTTCTTCTACCGCTAGAGACCATGTGTGGTTGAGCCACCATTCGCGTTCATGGTGATAGTTCATCGTATACGTTACGGCATGGAAAAGATCACCAGACATTAGAGAAAGCCAGCCAAAATGCTCCGCGATAGCGATGCATAAGATATAGAAATAGAAAGCGGGAAAGAGGCGAAATACGCGTCTAATGAAGAACTGAGATAGGTTAATTCGGCTCGTTTTTTTAAGCTCATTTAAAAGTAAGGTAGTGATTAAAAAACCTGAAATTACGAAGAACACTTTTACCCCAAAGTTTCCCAAGCTTTGCAAAGGACCAAAAATAGTGGGGAAGTTAACTGTGCCAACCAAGTGGCCCAAGCATACCAACCCAATGGACGCGGCTCTAAGTCCGTCTAGCGACGGTATTCTATTGTCCATTTTGTGTCTCCTTACTTTGATTTATGTAATTGAAATTGGCGACAGTGAGTGCAAGCAATATGTATATAGGCCACGTGTACCCTTGAGTTAGAAACGAGCCGGATACACAAAATGCAATGAGCCCAGCGAGTGTCCCTTCACTCATTACGTAGGTGATTGGCGGGTAATTGTCTGGGTTTTCGCTGACCGTTCTGACCGAAGAAATGGAGGTTTTAAACATGGTGACGATCATGGCGATAAACAGTACCAGGCCCAAAAAACCGGATTCAGCAAGAACGCCAAACCAAGAGCTATGGACGGCATGATTCATCCCATCCCAGTAACTGCTGTAGAAGAAATAGTTGTAGAGATAATTATCGATTCCCACGCCTGTTAAGGGGTTATCTACCGCCATTTTGAAAGCAGCTTCCCACGCATGAAGCCTGCCCATTGCAGATTCATCTATGCCTTCCTCAGCAGCGCCTCCAGACTTCCTTCCACTGATACCGGCTGCTAGGTACAACACCATCATGAGTACAGTGCCTCCCATTATCAGCAGTGATTTGGATTTCACTCTACGGTAAGCGAAGATGCCCACAACACTGGCCATTCCCAGCAGTCCGCCTCGGCTTTGTGTGGCAATAATTGCCCAAACAATGAACACGGCTGATGCAATACCTAGCAATCTTTCTAAACGCGTCATTCCTGGGGCAAGGATTTGCGCTATCGCAAATGAGAATGGGAATAAAAGTACGAGAGACAGGTCATTCGGATCGCCCAGTACGGATTGAAAACTCCGCCCTATTGTGACTCGGCTACCCTCTACAATTCCGATGCCTGCAAGCTTGTTCGAAATTGCCACGAAAGCAACAGCCAACCCAGCAAAACAAAACAGCCGGATGGCGAGCCTAAAGTGGCTAGGGTTGGTCAGGATCCACGTTAATACTGGTGTCATAATGGCGATTTTTACGTAAGTACTGGTGAAGTAGTTGATAGACGCCGTTTTATTACTCGCGAATACAATACCCATTGTGACTACCATGAAGAAGAGTGCTAGCCACATTAGTTCTTTGCAGGGTTTGAATTGAATGCTTCTTGAAATGGCAATGTGCCAAAAAAAAGTAAACAACGTCCCAAGCGAGAGCAGAAGTGGGATTCTGAAAGGCATGAGAAATGGGAACGCTTCGTGAAGACGAAAGTATGAAAATACGATAAATAAAAGTGCCAGTAACACCGGATAGTGAATGGTGAGAAGCAGAGCAAACGGTGCCACCGCCAAAGCAACTGGAATCGCGGGGTGGGGGACAAAGTACCAAAGCACCCCAATAGCCGCACACAAGGTCGTCAGTGCAATTGCTGAGCCTCTATGTGTTTCAATTTCAGATGTCGGGTTAATTGGTGGCATGTGGTTTCCTTTGCGCTATATGCTTTAGATTGCAAAGGTGATGCCAATATATTGCTAACGTATTACTTTGTTTTTAAACAAGTTTATGTCATTGCTTTTTGACTTCCTATTTTGAGAATCAAACTAGTTATCAATTTATACGGTGTGTCTTCTTTTACATTTAATGTTCTGGTGATGTTTTCGCATATTGGTAATTTTAGTTGTCACGCCCCATTTGGATCTATACTCAAACCACCTCAAGGTGCTTGGTTCAGCGAGAATTGCTTGGTTTTCAGGTAAGGCACCGATTTGAAGATCTAGTGGTTCTAAATCTAGAATCGGTAACGCAGCATGAAAACCAAGCAAACTCGCCCTTGGGAGCTTATCTTCTGTCTCATTTCATCGTCAAAGAACTTGGAAAGGACTCGTCATTCCACTGCGTTCTTCTCCTTGAACTGAAACAGAAGATAGAGCTCTGAATCCTGCACCTTGAGGTGGTTTGAGTATAGGACTTGGCGGGCTTGCGGTGCCCGCATTCTTACTATGTTCGCTACTTAAGGTTTTCCAGCGCCCAGCTCATAAAGCGTCTCTGCTCCATTTCATTAAGGGACAAAAACCCAGATTTTACGCTTGAAATAGTGTGAGTATCTTTTGAGCTTGTGGAAGATCTTAAAGAAGAAATAGGTTCTGAGTGGCTAAGCGCGGCTTCCCCTCGCCCATTTTCGTTGTATTTTTTGATTGAAGATTCGAAGTCTTGACGTGTTTGAAGCCCACCAATATGAACAGAGTCTATTTTGAAGTTGACCTGCTTACCCGTAGAGTTGGTAAGTTCAAATTGCGGGTTTTTCTCAAATTGACGAGCATCTTCTATGGTGCGGAATGTTTTATAGCTAAGGGAAAGAGAATCATTCGTTTCGAATAAAAGGATATAGGGTTGGGAGTAATATTTAGTTCGTCGCCCATCTTCCACGACAATCTGCCCAATGGTCACGACAAGCTGGTTAATACCAGAATCCAGTTCGACAGTTGAGTCTGATTTAATCCAGTTACTCTCTACTTTCTGCCCGTTTAAGGTTCTAGGAATCATCTCCTTGCTGATTTCTATACGATGAGTAGAGGCGACTGTTGAGAAAGAGAAAAGCGCCAAGAGTAAGGTGAGTGTATGTGTTATTCGCATAAGAAGCACCGGAAAAATAAAATACAGAAACGGAGTAGGGCGAGTATAAACTCGCCCTGAAATTATGATTTAAAAGGGTTAAAAGTAGTATTCAACGCCTACGGAAACCTCGTTGAAAGAATCAGACTTCCAGCGATCGTAGGTCATACCTGCGTTGCCAGAATCGACAGTATTTCCACCCATTGTGACGTCGCGAGCACGTACGTAAAGCACTGCAGATGGGTCTACAAAGTACATTGCTTGAGCAGAGATGACGTCGTCTGAGCTGTCTTCCACTTTTTCACCATTGACTTCAAGTTCGAAGTTTTTGGTGTAGCCGACTTTAAACTGCCAGTCACCCGTGTTGTACATGAGCCCCGATGTCATTGCGTTTTGTTTCTCTTCACGGCCAGAATCAATGCCTTCGGTGACTTCAGCATCTTGGATTCGATATTGTGCAAAGAAGGAAATACCGTTTTCAAACCAGCCTTGTACGCCGACTAAATAAGTATTGTTGTCCCAAACACGGTTGAAGGTTTGTTTGGTGCTCGGATCGTGTGCGCTAGTGTCTAACGTACCATCTTGGAAGCTTTCCGCTGTGTTTCGGTTTACTTCATATGCAGCATCAAATTGGAAAGGTCCGACTTTGTAATGCGCTGCTGCACCTTGCCACCAACCTTCATCGCTTCCAGTTGCGGCGGCTTTGGTTCTACCGTAAGCCACATCAAATGTCATTCCTCCCCATTCTGGTGAATCCCAACGAACGGTGTTCGATGAGCGGTCTTGGAATTTTGCTCCACCTATCAAGCCACCCCAATCCCAAACATCCCCCAAGCCTGGGTTAGCACCTGGCCAGTCGACTACTTCGTAAAGTGGTGTTAATACGCGTCCAATTCTAACTTGACCAAAGGACTCAAAATCTTCGAATCCGACAAAGGTATCCCTTTCACCAAAACCACCGTTTGATGTGTGATCAGAATAAGAAGGATCGACATAACCCCCTTCAATTTGCCAAATAAATTTTGGTCCAAGGTTTTGGAATTGTTTAGAACCCCTAAACCCAATTCGGCTCTCATTATTGGTTTGAAAGCCTGTTAGGCTCGGGGAATTTTCGTAGTCACGATAATGAGCTTGAACAGCAATAATGCCGTATACGTCGTACTTGGCATCGGTTTCTTCTGCGATAGTTGGAAAAGCGGTAAATGCAACACTGCTAACTGCCATTGCGATAAGGCTGGGTTTAAAAATCTTATTCATGTTAACTCCTAAAATACATAGCTTTTTGGTGTGCCAGCACTGATAGGCCGCTGGATACTCGCACACCGAAATCTTGGTTCGATTGAGTACGTGAATAAGCTTAATGAGAAATTTATTGTCGCGAATTTTTAGCGGAAATCGTTTTGAAGAGCGTCAAAATTTAGATTTTGAGATAAATATAAATTCTTAATTAACAATAGGATATGGTGTTTCTAGGAATAAATATAAAAAGAAAAAAAGTGTTTATTGTTTGAACGGAACTTAACTCACTCCTGTTTGCAGTAGGGCTAAACATTGGTGGAGTTCGTTATAGTTTTTTTAGAAATTTACGTGTTTTGAGGTATTTGATATAAAAAACATGATGTGCATCGCGTTGCTTTCGTCGTATGGACGGAACTTTTCTTTTCTACATGTCGATTCTAGTACACAACAGGTTTAATGTAAAACCTGTTGTGTACGTATATTTAGGATTATTCAAACTTAATTAATGGGTATAAATTAGCTGCAACCTGACTTGGACACAGCTGCCCCCATCGCGGTTGATATATTTTGTTGTGTATCTTGCCCTATGTTGAGTAGCGTACCTGCTGCTTGTTCTCCGGATACATACTTAGCCCCACAGAGAAATGCGTTTACACCCATTGCGGCATCCACATTCGCTCGCTCTATTTGGAGGTCCGATTCCTTTTCATTAAAATTCGCACCCATTGAAAATTCTGCATTTAGGTATTGTACTTTGCCCTCTATTTTTACATCTGCGCCCATACTGGCGACGACATGAAGGTTTTTATCTGAGATTGCGCAGGGATGAGCTTGAAGCTGGCTACCCATGATCGCCTGAATATCATCAATTGGTTTGTTGGTGATAACACTGATATCAAGATGTTTACTCGAAAATATACCGGGATCTTCACCATCATTAGAAATAGACAGTGTTCCGTTAGATTGGTCAATATCCAGATCATCGAGTACATCTTTATGACCTTTGGCAATAACCATTGGAGCGGAGCCGCAAATCACAGATACGCTGACATCTTTAGCAACAGAAAGGGAATGAAAATCGTCGACTGGAAAGGCGCGTTCTTCATCTGCCAGCGCAGAGTCGGCGACAATCAGTGAAATGATAGCGATGGTGAACAGTAGTGCATTTATCCCTTTTATAGGAGAGAACACATTAGTAGAGGAAAGTACTTTGCTTAGAGAGAACCTTTTAGACACTGAAGACATAATCAAATCCATTCAAATCAAATTAAAAAGCACACATAATTGAATATACCTATTTCAATATGCGTGCCAGCTTTAACTTATTGATTTATATAGACTGCTATGGTCAGTCAGGTGAAATTAACTAATATTAGTAGTTAAATTCGCCATTATTTCCCAGCAAATTTGTACGTCAGACCCAGTTCAAAAGACCAACCGAAGCTACGTTGAACAATTGGGCTATCATCATCGTGGCTTTCCATTCGAGCTTTACTGATGATCACCAGCTTTTTAGAAAAATCGTACAAGCCAATTACACCAGCCTGATACACATAGCTGCTTGAAGCGTCGTACTTCATCAATCCGGAAGCACTTGATTCTGAAGCGCTTACACCATATAGGTGCTGAGACAATTTTCTGTCTCTCCAATCCAGTTCTACATAAGGTGTTAACGTGAAGCGACGCATCGGGGTATCGAATGTTTTACCAAGGTGAACCTGAATCTCTTTTCCTCCGTGCACAGACATCACGTCTTGCAAGTAGGTGATCCGGGCACCCGGAGTTCCAAGTGTAATACCTAGTTCCAAGTTACCATCTCGCTCATCGATTCCATTCGGAATTGTGTCGAATGTGTTGGATACTTGCGCGAATCGCCAATTTCCCGAAATGCCTACGTATGGCAAGAGGTTATAATTTGCCAGGCTGCCATCAATAAATCCGCGATTACCGTAATAAAACAGATTGGGTGTTATACCAAACTGCGCTGAATCTTCTGTTGAATAGATCGACTGCCCAAACGTTCCGCTTGCGCCAATAATTCCATATTCCTCAACTGGTTCCATTGCTAATGCTGAACCAGATACCAATGCTAATGAGAGTGCGACAATATTTTTCATAATTTACATCCATGACCTTTTAACAGGCATATAGAACCGTTTTTTGCCCATTTTCTTTCACAAGCGGCAAATAAATAGTGTGTCCGGTTAACGTTAAGCAAAAAAAATGCCTAGATTTCTAAAATTTACACAAATATTGAGTATAGGCAGAAAAACCGTTCACTCCGCATATCGACCGTTTGTCGCATTCAACAGAACCGAGCGTCCATGAGCAATAGAGTAGCTCTACCAACTACAGAATGGATATCGGTTATGAAAGTCTTAAAAAATGCACTCGTTATTTCGTCACTTCTTTTTGCTGGAATGTCGCAAGTTGTCGCTAACCCATCCAACGAGTTAATTAATGAATACAATCAAGCCGCGCAAGGCGATACGGACAAAGTCGAACTGGTTTATAAGCAGTTAAACCAATTGATCCAAAGCGAAGGTGCCAAACCTCTAAGCCTTGTTTACTTAGGCAGTACACAAACCTTGCAAGGACGCGATGCCTGGATGCCTTGGAACAAAATGAAATATGTGGAGCAAGGCCTAGTTACGATAGATAAAGGATTAAGTTTAATCGCTTCGCAATCTATCCCGTTAGAATCACAGCCGGTTATACAAGGTCTGCCAGACACGTATTTGGCACGAGCATTGTCTGCCGCAACCTATAGCCAACTCCCTGATATGTTTAATCACTTCGATCGTGGCTACGATTTGTTTATTGACTTACTCGGTGAATCGCAATTTCAGCAAGCCCCTTTTGAAGCCACGTCTTGGATCTACACCTTTGCCATTGAGACCGCCATTCGCGCTGAAGATATCGACCGCGCCAATGCATGGTTGGCACTGATGAAAAAGAAAAATGCTTCTCACCCCGAAACCCAAAAAGCCCAAGCTCTGTTAGAGAAAGCGTAAGGGGGAAATATGATTAGTTTCCATCATATAAAGAAGAACTACCAACTTGGAATGATCGATGTTCCAGCGTTGAAAGGCGCGACGGGTAACATTCGCAAAGGTGAAATGCTCGCGCTTTGTGGCCCTTCTGGTTCTGGTAAAAGCACACTGCTCAATATTTTAGGTTTACTTGATACCGATTACTCCGGAGAAATCGAGTTTGGCGGTGAACCGATGCCAAAAGAGCCTCAAGAAGCGGCGCGTATTCGCCGCTTTGAAATGGGGTTTATATTTCAGCGCTTTAACTTGGTGCCAGTGATGACCGCACTAGAAAACGTCATGTACCCACTAAGGCTGGTGGGGTATTCCAAACGCGAACAATATGAACTTGCGGAAGGCATATTAGAAAAAGTTGGGTTGGCAGAGTTTATTCATCATAGACCCGATCATTTGTCGGGCGGGCAACAACAGCGTGTCGCTATCGCCCGCGCGTTAGTGAACAAGCCCAAGCTCGTTATTGCGGACGAACCGACAGCCAGCTTAGACAGCGAAAGTGCAACGTTGGTGATTGATATCATGAAATCTTTAGGTCAGGAGTTTGGCACCACTTTTGTTATCGCGACGCACGATCAAAGAATGGCGGATCGTTGTGATAGAACGATTGCTCTCTTTGATGGGCATATCCAAGAGGAGGCGCTCAAATGGGTAAGCTAACCACATCTCTTTCAGCATGGAGTGTATTTGAAGGGCTCCGCCATGCGGTTTTAAACCTTCGTCGAAATGGTCGCCGAAGTGCACTGTCCGTTTTTATTGTAGCTATCGCTGTTTTCGCTATGGTGAGCGCAGGCGGGTTCGGTCTTTTTACTTATCAGTCACTCAAAGAATCCACCGCTAGGGACACTGGGCATTTAACACTAAGCCAGCCGGGTTTTTTTGAAGAAGATGAAGAAATGCCGCTCTCCAATGGGCTATCCAATACTCAGGCGCTTGTTGGAAAAATAATGTCCTTGGATGAGGTGCGATCGGTACAACCCCGAATTTACTTTACGGGTTTGATTTCCAATGGAAACAAGTCAACCATCTTTGTTGGTAATGGTGTCAATGAGAAAGAGTTCGACCTAAAAGGACCTTTTCTCGATGTTCGACAGGGGAGAACACTGTCTAGCCCTCGCTCTAGTCGCTATAACCCTGAAGAGCCTCAAATAATGCTGGCCTATGAATTGGCACGAAACCTAAAAGTAGAAGTTGGCGACTGGGTGACTCTTCTTGCTACCACAAGTGATGGTGCGCTTAATGCTCTGGATTTTATGGTTCGCGGTATTTACTCAACAGGTATACCAGAATTAGACAAGCGTCAGCTGTATCTTCATATCAACTCTGCTCAAGAGCTTTTGGTGTCTGAAAAGATAAGTACTTTATCGGTTTTTCTTTTTGAAACAGAGCAAACCTCATTGGTGCAAGCACAGGTGCAATCTTTGATAGATAACACGTCTTCTGAGCAAGCCTACCAATTGACTCCTTGGCAAGAACGCGCTTTCTTCTACAAGAAAGTCAAAGACTTGTACGATCGCATATTTGGCATCATGGGATTGGTGATGGGTTTAGTTGTCTTCGTGTCTCTGTTCAACACGATGACGATGTCGGTGGCTGAAAGAACGCGCGAAATCGGCACGCTATCCGCTCTTGGGACGTATTCTAGCGAAATTATCTCTGGCTTCATAAAAGAAGCTGGGCTGCTGGCGCTCTTTGGAAGCATTTTAGGGGTGATTGGCAGTATTGGTATTTGGCTATTGCTGCTAGTTGTCGATATCGATATGCCGCCACCTCCCGGTCACAGTGAAGGTTATCCGCTTCAAATCAATTTCTCCCCTGAACTAGCGGCGTATTCGACACTCGGTGTCATGATCATTTGCATCATCGCCGCTTATCTCTCTGCTCGTAAGGGCGCAAACAAACCTATTACAGAGGCTTTGGCGTATGTTTAAGTTCATTTCCAGAATCGTATTACTTGGCATGATGAGCGGGGCTGGGTTGGTACTGACGATTGGTCAAGTACACGCAACTGCCGATCTGGCAACGCTTGACGTAAATGCAATGCTCAAAAAAGCGGATGAATATCGCATGGAAGACGAGTCCTCTAAAGTCGTGTCTGTTGTACATCTTTTCAAAAACAATGAAAGAGAAAAAACGCACCAATACCACGTCTACACACGCCCTCAAAGGCAGTCTCTCGTGATTTTTAAATCTAAGGTAGAGGCGGGACAAAAAATGTTAATGCTGGAAGACAACTATTGGCTAGTGATGCCAAAGAGTCGCCGCCCTATTCGAATTACGCCTATGCAAAAGCTACTGGGAGAAGCGTCTGTCGGTGATATATCAACCCTGACATGGAGTGATGACTATCAAGGGGTGTTTGAGCAAATCGAAAGTGTGACCAAACCAGATGGTAGTGAAATAGACGGCAATAAACTGCTTTTGACCGCAAAAACAAAAGGAGCAAGCTACCACACCATCGAACTTTGGCTTGCACCCGAAACAGACTTTCCAATTAAAGCCAATTTGATTTTGAAGTCTGGAAAGATCGCCAAAGAAGCTTGGTTTACTAAAGGTGAACGTAATGGGGGGAGAGCTGTTGTCGCTATGACCTTACTGGATAAGATTCAGCCAAACAAAAAAACCCAGATAGAATATCAAGAAATCTCACCGTTTGAGCTGGAAGAAAAATATTACAACCCGTCGTATTTAGTGCGAAATAGCGTGTCGGAGCTGTAACGTGACTCGCTTAAATATCGTCTCGATCGCTTTTTTGCTATCCGGTTCTTTGAACGCGTCCGAGCTTAGTGCAAATTGGGATTGGACAGTGAGTGCCGACTCCATTTCGCCAAGATCAAACTCTCCACTTTTTTCAAGTGGTGAAATCAAAGAACAAAGCGTAGATGCCTTACTGGAGCTGGAGTTAAGTGGATTTTCTGCCTCTGGGACATTCGCGTTACTAGCAGATGACCTTTACCAGTCAAAAAATGGTGAAAACAATGAAAATCAAATCATTGTGCGTGAGCTTTTTTGGCAAGGGGAGTTGAAGCTGGGCAGTGAATACTGGGATTTTACAGTTGGGAAAATTCGGCAAGATTACGGTGTGGCTTATGGCTACCGCCCATTAGATGTATTTAATCCTTATCGTCGCAACCCTGTTGGTATTCAGGTTGAGGAAGGAGTGGGGCTATTTAGCCTTTCTCACTATGGAGCGAAAGGAGAATGGACACTTCTTGCGACGACTTCCTCGATTACCCAGCAAGAAGGGAGCGAGTTGCAGGAAGCGTCTGAACAAAATGGTCTAGGAATTCGCTATTACGGTTTGGAAGGTGATAGCGAGTATCAGTTACTCGCTTATTATGACAATGTGCGCCAAGGTCTGGTTGGTGGCAGTTGGGTGACGGTATTTGGACACGAATGGGCATGGCATTCTTCGGCAGCTATTCAACGTAAACACATGACATACGTACAGCCAGAGACACTCTTTTCACCCGTAGAAATTGGAAAGGGAGACGGTGCTTATCAAGCTTTAACAGGGGTTACCTGGAGCAGTTATTCAGGTCATAGCGTGATTGCAGAGTATTGGTACGACAGCCGAGCATGGAGTGATGGTGAATGGAGAAATGCCTTCGAAACCGCCACTTCTTTGCGAAACGACTATCTCCAAGATGGGTTAGCCAATTCCTATGCTTTAGGGCTTTCGGGTGCAAACTTAGTTCGGCATAACATGATGCTTCACTGGACATTGGATACTCAGAATTGGCAGGGCACAAATTGGGAAAATGCGCCCTCGTGGTTTGAAAAGATCACACCTACCGTCGACGTCATTGTTGCACCGGAAGACGGAGGAATAATAGCCACACCTAGAATTGGAATGGAGTGGTATGACGATGGTAATGCTCGTTTTGAAACGGAGCTTGCCGCACGTTTTTATGGTGGAAAATCAGGCTCAGTCTATAAAAATCTACAAACTAGCCGTATGATTTTGTTAAATTTTAAGGGAAAATTTTAATGGTTACAGAATTTGGTGTGCTCCGAAATGAGTGGGTTAAGAGCATCACTTTTACATCGTTATTTTGTGTGATGATCGCTACCGTAACGTTTTACGTTTGGGACGCGCCTTTTTATAAGCACTTATTGATCAGCCTAGGATACGGATACAGCGCTGTCCTTGGCGCAAGAGTCATCACATTTATCACACCAGAACTTTCGCCAAGGATCGTGAATGTTTTGTCGCTAATACTGTCTATGCTGGGTGGAAGTGTTAACGCGCATTATTGGGTGAGTGAGTATTCAAACTTTTCGACCTACGAGGACATGAAACCCATTGTTATGTTGGGTTTTATCTTCACGGCATTTTGTTTTTATTATTTCTACTCCTATGAGCAAAACATTCAGGCGAAACACGAACTTGAAAAAGCCCGAAGAATCCAAGCCGATCAAGAAAAAGCGCTTGTGTTGGGAGAGCTTAAGCAGCTTCAAAGTCAGATTGAGCCGCATTTCTTGTTCAATACATTAGCAAACATCAACGTTTTAATAGAAAGTGATCCCGAGCGAGCAAGAGAAATGCTTTCTCGTTTAACTGACTTGCTTCGTGCCACATTGCGGAAAAATAGAACACAATTTGTGCCGCTGGAACATGAATTGGATTTGCTTTCGGCGTATCTGGGCATTCAACAAATTAGGTTGGGTGAACTTATGAGTTACACTGTCACAAAAGACGAATCAACCGAAGCATTAATGGTGCCACCTTTTTTACTACAGCCACTTGTAGAGAATGCTGTTGTACATGGGTTGGAACCCAGCATGAACCGCGGGCATATTAATGTGAATGTTACGCAAAATCAGTTTGATATTATTCTTGAAGTCAGTGATAACGGGGTAGGGTTAGTCAGCAATAATGCATCAGGTGGCCATGGAATTGGGTTGCAAAACATTCGTGCTCGTTTAAAAACGCTGCTTGGCGAAGATGCGAAACTTGCTGTTATACAGAATGATACCCATGGTGTGACGTCTCGAGTCACCATTAACAAATTGGCACTGGAAGTGCTCCTTAAAGCTTAGTTTCGTGTAAGGACATAGAATGGTAAAACAAGTAAAAGCCCTAATTGCAGATGATGAACCACTTTTGCTTCATCATCTTCAAAGAATGTTGTCCGACGTATGGCTAGAGCTTGATGTAGTTGCGAAAGTTCAGGATGGTAAAAGCGCGCTTGACGCCATACTGGAGCACGACCCAGATGTGGTCTTTTTGGATATTCGAATGCCAGAACTTGATGGGATATCGTTGGCAGCCAAGCTCAATAAATTGCAGCGACCACCCCTTATTGTGTTCACAACAGCGTACGATGAATATGCCGTTAAGGCTTTTGATCTAAGCGCCGCAGACTACTTGTTAAAACCTTTAAATGAAGAGCGGTTACTCAAAGCCTGCCAAAAAGTGCAAGCAAAACTTGAACAAAGCCAGTCTTCGCAACCCGATTTACACTCCTTGTTCGAACAACTCAAAGAGCAAACTAACCCCACACAAAATTATCTTCATTGGATAAGAGCGTCATTGGGAGATGAGATCCACCTCGTATCTATTGATGATGTTGCGTACTTTAAGTCGGAAGATAAATACGTTTCCGTATATTGTAGAAAGGAAGATGATGGGTTTGATGAATATGTCATTCGGATGTCACTCAAGGAGTTACTCGATCAGCTGGATCCGAATCGTTTTTGGCAAATACACCGTTCAACAATCATTTCAGTGCCAGCGATAGATAAGGTGAAGAAAGATCTTGCTGGGAGAATGTTTGCCAAAATCGGTCGTTGTGAACTTCCTGTAAGTCGCGCCTCTCAGCACTTATTTAAAGGAATGTAGTCTCACTTTTTAGGGAGATCGAAGCTGACAATCTCTTTCAATACATAGCAAAGCTTTGGTTGGCAGAGGTTGAGGCAAACTGAGTTTATTCCAGTACTGCAAATTTAATTCTATCCACTTTTCTCTTAAATACACGAGCGGAGTAACCCCTTTTAGCTGTTTGTTATTCCCTACGTAAATCTTCTATCTTTACACATTAATATTTTAAATTGTTTGATGTAATACTATTGTTTAGGTGGTATTATTAATCATTGGCTTGCGATGATTTTATTTTGCAATAATTTGACACATTATTACGTGAATTATTTGAAGCAATCTAACAAAATAAAGTGTCATCATAGAGTGAGAATACGTGCTTTTCTGCCCAAAGGTGGGCAGTGAGAATCACAGAGCCAAACGGTTTAGGTTTAAGAGTCATCTTGAAAGGTCAACAGACCCTAATAATCTGCATTTCAAAAATTGGTAAATACATGAAAAAGAAATTACTTAGCTTGGCAATAGTCAGCTCATTAATCTTGGTTGGATGTGGTGAAGCAGAAAATGGAAATCAACAAGCCGCTGCGCCAAATGTCGTCGCAGTGGAATCAACCACAATAATGCACCAGCAAAGTAAGACGTATGTAGGGAGAGTTGAAGCAGTAGAAGATGCGAGCATCAGCGCTCAAGTCTCCGGTTATCTAAAAGAACGTTTGTTTATTGAAGGGCAGTTTGTCGAAAAAGGGGACGTGCTGTACCAAATTGACCCTTTGTCATTCGAAGCTCAGGTTGCGACAGCAAAAGCCTCTTTATCTCAAGCAAACGCTGCGCTTAAAAAAGCTGAACTGGACTTCAAGCGAGGTAAGAACCTTCTTCCTAAAGGGAACATTTCACAGTCAGAATTCGATTCATTGACCTCTACAAAGCTTGGTGCTGAGGCGCAAGTTGAGGCGGCAGAAGCACAATTAAAATTGGCTAACGTGAACTTATCTCACTCCCAAATTGTTGCGCCATTCTCGGGAAGAATCAGTAGCAGTAACGTTAGCATCGGTGACCTCGTATCTCCATCTTCTGGTCCCCTTACCACGATTGTTAGCCTTGATCCTATTCATACCAGCTTTAACGTCAGTGAACGCGAACGTTTAGATTTTGGAATGGATAAAGTGAGCGGCGATGGGGCAGGTGCAGCCAACGCGTTAGATGTGCTGATTGAACTTGAGAACGGTGATGTTTACGAACACAAAGGGAAGCTCGATTTTATCGGTAACCGCATCAACCTAAATACGGGAACTATTTCTCTTCGAGCGAGTGTCGATAACCCAGAGCACGCTTTGTTACCAGGTCAACACGTTCGAGTTGCGATTCAAGAACAAAGTGCTGAAGAAGTTATCGTTATCCCGAGAAAATCTGTGCAAACGGATCTAGAAGGTAACTTCATTATGATTATCACAGAAGGAAATATCGCTGAACGCCGCAATATTGAAATGGGTCGTCAGACGGCTGAAGGTGTCATCGTTACCAAAGGTTTATCGAAAGATGAGCGTGTGATAACACAAGGCTTACAACGTGTCAGAAATGGAATGCCTGTCAATGTAACAAACTCAGATACCGCTAACACTGGAGCCTAACTATGCTTAGTCGCTTTTTTATCCAGCGCCCGAAGTTTGCACTGGTTATTTCCATTATTCTGACACTGGCTGGGGCGATGTCTCTTCTGGTGCTGCCTGTTTCGGAATACCCTGAAATTAGCCCACCATCTGTGAATGTCACGGCTTATTACACAGGTGCCAGTGCTGAAGTGGTGGAACAGGCTATCGCCGATCCGATAGAAACATCGGTCAATGGTGTGGAAGATATGATTTACATGTCTTCCAAAAGTGCGAACGACGGTTCGTATTCTTTAAACGTGACTTTCGACATTGGTACTGATCCCGATATGGCACAGGTGAATGTGCAAAACCGAGTGACCCAAATCGAGTCAAAGTTACCCCCAGAAGTACGAATGGTTGGGGTAACAGTAAAGAAAAATTCGCCTGATCTTCTCATGGTGCTGAATTTCTTTTCTCCTGAAGATAAGTACGACGATCAGTTTTTGATTAACTACATCAACCTGAATGTGAAAGACCAGCTTGCTCGAGTAAAAGGCATCAGTAATGTGAGCGTAATTGGCGGTGGTGAATACGCGATGCGCGTATGGCTCGACCCAGAAAAACTCGCAAGCTTAGGTATGACGACTTCGGATGTGCATGCCGCTTTAGCTGAACAGAACGTACAAGTTGCTGCTGGTAATATTGGTGCTGCGCCATACGCCAACCCTCAAGACGTGCAGTTTAACTTGGTTACTAAAGGGCGATTGGAAACGGTAGAAGAGTTTGAAAGTGTCATGCTGCGCGCGAATCCTGATGGTTCCGCTGTGTACTTGAAAGACGTTGCAAGAGTGGAACTTGGCAAAAACTTCTACAACGGAACGGGTTTATTCCGTGGGCACGATGCATCCATTGTTGTCCTAAGCTTGCAATCGGGTGCTAATGCCTTGGAAAGCGGCGGTTTGGTCATGGATCGTTTAGGGGAGTTATCAGGAACCTTCCCAGAAGGTATGGCTTATGAAACCAGCTATGACACTACGCTGTTTGTTGAAGAGTCGATAAAAGGGGTCGTTAAAACCTTAATCGAAGCCATTCTACTGGTTATTGCCGTCACCTATCTGTTCCTTGGCAGTGCGCGCGCGACGTTGATTCCGGTTATTGCGATTCCAGTATCACTTATCGGTACATTTGCCATTATGTTGGCGACAGGCTTCACGATTAATACCGTGACGTTATTCGGTTTGATTTTGGCGATTGGTATCGTTGTAGATGACGCCATTTTGGTCATCGAAAATGTCGATACAATCATGAAGCGCGACCCAAGCTTATCGCCGAAACAAGCAACCTTAAGAGCAATGAAAGAGGTAACAGGTCCGATCGTTACGTCGACATTGGTTCTTCTGGCTGTATTTATCCCTGTAGCGATGCTTCCCGGAATCACGGGCATTATGTACCGTCAATTCGCTCTAACGATCTGTATTTCAGTTGTAATTTCGTCTATTAACGCACTGACGCTGTCACCAGCAGTGTGTTCGCTGGTATTGAAACAGGGAGGCGGCAATACGGCAAAATGGTTTGAAGCATTTAACCGCGGCTTAGACAAGATTACCCAGCAATACGGAAAAGCAGCGGGCTTTTTAGTTAAAAAGGCGATTCTAGCGCTGGTGTTCTTCGGTGTAGCGGTAGGTGCGGTTTCTTACCTCGCGAAAACAACGTCGACTGCGTTTGTTCCCCAAGAAGACAAAGGCATTATGTTGGTTAACGTTCAGCTTCCTGATTCTGCTTCATTGTCTCGAACCGAAGCGGCAACAGAAAAACTGATGGACCTAATCAATCAAGAGCCGAGTATTGAAGGTGTAACGGTAGCAAATGGCTATGCATTCCTGACGGGAGCTGCTGCTTCAAACGGCGCATCGCTGTTCGTTAAATTAAAAGATTGGAACCAAAGAAACAGTATGGAAGGGGATCATTCTTCTTTTGCTGTGACTGCGCGTATTAATGCTCGTGCCGCACAAGAAATCCCTGAAGCCGTCGTGTTCGCTATGGGTGCGCCTGCCGTACCGGGTATGGGAGCAGGATCGGGTTTCGAGTTTGTGTTGGAAGATGCGCTAGGTCGAGACCGCAGTGATTTGGCTCAGGTTATGGGCGAGGTGATGGCAAAAGCCAACGCGCAGCCTGAAATTCTGTACACCTACAGTACATTCCGTGCAAACGTTCCGCACTACTATCTCGATATCGATCGTCAAAAAGCGAAGCAACTTGGTATTCCATTGGGAGAGATTTTCCAAACACTGCAAGGTAATTTGGGTTCGATCTACGTCAATGATTTCACCATGTTTGGTAAAAACTTCCGCGTCACCATGCAGGCCGACGCGGAGCATCGCACAGACATGGAAGATCTCGGTCGTTTCCATGTTCGTAGCCAAAAAGGCGAAATGATTCCATTGAGTACTTTGGTTACCTATGAGCAAGTGTTTGAGCCAGATGTAGCGTGGCGTTACAACATGTACCGTTCTGCGGTTATCCAAGGGGAAGCGGCACCAGGGTATTCAAGTGGTGACGCGATTGCGGCAATGGAGCGTGTTGCGGCAGAGGTGTTGCCTCATGGTTATCAATACGAATGGACAGGTTTAGCGTATCAAGAAAAGCTAGCGGGTAATCAGGCGATTTATGCCTTCGCCCTTGCGCTGATTTTCATCTACTTGTTTATGGTTGCTCAGTACGAAAGTTGGACGATCCCACTGGCGATTATTTTAGTGGTTCCGGTTGCAACCTTAGGTTCTTTCATTGCACTGAATCTAACGGGTATACCACTTAACTTATACGCACAGATAGGTTTAGTTCTGCTTATTGCGCTCGCCGCCAAGAACGCCATTTTGATTGTAGAGTTCGCGAAATTAGAGCGGGAAAACAAAGAAGTCGCGATTGAAAAAGCAGCAGTTAAAGGCGGTGAGCTGCGTTTCCGCGCGGTTAACATGACGTCTTGGTCGTTCATACTGGGTATCACACCACTGATTTTTGCATCCGGAGCGGGCTACATCAGCCAAAATTCACTGGGTGTCTCTTTGGTGGGCGGTCTACTTTGTGTGCTTCTTGCGGGTACGTTCTTGATCCCAAGCTTCTACGCAATGGTGCAGAGAAAACGCGAGAAGTTCCACGGCGGCAGTACTAAGCTGGTGGAGCTAAAAGACGAATAGCACGAAAAATTACTGATTCATAAAGTCCAATACCCCAGACGTACTCTGGGGTATTTTTTTACCTATTGTTTTTGCCAGCCCTATCCCCAAGTAACGTAGAGATGTTTTGTTATGGGTTAATTGCTGCTGGCGATGGAAACGATGCGCGTAATGACGGTGTCTACCGAAATACTGGTGTCTTTGAAAAAGCGGAACAGCTCACTATTGATGGCGTGTTGCTCTATTGGATTGACCGCCATGGAATCCGTCATGCTGGGTACCGCGAGGTTATTGACGGTCGCGCGAATGAAATCGTGCCGGGATTGTTGCTGACAAGGATTAAAATTGCTGAGTGAAATGTCTTTTCGAACGGGAATCGAGCCTTTTAACCGATTGAAGGAAGACTGAAAGTCTTTGTCTGCCATTACGTTAGCGAGTTTGTTGGCTTGCTGTAGATCAAAAGATTTCCGCGACATGAAAATGAAGCTATCCATATTATACAAAAACACCGATTGGGTTTGTGGTGCGGCATAACATCCGATGTCTTGTGGCACCTTTACACCGCGAGCCATGAGATCGCCCAGTATCCAATCTCCTCCTAATTGAAAGAGTGCGCGATTCTCGGCAAGAGATTGTGTTGCGGTATCCCATTTTGAATCGGGCTGTGTTTTTTGAACAAACTGACTGAGTTTACGGAAATCACGCAAGATAGCTTTCATCGTGTCGGACTTTAAACGAGTTGGGTCCAGTTGTACGAGTGTTTGGTAGTAGAAATCAACGCCTCCTTTGGCCAAAAGCAAGTTTTCAAAAAGCTGAACGACTTGCCAAGGCTGCATGCCAATAGCGAGCGGGGTAATACCCTGCTGGTTTGCTTTGTCCATGGCATGGAATAATTCATCCCAATTAGATGGCACTTCAAGATTTAATGCGCGAAGGTTTTTATGGTTGACCCAAAGCCAGTTCATTCTATGTAATGTAATAGGGAGAGCGACGTACCCGTTACCGGTTTGGTTGATGGACTGTGCGAGTGGGTACAAGTGCTGATCCCACTCCTGAGCTTTGGCGGTTGTATTTAAGTTATGCAAAATCCCAATGGCATCCCATGAACGGATAGCAAGCCCTTCTATTTGGGCAAAGTGAGGTGTGTTTCCTGCTAAAGCTCTTGCTTGAAGAACCGTCATTGCGCTGTCTCCACCTCCGCCAACTACGGAAGCACTGCGCAGTTCAATATTATGTGAATGCAGCTGTTCATTGAGCACATTGAGTGCTTTTGTTTCGCCTTGTGATGTCCACCAATGTAGGAATTCTATTTCCGTTGTGCTTGTGCTCGTGGTTGAGGTTGAAAATGTAGCTGAGACTGAAAAAGCGGCTGAGACTGAACATGCGAATAGCGTTGCCGCTAAAACCATACGAATCATCTTGTTAACCTCTTGGGAATGTCAGTGTAGCGCATAAGCCACCGGTTGATGCGGGCTGAAAAGAAAGATGGCCGCCGTGCGCTTTAACGATACTTTGCGTGATAGTGAGACCAAGACCATTTCCTTCTTTATCGGAGGTATTTTCGATACGAAAGTAAGGTTCACAGATCTTGTCTATGAGCGTGGGGTCCACTCCTTTTCCGTGGTCCCAAATGTTAATAACCAGTGATTCTTCTGAGTCGTTGATATCGATTTCAACTTTCTGACCGTATTTAATGCCGTTATCAATAAGATTTTGTAGGCAACGCTTCATGGCTAAAGGTTTGCCCGCATAGGGCTGTGCATTGTGTGTGTGAACTAAGATCGTTGAACTGCCATTTTGCGTGGTGCTAATAATGTGTTCTAGCAGAGCAGGGATACTGATAAGTTCGATCTCTTCATGGATATCCGTGGCTTTTATACATTGCAGTGCACCCTTTACCATCAAATCCAGATCATTGGCGATTCTAGAAAAACGCTCTCTGTCTTCAGCGTTGTCGAGCATTTCGGAGCGTAGCTTCAAACACGCAATAGGGGTTTTTAAATCATGAGATATAGCGCTGAATAGCATTTCACGATCGTTTATGTGGCTATCAATTCTTCGATTCATCTTATTGAAGGCATGGATGGCGGCGCGAAACTCAGAACTGCCTTCTTCTTTGACGTTTGGGACCTTTAGCTTGCTAGACATCAAGGTTGCAGCCTTTGCCAGCGCTCGGATTGGACGTAATTCTTTTCGAACAACCAGCCAAGTACAACCGAGTAATAAAAATGCCGATAAAAACATGGTGAGCCATTCTCTGATGTCGAAAAAACTCGTTTCCAAATTGACATAAGGGGCAGGTAAAACAGCAGCGAGGTAGAACCATTCACTCGGCGCTACTTCAATTTGCATCACTAATATAGGCGGATTAATGTCGCCGTAAGACAGAGTGTAATGTGCCCACAATAAGGGAAGCTCATCGATAGGCAATTCGTTGTTAAAGACTTTTAGGTGTTCTCGCAAAGTGAAATCAATGCTCATGCTTCGAACGTTATCCAGCTCGCTTCCGAGTACTGTTTTGACTTCATCAATAACCAGAGATTTTCTTTCACTTTCTGCAATTGGCGTAAGCGGGATTTGATGATTATTGAGTGAAACAAAAAAGCGAGTACCGCCCATATTGCGCAGTTGGTTGAGAACGAGATGGCGATATTCCGAAGGAAGTGTTTGAAAGAAAGACACCGTAGATGACGCACTAAGCGTTAAGCTTCTTATTGTATTGAGTAACCCTTGTTTGTCTTTGTTGGCAGAATGCTGATACCAAATCGCGCCAGACAGCAATTGGGCGAGCACAATAACGACAAGAAGAAACAGAGAAGTCCGCGAAGCAAGGGATCGTGGAATGAGGTTAATGTTCATAGCTTACGCCTGATGTGAGCATATAGCCTTTGCTGCGGACAGTCAGAATGAGCGAACGATCTTTATCATCCAAATGGTGGCGAAGTCGGCTGATTTGAACATCAATGCCCCTTTCGAGTGGGTCGGCATCTCTCCCCCAAATTTCACGGGCAATGTCATCTCGGGTCAATATTGATTCGGGGTTTCTAATGAATAGGGAAAGAAGAGAAAGATCCGCACCAGACATCTGTTTAGTGGCTTGAGTGGATAGATGGATCAATTGCCTTGTTACCGTGTTGAGCTCCCATTGAGCAAAGCGGATGCATTTAGGAATCGCATTGTCTGAGGATATTTGGCTTCTACGGAGAATGGTTTTTATCCTTGCAAGCAATTCCCGCGGGCTAAATGATTTTGTAATGTAGTCATCTGCGCCCATCTCCAAGCCAGCGACTCTGTCGGCTTCTTCTGTGACCGCAGTGAGCATAATGATGGGGATATCTGAGGTTTTTCTTAGCTTTTGACACAGCGTGAACCCATCTTCGCCGGGCATCATGATATCTAGGATGATTAAGTCTGGTGTGTGATCAGCTAAGAATTGCCACATTTGGGTACCATTCTCGGCACTCACAACGGTAAATCCAGAGCGTCCTAAATAGTCCGTTAATGCCTCTCGGAGCTCCAAATTATCATCTACGACCAAAATTTGCTTGCTATCCATGCTGTGCTCCTTCCATTCCATATTGAATATGATGCATGGATAACGGAGCCAAAACAATTCGTAGAAATCACATTTATATCATGTATTTGTAAGTGTTCTCTTACAATGCGCCAGTACCATTTGGTCAGAGTACAACGTCACCACTAAGTCAGCGCATTTCGTTTGGATTCTAAAAATAAAATAGGTTGGAAATGAGCCAAACGATTGCAAATGAGAGTGAATCCTAAAATTGCTTAAGTATTGGTCGCGCGAACGTTTGCGTATAAAAATGTGATGAATATCTCAATTTATTCTCTATACTTCTCGCTCGGTTATAAGCCGAGGCTGATTAATTCATCGTTTTTCCGTTTAAAGCGATGAATCATAAATAACCAATACAAGCCGTCACAAGGAGTGCTCAATAGGGCATGTGAATGACCCCAAGGACCGGACCAGCTATTTTTAACTGCTTGTAAAGGTGAACATTCAATGACTTTTATGTCCTATTCTCCCTTGGGTTGGTTTCATACCATGCCCAGTCAAACTTGTTTTCTGTATTCCGCTCTGCAATTTAATGCTTCCACTTTTTACTGCCGATAACAGGAAATCTGATGACGATTCTATTTAGCCTTTTGGGTGTCTTTACTCTGTTACTTTGTGCGTTTCTTTTTTCTGAAAATCGTAAAGCCATAAACTGGAAAACCGTGTCGCGTGCTTTGATGCTTCAGGTTGGGTTTGCTGCGTTAGTGCTTTATTTCCCATGGGGGCAAGCAGCCTTAACAACTTTGAGCAATGGAGTATCGAGTTTGCTCGGTTTTGCCGATGAAGGGATCGCCTTTCTGTTCGGTGACCTTGCCAACACGGGTTTTATATTTGCGGTTCGAGTTCTACCGATCATCATTTTCTTCAGTGCGTTAATCTCGGCGCTGTATTACCTTGGCATTATGCAAAAAGTCATCGAGTTTATAGGTGGTGGGATCCAAAAGTTTCTTGGAACGAGCAAAGCAGAATCGCTCGTTGCGACTGGTAATATCTTCTTGTCTCAAGGGGAATCTCCACTCCTAGTCCGTCCGTTTCTTTCCAAGATGACACGATCAGAATTGTTCGCCGTAATGGCGGGTGGTATGGCTTCTGTTGCGGGCAGTGTTTTAGGTGGCTATGCAGGGTTGGGTGTGGAATTGAAATACCTGATCGCGGCGAGTTTCATGGCGGCACCGGGCAGCTTACTGATGGCAAAGATCTTGGTGCCAGAGCAAGGTACGCCAGCTCAGAACCTTGATGTAGAAATGGACAAAGCCGAGCAAAGCAATGTGATTGATGCATTGGCGATTGGCGCTATGAACGGAATGAAAGTCGCTGTTGCGGTTGGAACCATGCTTATCGCTTTTGTTAGTGTGATTGCAATGGTGAACACAGGATTGGAATCGCTAGGAGATTTGGTCGGCTTTGGAGGCATTACGCTCCAAGCTATCTTTGGCTATATCTTTGCGCCATTAGCATGGGTAATTGGTGTTCCGGGAAGTGAAGTACTTGCTGCGGGTTCATACATTGGTCAAAAGGTGGTCATGAATGAATTTGTCGCCTTTATCGACTTTGTAGCAAACAAAGATGCGCTTTCAGAGCACACACAAGTGATTGTCACTTTTGCATTGTGTGGCTTTGCGAATATTGGGTCAATTGCCATTCAGCTGGGCTCTATTGGTGTCATTGCGCCAGAGAGACGTTCTGAAGTGGCGAATTTGGGCTTTAAAGCGGTATTGGCTGGTACGTTGGCAAACCTAATGAGTGCGTGTTTAGCGGGTCTCTTTATATTGCTTTAGTAGAGCCAGAGGGGCAAAGGGTACTTAAGTACTCAATTTGTTGATTTTTAAAGGGCTGGGGTTTTCTCAGCCCTTTTATTTTTGTACCTTGAGATACAACACCCAATTAACCTCAAGATGCTAGGTTCAGCGACTTCTCTACCAAAGAAGAGTTAACTGCCTTTCAGGCAAGGCATCGATTTGGAGATCTCGTGTTTCTAAATCAAGAATTGAGTATATAAATAGCATTATTGGCTGAATAAAGGACGAATATGAAAATACGGACATTTAAGGACTCAGATAAACCGAGAGTCATCGAATTATGGAATGCCTGTGGATTGGTTGTACCGTGGAACGATCCCAGTAAAGACATAGACATAAAAGTTGCTCATGACCGCGAGTTATTTTTGGTGCTAGAACAAGGTGGTCAAATCATCGCAAGTGTTATGGGCGGGTATGAAGGGCATCGAGGTTGGGCAAACTATTTAGCCGTGGATCCAAGTTTTCAGGGCAGCGGGGCAGGAAAAGCGCTAATGGATGCGCTAGAAGAAAAGCTTTTAGCGAAAGGTTGCCCTAAAATTAACCTCCAAATTAGAAGCACCAACGAGAAGGTGATCGCCTTTTACAAACACTTGGGTTATGCGGTGGATGAGTCAGTGAGTATGGGTAAAAGGCTGGATGGCGTTGTGGTAAACAAATCGTCTAGTTAGCTTTTGGTTTACCGTAACTGGCGCTAACAAATTCACGTTCTTCAACGGCTTTTTCTTTGTTTTCATACGCAGCCAACGCGTAAAGCGTATTGGCAAGCAAGTTGGCGTAGCGAAATAAAATCGGAGCAGGAGAGCGTTTCCCGTGATGCTCAATTGCGACTAAAGCACGTACCGTTTTCTTCGCTTGGCACCTTGCCAAATGAAGTTCAGCGGACGTGTTTGAACCCCCAGGTAAAACGAACCCTTTGAATCCGCCGTCTAATTGATCTCTTAAGTGATGATAATCGGTTTTCAGTTCATCAATGTGGGATTCGTGTATGGCTATTTTACCTCTAACCGATCCATTTAAGTGGTAGACGTTGGGCTGCATGCGTTCAAGAATATCCCTTGTAACGCATTCAATATCCATCGTTAAAAGCAACCCAACTCGACAACACAGATCGTCTGTCGCTATCTCAAAATCGCACGTGGGGTTGTCCTCGTAAATGAAGGGGTAACAGAACTCATCCCAGTCTTTGCTGATCGGTTTCATGATGTTTCCAGAGCTTTAAGTCTACAAATCTTAGGATCGGAAGACCCTGTAACAAGCGCTCTAAAGTATCATCAAATTTGCTTAACGTCAGGTTATTGGGAGGTAGAAATTACTTTGTTAAGATCTTTCGGTTCAAGCCCATAGGGAAGTGAAGAGAAAATCGAACTGTGTTGCTGATATTTGGGGGCAGCGTTAGTGCCTTTCCAGTCTAGCAACATAATGGCTAGTACATTTCGATGTTCACCACCAGAAAGTGAGACGCTACCTGAAACCGATGGAACCAATCCAGCTTCCAAATTGATAGAGGTTTTGATGGCTTCTCTTGTCATTTCAACTACGGGATCATTGTCCAAACCCGCGAGCAAGAATGAAATCCCCACTTCGGCTATCACATCCTCTTTTGCTCTTTCAAGAATAAGCGAGATATTGCTTCTAAAGTAATCGTAGATCCACTGATGTTCTTTTTCCGAAACTGGATATTGGTAATAGCCTGAGTCTGCAAGGATAATATGTGTCATTCCATAAAGCTTGTTGCCAAATTGCTGCCGAGTGAGTTCGGCATCCTGTTCATCTGGATAGGTGGCACGGAAGCTCTCAATGAATTCTGTGACAACGTCCTGTTCACCCAACTGGCGAAGCCAATACACTTGATTCGCAAGTTGTGCTGCCCACGCTTCGATCATGGTCGAATTGGTCGCGTATTTTTTAAAATCAAAACGGCGAATAACAGATCTAAGCTTGGCGTCTGCTTTGTGTTGCAGCCCATACTCGTTTGCCCGTGCCATAGAACCTAGAAGACCCACACCAAGGTACATATATTCTGGCATCATCTTAGTGGCGTTAAACCTGCGTAAACTGCGTTCATCGCGATCGTCGAGGTAACGAGAAAGCCTCTGAATAGAGTACCCATGAATTTGCTCTGGTGTATGCACTTCTTCACTAAATCGATTGAGTTTACTTGCTACGCGCGCGAGGTCGCTCCATATGGCATATTTGTATTGTGGGTCCAATGTTTGGCGGTACATTCGTAACCCAAAATGCCCTTCTTTGAACGGCGACAAGGTATAGAGTTGTTTCTGGTAGGTTGCTTTAATTAATTCAGCTGATGCGGAATAGCTTAAGTCGTCGAGAGCGCTTTGCTCTGCGATATCGCTTTGAGCTTCAGTGTAATTAGACAAATCTAATGCATCTGCTGAGTGAGTCTGAGTTGCGAAAATGAACGATGTTATCAAGAGGGTGGGAGCAAGTAATTTCATGTCGCATTTTTATAGTGTTATTTATATTGGAGCGAATATACCGCTGGTGTGATTGATATAAGTCCGGTGAATGTTAGTTTTATCTATTAGATTTCATTTCTACACATCTCGGAAATTGCTCTTTTGGGTATAAAAGATATCGCGGTATTAACTTGGTGCTATTGCAAGGTTTGATAGCCTGAAAGCAGAAAGATTAGGAAGGAGTTTTCTATGACAAGTTTTCAGGTTCATCCGTCTTTACATGAAGTATTGGGAGAGGAGCAAACTTACTTTGAAGTGGTTTGTATCGCTTTGTTTGCCACGTTGGGAACTTGGCTAATTTACACGTCGTACTATTTTCCGAATATTGCCGAGGGTTGGGGGCTCATTGCGACTATCGTTGGCTTCATCATCGTGGCTGATGTTCTAGCCGGCTGTATTGCTAATTTTAGCCGAGGAACAAACAATTACTATGCGAGCAAACCTAAAGCGCGGATAGTTTTCATTGTTAGCCACGTTCACATCCTGCTTATTGCTTGGTTGTTGGAAGGTCCCCTTCTAGAAGCAGGCATCGTCTGGGCATTTACTATTGGTTTCGCCACGGTCGTGAATCGCTATGCTGGAAGCTCATATCAAACATTTATTGGTGCCACTGTTATGTGTGTGGGGCTATTGCTACTGCCACTTCTTCAACTTCCAAATTGGATGGAGATTGTCAGTGCTTTGTTTATGTTAAAAGTGGTGTATAGCTTTGGTGTGAACCATTACGCGAGATTGAATCAGGGCGCTTGATCTTAACTCTGTGACGGCGATCTGAGAAAGAATAGGACGTTTGTCCTATTTTATTTTCTTGTTATTAGGTCAATTGTCCTATTTTAAGGAAGGTAGAGCGAGTTAAGGTGAAATATGAACCGCAGTAAACGAGACAAAATAGTAGAAGCCGCGGATTTACTTTTTTATCAAAAGGGGTACGAATTCACCTCTTTTGCAGATATCGCTTCTTCAGTAAGTATTTCGAGAGGGAATTTTTACTATCACTTTAAAACGAAGGACGACATTCTAACTGCCGTTATAAACCGACGTTTAGTTATGACGGAAGATATGCTTAATGGTTGGGATATCAAAAGCCAAAACCCTAAAGAGAGAATCATGAGCTTTGTTCACATCCTCATAAGCAACAAGTCTAAAATTGAACGCTATGGATGCCCAGTAGGAACGCTCACGACAGAGTTAAGTAAGTTACGACACCCCGCTTTAGAGGACGCGACTCGTCTATTTTCTTTGTTTAAAACTTGGCTGATGCAGCAGTTTGTCGCGCTAGGTTTTGAAGAACATTCCGAGCCAATGGCAATGCATATTTTGGGTCGTAGTCAAGGCGTAGCGACGCTATTAAATGCGTTTAAAGACGATGATTTTCTGCAGAATGAGATAAGTCAAATGCAGGATTGGCTTGAAGATCAAATAGAAAAAATACAGTAATCAGGTAAAACGAACACAGTAAGGAGAGTGGCATGTTTGTTGTTTCAATGGCAATGACTGGGCAAATGGATAAAGCTAAGGCGCATATGGCAGGTCATAATGCGTGGGTGAAGCAAGGCGTTGACGATGGTGTATTTGTTTTAGTTGGTAATTTAAAGCCTGGTCCTGGTGGGTGCCTCTTCGCTGTAAACGTTGATAGAGAAGCGCTAGACGCAAGAATTGCAACCGATCCCTTTGTTTCTGAGGGAATTGTGGCTGTTGAAGTTACTGAAACGGTTATTCATACCGCAGACAAAAATTTGCAATTTTTGGAAGGGAAATAGTATGGCAGATACGGTAACGGGACCAGATGGATTACCTCGCTGCGGTTGGTGCAGTGCAGCGCCGGATTTTTTTGAGTATCACGATAAAGAATGGGGCTTTCCGGTCTCTGACGACAAAAGGTTGTTTGAAAAGCTTTGCTTAGAGAGTTTTCAATCGGGTTTAAGCTGGCGCACCATTTTATCTAAAAGAGAGAATTTGAGAGCAGCCTTTGCGCAATTCGATTTTTACAAAGTAGCAGAGTTTGATGAAAAAGACGTTGAGCGCTTATTACAAGATGCAGGTATTATAAGGCATCGTGGAAAGATTGAAGCGGTGATCAATAACGCGAAACGAGCAAAAGAGTTGGTTGCAGAAGAGGGATCACTTGCAGCATTTTTGTGGCGATATGAAGCAAAACTGTCCGCTGATTTTAAACCGCAAACAGCATCCACGTCTTCGGAGTCGATAGCTCTATCGAAAGAACTAAAAAAGCGAGGGTGGAAGTTTGTAGGACCCACAACCGCCTACGCTTTTATGCAGGCGATGGGGTTAATCAACGACCACGCTTTAGAATGTTCGAAGCGTCTAGAAGTCGACAAAGCGAGAGCGAGCTTTCAAGTTCCACAAAGCAAATAAAAGAAAGAGAGCTTTATGGCGGTGATGGTTCAGGCATTGATTTACCTTAATCAAATCAGTGCATAATTAAGCGGAGCCGCGACGCGTTTCTCAATTATGAGCCTATAACGGGTTACCATTATAGGTATAGTGAGTCCCTCAAATTGCAGAGGGATTCAATGGAATGAAAGTACTGGTGGCATTGGTTTTAACGTTAGTAATAGGGTGGTATGGCAACGATGTGTATTCCCAGCTCGCAGTGAGAAATGTCGCCAATACAACCCCTCAAATATCTCAAGTACTCCAATTCGCTCAAGTGCCATTAAGACAAGATCAACGCAGTTGTTATTTGGATAGCAATACGGTTGGAGACGTGATTGCCAGTTTAGTTGGTAACAACATGCAAAATCATATAAACCGTTTAGATGCGGGCTGCTTCGAACAAACTTGCACTATTTCACTCTCTAGCTGCTTACCATGGGAAAGCAGCGAATGCGATCAGACTTTTCTAAAATACGACACTTCTATAACTGGTGAAATCAAGCCAGAGTCATTTGCTTGCGTATCCGTTCCTTAGACAGTTTAGTTGGCTTTTATAAGAGTTAATTAAGAATAACTAACTGAAATTGCTATGGTATATTCAAATTATTACTTTGAACTATAGTATTTGATATGGATATTATTCAGCTGTACCCACATCATATTGGTGTGCCGGAGATCATTGAAGAAATCGATCATTTAATGAACTCACTTTATTCAGAAGATTCCAATGATTTGCTTCCACTCGGCGCACTAAACTCAGAATTCGTTTACTTTGCAGGTGTTTACATACAAGAGGAACTGGCTGCCTGCGGTGCGGTTGTATTTAAGAAAGCAGACAAAACCTACGGCGAGTTCAAACGTATTTATGTTAAACCGAAATTCCGAGGGCAAAATCTATCTAAAGGCATATTAGACCATTTGATCACTGAATCGAATGCACGTGGAGTACGCACCATTCGCCTTGAGACGGGCAATAAACAAGTTGCGGCAATAAAGTTGTATGAGACTTTTGGCTTTAAACGCCGAGACGTATATGGCGACTACGAACATGACCCTACTTCGGTTTACATGGAACTAAATTGCCTCTGACCTTATCGTTATTGCACCCTGTAAACTCGCCAAATATTTCATTTAATTATTTGATTGTACGGGCATATTCTTATTGATTGTTTGACGATTAGCTCCTTGCTTATTACCTTCTAGCTTTGCTAATAAGAGAAAGGATTCAGAATGAGCAAACAGCGCTACGGTGAAATTAATGATGGAGTGAGTTCAGTTTGGTATGTTGATCGGATATGGGCTTTGGCTGAATCTCTTCCAGTTGAAGAAATCGCCATCAGCGACATATGTGGCCCTGATGAGGTCACATGGTTTAGTCTAGAAGGTCCGTTACCAACTTGTCGAAATGTGGCGGAACACTGTAAAAGAATCCTGAATGCAGACTTGTCCTATCCCGTGATTCTAACCGAAGACTTTCGCGTATTTGATGGGATGCATCGAATAGCCAAGTGCATTATGGAAGGAAAGGATACGATTAAGGTCAGACGTTTTCTGAGTAACCCTGAACCAGACGAAGTGAATGGTGTTAAGACGGCTGTTTAGCGCCTTCAAAAGGATATAACGATGTATACACTTTACTATTACCCGAACAATGCCAGTTTAGCGCCGCACTTTTTACTGCATCACATGCAATTGCCTTATGAGCTGGTTTTGGTTGATAAAAAATCCAATTCTCAAAAGTCAGCGGACTATTTAAAGCTAAACCCTGCTGGGCGAATTCCAACCCTAATTGACGATGGACAACCGATTTTTGAAAGCCCAGCTATTTGCATGCACATAGCCGAGAGTCATCCAGAACATCAGTTAATTCCGCTGGTCGGAGATAAATCCCGCCCTGTTTTTCTTCAATGGCTTGCTTACTTGAACAACACGTTGCAAGCAGAGCTTATGGTTTACTATTACCCGCACCGCCACACAAATGATGAAAGCACAATCAAACATGTACGTGCGGCGCAAGAAGTTCAAATAGCCAATGCATTGTCGGTGATTAATGATCAATTATCGAAGCACGAATACCTGATTGGCGATAGCATATCGGTTTGTGATTACTTCTTGTTTATGCTGGCTGAGTGGTCGCTGCCAGTTGAGAAAAATCCGATGACATTTCCTCATCTCGCAGCGTACCTTCAAGCATTAAGCCATCACCCTACGATTAAAGCGGTGTGTGAGATTGAAGAGATAGACCTAACGCCTTTCCGCCTAGTTAAAACTCAATAGTCATGTCGTACCACAGTGCACCACCATGCGAGGAATCAGACTGACCTTGAGAAGTAAACCCATGGCTTTGGTAAAAAGGAATGAGGTGCTCTTTACAAGTCAGAACCATGCCAGTGAGGTTGCGCTGTTTACAAACCTCTATTAAATGCTTTGTGAGTTTAGACGCGTAGCCTTTACGCTGGTGGGAAGGAGCGACTGCCAAGCCAAAAACGGTTTGGTACATACCATTTGGATTGTGAAGATTGGCGTTTTCAAAAAGTTCGTCGGGCAATTCGGCTTTGTGGTATCGACATCCATTGATGTGCCCAGCGATTTCTCCATTAACTTCTAATACAAAGAAGCATTCAGGAAAAACCTGGAATCGTTCGGTAAAGCTCTTGAGAGAGGCCGCTTCACTTTCTGGAAAGCATAGGGATTCGATTTCAGCGATTTTCTTTATGTCTTCTGATTTTGCGGGTCTGATGTTGGGCATGAATGTTCCGTTATTCTATAAAATTTCAGTTACTTATATTGGGTAAGCTTTAAGGGAAAGCAATGAGTGCGAGCAATTATATTAAAGAAATTCGATCTCTTATAGGAAACAAGCCGCTGTTGATTCCTAGTGTCGCTGCTGTCATTTTAGATGAGCACAAACGCCTACTGCTTCAACAGAAACAAGATGGGTCTTGGAGCTTGCCAGCAGGGATGATAGAGCCAGGTGAGTCGCCAAGCGCAGCGATAAAGCGTGAAGTATTGGAAGAGACAGGGTATACGGTTTCGGCAATGAAAATCTTAGGTGCATTTGGTGGCGAAGGGTTCTCTTTTACCTACCCTAATGGAGACCGAGTCGATTACACCGTCATACTATTTCGATGTCATGTTACTGGGTTACCGTGTGAAGAGTTGGACGAAGAAACAAAAGCACTGCAATATTTTAGCAAAGACAAAATGCCCGACTTGGCGTTGCCTTACCCTAAAGATTGTTTGTTTGATGAACTAGACGAACCTTATATTGAATCAGCTTCTGAATGTTGGTTGTAAACTTGTTAAAAGGACTTTGATTGGAAACGGCTAAAATCTGGAAGAGTGATGACATTTCGGGAATTGAATTGTTATCCGCTAACTACAGTACATTTGAGTTTGCGAAACATTGGCATGATGAATTGGCTATCGGGCTCATTGAAGATGGGGCAGAGGGCTTGCTTTATCGGGGGCAAAATATCGTTGTGCCCAAAAACCATATTGTTGCGATCAACCCATCTGAAATTCATACGGGCTACGCGAGTTGTGCTCAAGGTTGGCAATATCGAATGTTTTACTTCGATATCCCGCTCATTCAGCAACAATTTGAACAGTCTGGTCTCCCTATCGACCCAGTAGTCGATTTTCCCGTGATTGATGATCCTAATCTTTTCCAAGAGCTTAGGCAGTTGCACCTTGCCCTTGAACATACCAGTTTCGCGCTCACGCGTGAGTCACTTTTGGTGACGACCTTAGAAAAACTGTTCAAGCGCTACGGGTCTTTCACTGCTTCGGAAGGGAAGCGTCATGATAACAATGTCGCCTTTAAAGTTAGGGAGTACCTTTTGGATAATTGGTTCCAGAATGTTGCTCTAGAGGAGTTAGAAGAAGCGACGGGCAAATCGAAGTTTCAACTTATTCGCGCTTTTAAAGCATCTTACGGTATTACCCCTCATCAATTTTTATTGTTGGTTAAAGCACATAAAGCGAAAAAGCTGCTTTTTGAAGGAAACAGCTGCGTAGAAACATCCCTCGCTTGCGGGTTTTACGATCAAAGCCATTTTAATCGCAATTTCAAACGGGCCTTTGGCATCTCGCCTAAAAACTACCTTTTCCGCTAACTGCAATTTTGTACAAGAGAAGCCCTCACAGCTTGATTATGCTCCTCATTAAGATAAGAAAAGCAGAGGTATCTTAATGAGTTTATTTATTATTTGGTTAGGCGTGATGTTCCCATTGGTGTTTAGCCCCGGTCCCGCGAACATTATATTTGCTGCATCCGGTGCTCAAGTTGGCGTTAAACGGTCGATGCCACTTCTTATTGGTGTGGATTTGGTCTTTTTTGTTAAATCCATACTGATTGGATTCGGGCTCGGGCAGGCCGTGCAAAGCTACCCCACAGTGATGAATGTCGTGCAATTGCTGGGCGCGTTTTATCTCATCTACTTGGCGATCTCATTTATTCAGAATATCGGGAGCACCAGTACAGAAGGGCAAAAAGTTTTGGGTTTCGTGGATGGGTTATTGGTTCAGCTATTGAACAGCAAAGGCTGGTTGATGGTGTTCCTCATGTTTTCTCTGTTTGGTGAGCAAGCCCAGACCGCTTTTGGTGACCAAGGTATATGGATATTGGTCATTTGGTTAGCGGTTCTGAATGTTTCAATGCATTTGGTATGGGTGAAAATGGGCTATTGGTTGTCAAAGGTATCCAGCAGCAGTGGGTATGCAAAAGGGTTAAATTGGTTCTATGCACTTTGCTTACTATTTGTCTCTCTATGGCTGATAATAGATAACCCAATTTGGTGAGAGAAAAGCGCAGATTAGTCTGCGCTTTTCCTTTTGTGAGCCACCGTTAAGCAATCTTTTTATTGAGTGATTGGTCTAGTGCTAGTTTTCCTGACCCTGATATGGTCAGAGAAACAGAGGCAGCAAGTAGTGCTAAACCAAACTCATAACCATTGTTTGATAAGAACAAGCCGTTTTCAAAATGCACCGAGAATATCGCGATCACCATTGTAAACGCGGTAACCAATGCGGCGGGACGTGTAAGCAAACCCAATACTAAAAATAACCCTCCGAAGAACTCCGCACTACCGGCAAGAAATGCCATTAAAACGCTGGGTGCTAAGCCTATTGAAGCCATCCATTGTCCAGTACCTTCTAATCCATAACCGCCAAACCACCCAAACAGTTTTTGCGCACCATGAGCGATAAGGATGATTCCAATAGGGGTACGTAATGCTAAAGTTGCGAAACCTGCGTTGCTAGCGGTGATCTTCTTTAGGATAGTTTTCATGGTTACCTCAATATATTTGAATAAGTTATTTAGTGGCTAACTTCTTTTATTAGCTGTTGAAAGCGATCATATTGGGAAACCGATGAATGAAAAATACGTCTTTATTGACCATTTCGTTCGAAAAATTTGAATATATGTTAAATCCACATTACTGCATAAAGGATCGGTATTTATATACTCAAGTATCTTGTGTCTACTTGGGTATAAAGGGAAGAAGGAGTGGATATGGAAATCAGATATGTAAATTCACAAGATATTGAGGCGATAACAAACATCTACAATGACTTTGTTGTAAACAGCACCGCAACGTTTGAAGAAAAGCCAGTTACAACTGAAGAAATGAGCCAAAGAGTCGGTAAAATCCAAAGTTATTCTTTGCCTTGGATTGTGATGGTGGAGGGTGAAAAGGTGCTCGGGTATGCCTATGCAGGGCTATGGAACAACCGAAGTGCTTACCGGCATACAACTGAGGCGTCGGTTTATGTTTCGCCTAACGCATTAGGCAAGGGCATCGGGAAAGCGCTCTATTCTCACTTAATCTCTATTCTCGCAAAGCGCCGTATCCGTAACGTGTTAGGTGTGGTGAGTTTACCGAATGACGCGAGCATCGCATTGCATCAATCTCTAGGATTTCAAAAAGTGGGGGAGTTTAAGAAAGTTGGGTTGAAGTTTGGTGAACTGATCGATGTGAGCTATTGGCAACTGGAGTTAACAGATTGATTTTAGATGAACAAGCTGAACTGAAAAGTCGCATTCTGAAAGTTTGCCCAGTGGTGGTTAGGCAAAAAGCAGGGAAAAGGGAGCTGCTAATGTTCAAGCATCCCCTTGCTGGGATACAGATTGTTAAAGGTACAGTTGAGCCCGAAGATACCTCCTATGAACAAGCGGCTATACGAGAACTGTCGGAAGAATCTGGTTTAAGCCATGTTTTGGGTACTCAATATTTGGGGCGATGGGAGTCAGGTTACAGACAGCATATTTGGCACTTTGTATATTGCGAGGTCAACCCGCAACCAGAAAGATGGACATTCCACACCTTAGACGACGGTGGACACGATTTTCAATTTTTCTGGCAGGATTTGGAAGGAAAAGTGTTCGCAGATTGTCACCCGGTTTTTTTGAGGGCGATGGAAAAAATCAAACGTCTATTGCCAGTTAACATCGCATAAATAAACCCTTGATAGGATGTCTAAATCTCAATAGAAGGAATGTACTATGGCTTTTGAAATGTTAATAGGAATAGAGGTCTCTGACGAACAAGGTTACCGTCAATACAGGGAAGCGATGATGCCCATCTTAAAAAGTTACGGGGGCAAATTTGGCTATGACTTTGTGGTCTCTGAAGTCTTAAAGTCGCAAACACCTGAGGCAATAAACCGAGTATTTACTTTGGTTTTTCCTGATGAGAAGACAAAAGAGGCGTTTTTCACTGATGCTGAATACGCCAAAGTAAAAGAGCACCATTTCAAACCTTCCGTCTCGTCTGTTACGCGCATATCCAAATTTACGTCTTGATGAAGTTGAACTCGCAGCGCTACCTAGAAGGTTTAAAAACTGTTAAGAGTATCGCGTGTTTATGTGATATTCCCTGACTATGTTTGAATTGTCGTTATATTGTTGTTCATGATACCCAAGTAACCTCAAAATGCTTGTTTCAGCGGCTTCCCTACCAAAGAATAGGGAACTGGCTTTCAGGCAAGGCATCGATTTGAAGATCTAGTGGTTCTAAATCAAGAATCGATAACGAAGTATGAAAGCCAGTTAAACTCGCCCTTGGGAGCCCATATTCTGCCTCACTTCCTCGTCAAAGAACTTGGAAAGGACTCGTCATTCCGCTGCGTTCTTTTCCTTGAATTGAAACAGAATATGAGGCTCTGAACCCTGCATCTTGAGGTCACTTGGGTATATAAAAAAAACTTGTCGGTTAGGGTGTTTTAACACTCTTTATTGGTTGCCGCTTTGTTTATAGGTCGAATAGTTATGCGTATTCACGGCTCAAATTAGGAGAGTCTTAACTGCTAAAGGCTTTAGTATATTGGTTACAATGCTATTTAATTTTTTCTCTATATTTCAAACCGAATTTCCCATATCTGTACAAGAAAAGTTGGCTAGATAAAAACTAAAATCAGGATAAAAAATGACGGAATCAGAGTTACTTCGTTCCCCAGATATACCCCTAAAAGAAACCATACCTCAGTTCTATCAGCTTAAAGGCCGGTTAAATCGAACAGAGTTTGCCTGTTGGGCTACTGCTTGTTTGCTATTGCCCAATTTATTGGGTGAGTTTGGGTTTCTTGTTATGCCCATTACCTTCGTTTTCTATGTTCTTTTCATTGTAAAAAGGCTAAGGGATATCGGCTTTTCCCCTTGGTTGGTATTGATTGCGTGGGTACCGGTGCTCAATTTCCCTCTCTGTCTTGTTCCCGGTGACACAGTAGATAATCGCTTTGGTGATGCTCCGTTTCCATCAAGCTCCGTAATTAAAGTAATGTCTGTGCTGCTACCTATTGTTTATTCCTTGCTCATGTTTGTTTCTATAATGTCCGCCTTACCGGAATTCACAGAAACGTATCAGCAATACGAAGCGAAGGCAGAGAGTAAGCTCGCAGGTTAAAATGCGAAAGAGAATCTCTAATGGAGTGGATTATCTGTGTTGAATAATAATGAATGCCGACGTTAAGTCGGCATTTTCAATTGAAGAATGACTCAATTCAGTTCATGAATCGTTGGCACTCGTGACCTAGAATCGTAGCTGGAATTCAGCGTACATTGATGAAAGTTCTGACTTTGCATCAAAGATCTTGTAGCCCGTATTCACAGCAATATTTTGCGTGAGTCGCAATCCAATTTCAGCTCCGTAAGAAATACCAAATTTGTTGTCTTTATCAGTACTGCTTTCTTGGAAATAGTAGTTAGTGCCAAAAACACCTGCGATGTGCATTGTTTCGCTAAGCGGCAGTGACGGTTTTAAGTTCCATGCGATACTGGAAAGTTCGTAGTCATTGTGTTTGCCTAAATCGGTATAGAGCCATTCTGAAGACATCATGAAGGTACTTCCAAGCGGAAATGTATGCCCGAAGCTTGCACTTAACCCTGTTTTACTGTCGTTTTGATCTGAAGTTGAAATGTTGTAGCCCAGGCCGAAGTAGTAACCTTCTTCTGCTTGAGAGGCACAAGAAATAGCCAGCAGAGCCAATGGTAATAGGGATTTTTTCATGAGTATTGATAATCTAGATGGTCAGGAGAGGCGTATTTTGGCGATGAATGAACAAAAAGGCGAGCGATTTTGTTAAATCACTCGCACTTTTTATTTTAAGTGGCGTTCTAAAGTGTCTGCTTATTCAGATCAACCAATAAGTCAGAGGAAATATCGGAGATGCTTTTTGCGCCAGTTAAAGTCATAGCAACGCGCATTTCTTTTTCATACAAATCGAGCAAGTTTTCTACGCCAGCGCCGCCTTGTGCTGCCAACGCATAAACAAAAGAACGACCGAGTAGTGTAAAATCAGCACCGAGTGCCAGCATACGAACAACGTCTAAGCCCGTTCGGATACCAGAATCGACCATGATCTTTAAGTCTCCTTTTACGGCATCTGCAATGTTGGGGAGAGCACGAACCGTTGATAAAACACCGTCCAACTGTCGACCGCCGTGGTTAGAGACGACTATGCCATCCGCACCAAATCGAACCGCATCTTTGGCGTCTTCTTCATCCAGAATGCCTTTAATAACCATCGGACCATCCCAGAAATCTCGGATCCACTCTAAGTCCTTCCAGCTAATTGATGGGTCGAAGTTAGCGCCTAACCATCCAATGTAATCTTCAAGCTTGGTTGGCTCACCACGATAGGTCGAAATGTTACCCAAATCGTGTGGTTTTCCTAGAACACCTACGTCAAGCGCCCAACTCGGGTGAAGCATTGATTGGAATACTCGGCGCATCGCAGCATTAGGACCACTCATTCCAGAATGCATGTCGCGGTATCGAGCGCCAGGAACGGGCATGTCCACGGTGAAGACCAACGTCGTCACACCCGCCGCTTTGGCTCGTTCAAGTACATTTTGCATAAAACCACGATCTTTCAATACATATAGCTGGAACCACATTGGTCGCTCTATGGCTGGAGCGACTTCTTCAATCGGGCAAACCGACACGGTAGACATGGTGAAAGGAATGCCTTTCTTATCAGCGGCTTTCGCGGCTTGAACCTCACCACGGCGTGCATACATGCCTGTTAAACCGACAGGAGCAAGCCCGATTGGAAGTGACATCTTCTCGCCAAATAATTCAGTATCTAGGCTGAGACCGGACATATCCCGTAGAACGCGTTGACGTAATGCCACGTCGGAAAGGTCATCAGTATTATGTCTTAAGGTATGCTCATTGTAAGAGCCGCCATCAATGTAATGAAACAAAAAGGGTGGCAGTTTTGCTTTTGCTGCAGCGCGATAATCAGTCGATGCGGAGATAATCATAATTTCTATCCTGATTTCTATATCTAACTCTTAGGTTCGTGGGCGTTGAGCAAGTTAAGAGTTAAAAAAACAAATGGCATTAGCGCCGAATATTGGGCGTCTTTGCGCCCATTAATCTACTTTTAGAACGATTTCTTATTTCATTAAGGCATCCGTCACTTGGAGACCGTAAATCACCACCATGCCAATCACTCCGGTAACAACAAGGTAGTAGAAAGTTGGGATAACTGTTTTGCGAAGTGTCGCACCTTCACGACCGAGCAAGCCTACTGTTGCAGAAGCAGCGACCACATTGTGAATAGCAATCATATTACCGGCAGCGGCACCAACAGCTTGAAGCGCAACTACAACCGCACTAGAGATAGAAAGTGTTTGCGCCACTTCATATTGGAATTGGCTGAACATCATGTTCGAAACTGTGTTGGACCCTGCAATGAACGCACCCAATGCTCCAACTGTAGCGCTTAACGCTGGGAAAGCATCACCAACCAGCCCAGCAGCAAAGTTCGCAGTGGTGACAGGCATACTCGCAAGGTCGGCACCATTAATACCTGAATTGATAAAGATACGAACCATTGGAATGGTAAACACCAAGACAAAACCTGCGCCAATCAACGTTTTACTGGATTCACCAAACGCTTTTACAAGAGGCGTTGCGCTGCGAGCCTGAATGAGCGTGGCAAGTAGTGCAACAAACACTAAGATCCCACCAGGAAGGTAAAGGGGCTGAATAGCAGCGCTTATACCTGTTTCGCCCAGAATATTGCCGAATGATAGGCTGACGCTCTTGAGCATATCTTTCAAATCAACACTTACGCGGCTTGCAACGAGAATAACGGCAAGCAACACATACGGAAGCCACGCAATCGCAAGGCTCATTGGCTTACTCTTGCTATCTTCTAGATCAATTTTTAACGTACCAAGCCATTCAGCTTGCCATTTATCTTCTTTTTCAAAATCCCACTTGGACTTTGGAATGAGGAAGCCATTTTTTGCTGCGAGTACAACGATAGACAAGCCGACCAAGCCACCGATAAGTGACGGGAATTCAGCGCCTAGGAACACACCGGTTAATGCGTAAGGAATGGTAAAAGAGAGACCAGCAAATACCGCAAATGGAAGAATATCCAACCCTTCAGTCCAGCTACGATTTTTTCCAAAGAATCGAGTTAACATCATTGCCATTAATACAGGCATTAATGTGCCGACAACCGCATGAATTAGGGAAACACTGGAGGTGATCTGTTGTAGATACGCATCCCACGTCGAACCATTCGCAACCAACGCTTCGCTGATATTGTGTGTATCCAACCCTTTGTTTACGCCAACGATAATAGGTGTACCGACAGCGCCAAATGAAACCGGAGTTGATTGGATCATCATCCCCATCAAGACAGCGGCTAGCGCTGGGAAGCCAATGGCAACCATAAGAGGGGCGGCAATTGCAGCAGGTGTGCCAAACCCTGATGCGCCCTCAATAAACGATCCAAAACACCAAGCAATGATGATCGCTTGTACTCGTCTGTCGGGGGAGATGTTGGTAAACCCATTTCGGATAACGGAAATAGCGCCGGTATGTTTTAAGGTGTTAAGCAAGAAGATGGCACCAAACACTATCCACAATACAGAAACGGTAATCCCTAAACCTTGGAATATCGAAGCAAGAACTCGGTTGGTAGACATGTCCCAGAACAAAAGGGCAATAACGACAGTTAACCCAAAGGCAACGGGCATGGCTTTCTTTGCTGGCCAATTTAGACCAACCAGCAAAATCGCAGCTACCACAATGGGCGAGAATGCGATTAAGGCTAATAGTGTTTCACTCATATGTAGGACCTCTTAAAGGCTTCAAACCATTCCGGGTAAAGCGGATTAAGCTGAAGCTAAGTAATTTTTATACTTGTGTTATTTATGTTAAATCGGCGTGAATGTAGCGCTTTCGTTTTTATTGATATAGGGAATAAATGAAAATGATTAATTCCAAAAGTGACATAATCTTCCCATTTTACGTGTGAGGAAGTAGTAGATATATGTGACAGAAGACTAAGAATGGCGTAGGGTTTTATTATAATAAGTTTATATATAACAATAATATAAATAGGGCTTCGGTTTAAAAAGCGAACAAAAATATTTCGAATTGATTGTTGCCATGTATGCTGAAATTCTAGGTGTAGCAAGCTGATAACAACCCGTTATCTATCTTTCATAGTGTGAAGTTGGTCGTTTCCGATTTCGATAGTAAGTAATCTGTTTAAATATAAAAGTGAGTACATATCATTGTATTTGTAATAATAGATTTGTTAAAAGGGCGTTTTCGATACCAGCACGAACACAAAACTGGAGAGCCCATGTACACTTTGATTGAAGCAACCGAAAGATATTTATCGCACTGCAAGGATATCCGAGGGCTATCGTCGTATACGATTAAAGCGTATCACATTGATTTGCGTCAATTGATGGAATGTCTTGGTATAAATGCTTTGCTGAAGGATATCGATAAGCATTCCATTTCAAAGTTTCTTGATTACCTTACCCAAAATCAACTTAAACCTACTTCGATAAAGAGGAAGTTAGCATGCGCTAAGGCGATGTTTTCTTGGCTAGAAATTGAAGAACACATTGATACAAGCCCTTTCCACAAGTTTGTACTCAATTTAAAGCTACCAAAGCATCTACCTAGAAACATTGCAAAATCCGATTTGAAATCTATTCTAAACCAAGCAAGATCGTCGACAAATACAGGTGCAGATAGAAAACAGCCATTTATAGATAAACATATTCAAAATGGGAAAGGCTTAAATCACTTCACCGCGCTTGTTGTAGTTGAGCTACTTGTTACGACTGGGGTCAGAGTAGGAGAGCTAGCAGGAATACAACTGGACGATGTCAGCTTACCTGAGAAGAAGATTAAGATTATGGGTAAGGGCTCAAGAGAACGCTTTGTTTATATTTTAGATAATGAGTTAGGCACCTTAATTAGGCGTTACATTGAACTAAGACACGTAGTTGAACCTCAGCACGACAACTTCTTGGTCAATAGCCGTGGAAAACCAGCTTCAACACAATTTATAAGAAAGTTAGTTCGAAATATTTCAAACCAAACCAATTCCAATCTTAAAGCCACTCCTCATATGTTTCGTCATAGTGCTGCGTGTGAGTTTCTAGCGGCCGGTGTAGACATGAGATACGTACAAAAGCTGTTGGGGCACAGCAGTATTTCAACAACCGAAATCTATACTCACGTATCCGACACTTTACTCCAACAGAAACTACAAAAATCAAACCTCAGGAGTGCCATAATGAAAAAGTAAGGATAACTAACAATTAT
>NZ_PIZL01000030.1:0-3285 GCF_002835515.1 Vibrio sp. vnigr-6D03
ATTCTTTAATTCGGAAAGCTGTTTCTAGTTCTTACACATTCAATCTGTTCTTGCTTTGAGTCCACGACCTACATGGATGTAGGAAGTGCTGATGATTGTCTGGAACAATCTCAGTGCAAAACCCCTTGGGTGTTGTATGGTTAAGCCTCACGGGCAATTAGTACAGGTTAGCTCAACGCCTCACAACGCTTACACACCCTGCCTATCAACGTTCTGGTCTTGAACAACCCTTTAGGACACTTAAAGTGTCAGGGAAGACTCATCTCAGGGCTCGCTTCCCGCTTAGATGCTTTCAGCGGTTATCGATTCCGAACTTAGCTACCGGGCAATGCCATTGGCATGACAACCCGAACACCAGAGGTTCGTCCACTCCGGTCCTCTCGTACTAGGAGCAGCCCCCTTCAATCTTCCAACGCCCACGGCAGATAGGGACCGAACTGTCTCACGACGTTCTAAACCCAGCTCGCGTACCACTTTAAATGGCGAACAGCCATACCCTTGGGACCGACTTCAGCCCCAGGATGTGATGAGCCGACATCGAGGTGCCAAACACCGCCGTCGATATGAACTCTTGGGCGGTATCAGCCTGTTATCCCCGGAGTACCTTTTATCCGTTGAGCGATGGCCCTTCCATTCAGAACCACCGGATCACTATGACCTGCTTTCGCACCTGCTCGAATTGTCATTCTCGCAGTCAAGCGGGCTTATGCCATTGCACTAACCACACGATGTCCAACCGTGTTTAGCCCACCTTCGTGCTCCTCCGTTACTCTTTGGGAGGAGACCGCCCCAGTCAAACTACCCACCAGGCACTGTCCTCACCCCAGATAATGGGGCCAAGTTAGAACATCAAAGCTACAAGGGTGGTATTTCAAGGACGGCTCCACACAATCTAGCGACTGCGCTTCAAAGCCTCCCACCTATCCTACACATGTAGGTTCAATGTTCAGTGCCAAGCTGTAGTAAAGGTTCACGGGGTCTTTCCGTCTAGCCGCGGGTACACTGCATCTTCACAGCGATTTCAATTTCACTGAGTCTCGGGTGGAGACAGCGTGGCCATCATTACGCCATTCGTGCAGGTCGGAACTTACCCGACAAGGAATTTCGCTACCTTAGGACCGTTATAGTTACGGCCGCCGTTTACCGGGGCTTCGATCAAGAGCTTCGTCCGAAGACTAACCCCATCAATTAACCTTCCGGCACCGGGCAGGCGTCACACCGTATACGTCATCTTACGATTTTGCACAGTGCTGTGTTTTTAATAAACAGTTGCAGCCACCTGGTATCTGCGACTCCTAATAGCTCCATCCGCGAGGGACTTCACCGTCAAGAGCGTACCTTCTCCCGAAGTTACGGTACCATTTTGCCTAGTTCCTTCACCCGAGTTCTCTCAAGCGCCTTGGTATTCTCTACCCGACCACCTGTGTCGGTTTGGGGTACGATTCCTTACAATCTGAAGCTTAGAGGCTTTTCCTGGAAGCATGGCATCAATGACTTCATCACCGTAGTGACTCGACGTCGTGTCTCAGCCTTAATGACGGTCCGGATTTACCTAAACCATCAGCCTACGCACTTGAACCTGGACAACCATCGCCAGGCCCACTTAGCCTTCTCCGTCCCCCCATCGCAATTGTAAGAAGTACGGGAATATTAACCCGTTTCCCATCGACTACGCTTTTCAGCCTCGCCTTAGGGGTCGACTTACCCTGCCCCGATTAACGTTGGACAGGAACCCTTGGTCTTCCGGCGAGGGAGTTTTTCACTCCCTTTATCGTTACTCATGTCAGCATTCGCACTTCTGATACCTCCAGCAAACCTTACGATTCACCTTCAACGGCTTACAGAACGCTCCCCTACCCCGCAATCAAAGATTGCAGCCGCAGCTTCGGTTTACTACTTAGCCCCGTTACATCTTCCGCGCAGGCCGACTCGACCAGTGAGCTATTACGCTTTCTTTAAATGATGGCTGCTTCTAAGCCAACATCCTGGCTGTCTGAGCCTTCCCACATCGTTTCCCACTTAGTAGTAATTTGGGACCTTAGCTGGCGGTCTGGGTTGTTTCCCTCTCCACGACGGACGTTAGCACCCGCCGTGTGTCTCCCGGATAGTACTTACTGGTATTCGGAGTTTGCAAAGGGTTGGTAAGTCGGGATGACCCCCTAGCCTTAACAGTGCTCTACCCCCAGTAGTATTCGTCCGAGGCGCTACCTAAATAGCTTTCGGGGAGAACCAGCTATCTCCAGGTTTGATTGGCCTTTCACCCCTAGCCACAAGTCATCCGCTAATTTTTCAACATTAGTCGGTTCGGTCCTCCAGTTGATGTTACTCAACCTTCAACCTGCCCATGGCTAGATCACCTGGTTTCGGGTCTATATCCAGAGACTGAACGCCCAGTTAAGACTCGGTTTCCCTACGGCTCCCCTAAACGGTTAACCTTGCCACTGAATATAAGTCGCTGACCCATTATACAAAAGGTACGCAGTCACACCACGAAGGTGCTCCTACTGCTTGTACGTACACGGTTTCAGGTTCTATTTCACTCCCCTCACAGGGGTTCTTTTCGCCTTTCCCTCACGGTACTGGTTCACTATCGGTCAGTCAGTAGTATTTAGCCTTGGAGGATGGTCCCCCCATATTCAGACAGGATATCACGTGTCCCGCCTTACTCGATTTCACTTAATGTGCGTTGTCGGTTACGGGGCTATCACCCTGTATCGCGTCCCTTTCCAGAGACTTCACCTGACGCACAAAAAGCTTAAGGGCTAACCCAATTTCGCTCGCCGCTACTTTCGGGATCTCGGTTGATTTCTCTTCCTCGGGGTACTTAGATGTTTCAGTTCCCCCGGTTTGCCTCCTGTTGCTATGTATTCACAACAGGATACTTACTTATGTAAGTGGGTTTCCCCATTCGGAAATCGTAGACTCAAGTGGCTTTTACTGCCTAATCTACGCTTATCGCAAGTTAATACGTCCTTCGTCGCCTCTGACTGCCAAGGCATCCACCGTGTACGCTTAGTCACTTAACCATACAACCCCAAGAGGTTTCTGTATGGCAAACAACCAAGGTTTATTGTTGTCTCTTTGTTATGAGCGAGACAACACTTCGATTTTGCCGGACTCAAATATGTTTTCACTTTCGTGAAAACCCAAGAACACTTGAATGTGTGTTGGTACCTAAATGAACAAGTCATCTAGGATTTGAGAACTTTTAATTTGAATAACAACGCTTATCCGAAGATAAGGGGATTGTTGTTATTCGTCAGCTTTCCAAATTGTTAAAGAGCG
>NZ_PIZL01000031.1:0-72013 GCF_002835515.1 Vibrio sp. vnigr-6D03
GTTCGTCATCAATCTGAAACCCCACAGATGTGGGGTTTTTTCGTTTTTGTCGCTTGAAATTAAAATGTAAATTTGTATGATCGAAATCTAGGTGCAAATGATAATAATTAGCACTACTAATCACATATAACAATTTTTTGCTCAACAAGGACGATTTCCATGATCTCAAAACGACTCATTGCTCGTGCCATTACTGCTTCACTTCTTGTGACCAGTGGTGCGTCAATTGCGGCTGTCACTAAAGGCCAAGTAGTAGAGCATTACGCAGACCTCGCTCACGCGGTTTTTTCTGATGCGACCATTACTGCCAAGAACCTCGATCAATCCATTGACCAATTCCTAGCAAACCCTTCTAAAACCTCTTTGGAATCTGTACGTCAAGCTTGGATCGACTCTCGTGTACCTTATCAACAAACAGAAGTATTCCGATTCGGAAACGCTGTTGTTGATGACTGGGAAGGTCAGTTGAATGCATGGCCATTAGATGAAGGCTTGATCGATTACGTGACAAGCGACTACCAATATGAATTAGGTAACGAAGGTGCGCAGGCTAACATCGTTGCAAATACTAAAATTCAGGTAGGTTCTCAAGTCGTTGACGCGAGTGAGATTACACCTAAGCTGATTGCCGATCTAAATGAGATTGGTGGATCTGAAGCAAACGTTGCATCTGGTTACCATGCCATCGAGTTTTTGCTTTGGGGTCAGGATCTAAACGGTACTAATTCTGGTGCTGGCGAACGTTCATACACCGATTTTGTTGACGGTTCCGGTTGTACAAACGGCAACTGTGACCGCCGCCGCGATTACTTGAAAGCAGCATCTCAGCTTCTAATCCAAGATCTTGAGTGGATGGAAAAGCAGTGGGCTCCAAATCAATCAGACAACTACCGTAAAGAACTTCTAGCGGGTTCAGCAGACAACGGCTTGCGCAAGATGCTATTCGGTATGGGTTCACTTTCTCTTGGTGAGCTCGCAGGTGAGCGTATGAAAGTTGCACTAGAAGCAAACTCGACGGAAGACGAGCACGATTGTTTCTCAGATAACACTCATAACTCTCACTACTACAACGAACAAGGTATCTACAACGTTTTCACTGGCTTGTACAAGCGTGAAAATGGTCAGCTTGTTTCAGGTCCTAGCATTTATGACTTAGTTGCCCAAAAAGACAAGCAAGCAGCAAAAGAAATTCAGAAGCAATTTGATATGGCGCGTGCTCAGGTTGGTCAATTGGTTGTTTCTGCAGAGAAAAACAACCAACACTTTGATCAGTTGATTGCATCTAATAACCCACAGGGTAATGCATTGGTTAACGACACCATCATGTCTCTTGTGACGCAGACAGGTTCTATTGAGCGTGCTGCTAACATTATTGGCATTGATAGCCTTAACCCAGATACTGCTGACCACGAGTTTTAATCGCACATTATTATAAAAATATCCAAGGGCTCTTTATGAGCCCTTTTTACACTTGAGAAGCCAAGAATGAAGCAGTTTCTAATTCCTACCATTGTTTCAAGCCTAATCGCAACGAGCGTCTATGCGTACGATACCAAGTCTGGCGGTAGCACCAGTGTGAAGAAAGATGGCTCGAATGCCTTTTCTTTACCTGCTAACAACCTACCCATGACATCGCGTCTAGATTTCAGTGTCGGTAACAGCTTTTTCCGTAACCCGTGGGTTCAAGCACCAGCTTCAACAGATGCTCGAGATGGTTTAGGTCCCTTATTTAATACCAATGGCTGTCAAAACTGCCACATTAAAGATGGACGCGGCCACCCGCCAGAGCCTGGTGAAGAAAATGCCGTTTCCATGTTAGTTAGGTTAAGTATTCCGGCGATGACTCCAGAACAAAAACAACAGTTCATACGCGATGGTATTGTTCCTGAACCTACATACGGCGGGCAGCTACAAGACTTTGGTCTTCCTGACGCCAAGCCAGAAGGGAAAATCAAACTTACCTACAGTGATGTAGAAGTGGCGTTTTCCGATGGTGAAAAAGTGGTATTAAGAAAACCCAATTTAAGTATCACAAACCTAAATTATGGTCCAATGCACCCAGATACACAGCTTTCTGCTCGAATTGCGCCACCAATGATTGGCCTAGGGCTTTTAGAGGCGATTCCGGAAGAGACTATCCAAGCGATGGCTGATCCTGAAGACAAAAATAAAGATGGGATTTCAGGGAAAGCAAACCGCGTATGGGACGTCGCGGCAAACGATTATGCATTGGGTCGATTTGGCTGGAAAGCAGGTCAACCTAATCTTATGCAGCAGAATGCGGCCGCTTTTAACGGCGACTTAGGCCTAACGAGTGCGCTATTCCCAAATGAAAACTGCACCAGTGCACAGTCTATTTGTGCCGACTTACCTCATGGTGGAAAACCAGAAGTGAGTGAGAAAATCCTTAACTTCGTCGAATTTTATTCTCAACACTTAGCTGTACCGATTCGCAGAAATGTAAAAGATCCTCAAGTCGTATTAGGTCAAGCAAAATTCGTTGAAGCGGGATGCCAATCTTGCCATGCTGTAAACATTAAAACGGCCAAAAATGATCGCCTGCCTGCATTATCCGAACAGACCATTCATCCTTATACTGATATGTTATTGCATGACATGGGCGAAGGGCTTGCAGATAACAGACCTGAGTATCTTGCAAATGGTCGTGAATGGAAAACACCACCACTTTGGGGTATTGGCTATACACAAGAAGTGAATAAGCATACGAATTTCTTACATGATGGTCGCGCCAGAAATGTTATGGAGGCCGTACTTTGGCATGGTGGGGAAGCAAAACCAGCGCAAGAGAAAGTACTAAATATGTCGAAAAAAGAGCGTGAAGCTTTGGTCGCGTTCCTTAACTCACTGTAATTGAGGCGAAACATGAAAAAAACATTGAGTTTATGTCTGCTTGCTTTGACTGGGTGTCAGTCCAACGATGCTGAGAGCCCTCAAGCGGTTATGGTTCAGAGCGGCGATAACGGCTCAGCCGTTGCCTATGACCCAGCAACAAAAGATTACGCGGGTAGCCATGCAAGTGAAGCCGTTTATGAAGTTGAAAAAGAGGCGGCGTTTTTACTGCTTGCAGAAAGTAAACTTCAAGCACTCAGTTGGCAACAATACTGTCTTTCTCAGGATTTGAGTGAGGACGCGCTTAAGTCTGTTTGGCATAGCACCATGATCAGCTGGATGGCATTACAAGGACAAGAACGAGGTCCTGAAGATGCATTAAATGAAAGTTGGAATATGCAGTTTTGGCCAGATAAAAAGAACACGACGGGCAGAAAAATGTCTGCATTAGTGAAGTCAAACCAAGTCTGGACAGTTCAAGAAATCTCTACAAAAAGCGTGACTGTTCAAGGTTTAGGAGCCATTGAGTGGTTGCTATATGATTCGGCATCACCAATTTCAACGGATAAAGGCAAGACTTGTCAGAGTGGTTTGGCGATCAGTGAAAACATTGCTAACCGAGCCCAAGTGATTGCGCAGGCATGGGAAGAAAACCCGTGGCGATCATTGGATAGCAACAAGTGGAACTCTGAATACCTCAGCCTACTGTCGAACCAGTTGGAATATAGCTTGAAAAAGATGAGCAGACCGCTTGCTAAGATTGGCAATCCTCGACCGTATTTTTCGGAATCTTGGCGCTCACAAACGTCGCTATCAAACCTAAAAGCAAACGTAAAGGCTCTGCAGTCTCTGTACTTGGCACATGGGTATGGTCTCGACAATCAATTGAGACAACGTGGAAGAGAGGCTCTTGCAAATGCCATTGTTGAGCAGTTTGAACTCACGCTTGATACATGGCCGGAAGATGCAAGCTTATTTGCACAACTAAAGTCAAAAGAAGGCTATCAAAGCACGTTGGCGCAATACAATAAATTGGATCATTTGAAATATCTGATCCATGAAGAGGTCGCGATTGAATTGGGTGTAGTAGTAGGGTTTAACGCAACTGATGGTGACTGATCACACACGTAGAAGGCTGCTCAAAGCAGCCTTATTTGGTGCTTCTGCGCCATTTTTAACGGTCGCTTGCTCATCAAGAGGGCAAACGCACTACTCTTCATCTGACCTGAATTCGCCTGCATTGATAGGATGCTCCATTCTAAACCGCGATAAATACTTTGCGACGGTAGCAGATATAGAAGGTAGCCCAATCCACCAGATTCCGCTTCCTGCAAGAGGCCATGGTGTGGCAATCCATAAAAATGGATCATTGGCAGTGGTCTTTGGTCGCAGACCAGGTGCTTTCTTCCAGCCTTTTGATTTTCATACTGGTGACATGTTGCCGATTGTAGCAGCGAAACCTGAGCGTCATTTTTATGGGCACGGCGTGTTTTCTCCTGATGGGCAATTACTGTATGCCACGGAAGGGGAAAAAGGCTCAAGTCGAGGGATCATTGGCGTTTATGACGTTGCTAGAAATTTCGAAAAGGTTTCTGAGTTCACAGGGTTTGGCTTAGGCCCTCACGAAATCATTATGTTACCTAGCGGCAATTTAGCGGTGGGAGTCGGTGGGGTTCACACCAATGGGCGCACACCATTAAACCTCGAAACGATGTCGCCATCGCTTACCTATATAAGCGCTGAAGGCAAAATATTAGAGCAAGTATCGCTTCCAGATAACAAGTTAAGTATTCGCCATTTAGCCTATGGAATTGATGATTCCATTCATACTCAAGGTCTCGTTTTTTGTGGGCAACAGTATCGTGGTTCACCAGATGATTATCCAGCTCTGCTCGCGGCACACCGATTAGGTCAACCTATGGTTCAATTTAACGCAGAACCTGAGCAGTGGGCGCGCTTTAATCACTATATCGCGAGCATCGCAGTGGCGGGTGATTGGGTACTAGCTACATCTCCAAGAGGGAATTGCTATGGAATATGGCGCATATCAACTGGAGAATTATTGGAAATTGAATCACTTCCTGATGCTTCGGGGGTTGTTGTTAATAACAATTCTTTCAAAATAAGCTCAGGTGCAGGAAAGGTGATTTCACGACCAGTTCAAGGTGATGAAAAAAAATATTCATCCGGTATTCATTGGGATAACCACTGGTCGGCGATAATCTAAAAACTGATACAAGTTTTTACAGTATTTTTTGCCATACTTTAGGAACACATATATTAGAAACTAAAGTAAGTGAGGCTGGCTATGGGATTGAAGAAGTGCTGTTTTTTCATACTTATAGCTATGCTTCCGTACTATTCGTCAGCGAACAATTATTACGCTGCAACATGGGTGAACAGCTCAACCCCAATAGGGGTGACTTTGTCGCATCAAGACGCCATCACTTCGCTTTACCACGAATATCAATACCAACCTATTTGGTTTCAATACGATGCGATTATTGCGTTTGAATCTCAGTTAGAAAACCTAGCACTGTCGGATGTAAGTGAGCTTTTTTATAAAAGGTTGATGGCACTTAAAGAAGCTCGCTACCACAATCGCTGGCAAGAGTTTGATGTTCTGGCGACAGACACACTCTTGAATTACATCAGCTATACAGAGTTGGCTCAATCTATGGGGAAGGGGTGGTTTTTTGGAGGAAGAGTACCTGCAACCCTGCCTCTTCCTTCTGAAATCAATTTGAATGCGTTTCGTGTGGCGTTATCTCAGGACAAGTTGGTTGAGTTTATTTCATCTCTGGCACCGCAATCCCCTCTATATTCCAACTATCAGTTTGCGATTCGTGAGCTCAAGCCATGGCTTAACATCTATTTGAGTGATTACACCCAAAAGAGACGATACGCTCGTCGTGGAGATAAGCTTTCACATAAACGTGTATTGCTTAATCGACTTGAGGTGTTGAGGTACGACGTGTCGTCGGTAGATCTTTCAACTCAAAACAATGCAGATAAACGATACGATGCCAACCTTGAAGTACTGATCAAACAGTTTCAAACGCAGCATGGTTTAGATCCTGATGGCATTATTGGGCCTAAAACGATCAAATGGATTAACGTGTCAATTGAGGAACGCCTTCGACTCATCGCATTGAATGCGCAGCGGTTGCGTATCTGGCCGCTTCAAAGAGATCGCATTGTGCTGGTCAACGTTCCTCAATACTCCATGTCGTACTGGTTAGATGGGAAAGAAACCTTTTCTTCTGATGTGATTGTCGGTCGCCCTTCAAGGAAGACGCCTTTGATCGATACCAGAATGGATTCAGTGATTGTGAATCCGAGTTGGAATGTGCCTCGTAAAATCATGGAGAGAGACATATTACCCAAGGTCATCAACGAGGAATCGTATTTGACCAGCCATAACTACGAGATTGTAGAAAGCTGGCACAATCGGACGTTGATCGATCCAAAAGAGATAGATTGGGCAAGCATTGACCCTAAGCAATTTCCTTATCGCATGCGTCAAACCTCGGGGCCATTTAATGCACTAGGTAGATACAAATTCAATACCCCAAATAAGAACGCGATCTTCTTACATGATACGCCGGCTAAGTCGTTGTTTACTCAATCTCGACGGGCATTCAGTTCTGGCTGTATTCGTATTGAGTCTGCAGAGAATTTTGCGCACCTTTTGTTAAACACCCATTCCAAAATGCGCCCCAGCCATCATGAAAGAATAAGCCGAGAAGAAACGGTTGCGGTGGCATTAAAAGAGAGGATACCTGTTTCCATTATTTACCAAACGGTATGGACGGAAAACGGGCAAGTTCAATATCGCAGTGATGTGTACAAATACGACCAACTGAGTCGTAGTTCAAATTTTGACGCTAAACTTACAAATTTGATCAATTTAAATAAAAATCTTTCTGCTCAATAACTAACCACTACTATTAGGTCCAACCGTCAATAATTTGAGCTGCTGGCTAATTGACGGTTATATCAATTGTGGTTACTGTCGCGACTTTGCAAACCGCGCTAGATCATTGAGATGACAACACGAGAACTCACTCGCAGAGATTTTTTACGCAGTACCGTTTTAGTTGGTGCTATGGCAACTCTTCCTTTTACTCCTTCAGCACTTGCTACATATGCAAATCAGCCAAGAACATTGGTACTCAATAACCTTCATACAGGTGAATTGCTTGAGTCTTGCTATTTTGATGGCAAACAGTATGTGTCAGATGAGATGGCTCTCATAAACCGTTTTTGCCGTGATCATCGTCGAAATGAAGTGCATGCAATGGATAGAGCCTTATTCGATCAGATAAATGCCATTCAGCGCATCATTGGCAGCGAATCGGAAGTTCAAATTATTTCTGGTTACCGATCGCCAACAACGAATGAAGCGTTACGTAAAAAATCCAAAGCGGTCGCTAAAAAAAGTTACCACATGCAAGGAAGAGCGATCGATTTTAGATTGGATGGCGTTCGGTTGTCCGAAGTTAAAAAAGCGGCACTTTCCTTAAAAGCGGGTGGAGTAGGGTATTACCCTAAAAGTAATTTTATCCATATTGATACTGGTCCCGTTCGGGCTTGGTAGCCTTCTTTTCAGCCCGTCTCTTTGCTTGTAAAAATTTAAGGTAAATGTCATAGTTCTTGGCAGTTTAAGTCTATACAAGGTAAGGAAAATGAGCCTTCAATATAGAGTGGTGCCTGTCACTTCTTTCCAACAAAATTGTTCCATTGTCTGGTGCGATGTAACCATGGAAGCCATTGTGGTTGATCCTGGGGGCGACGTGCCAAAACTGGAAGCGACAATCAGGGAGTTGGGCGTTAAAGTCGTAAAGATTGTTCTCACTCATGGTCATTTAGATCACGTTGGCGGCACTGAAGAGCTAGCGCAATCCCATAAGGTTGACATCATTGGACCGCACAAAGCCGATAACTTCTGGTTACAAGGTCTAGAAGGGCAAAGCCAAATGTTCGGGTTTCCATTAACTGAAGCATTTGAACCAACTGAATGGTTAAATGAGGGTGACACTGTCACCTTTGGTAAAGAGAAGCTTGATGTCTTCCATACTCCTGGTCACAGTCCAGGGCACGTTATTTTCCATAGCTACGCGTCTGAGACGGCATTCGTCGGCGACGTGCTGTTTAATGGTGGTGTAGGAAGAACGGATTTCCCACAAGGTGATTTCGATACTCTCATACGTTCAGTTAAAGAAAAGCTATGGCCGTTAGGCAATGACGTGAAATTTGTCCCGGGTCATGGTCCTGAATCAACGTTTGGGCGTGAAAGAGCAACCAACCCATTTGTTGCAGATGAAATGCCGCTCTATTAAGAGCGGTGATTGCTTAAATGTTTTCCTCGTCGGCTGCCGCTAGATACCGTCTAACTAAGCCGACAAATTCATCGCCACTTCGATCTAAATCCGACGTAGAAATAAAAATATCGTATCCAAAATTTTCACGTTGATACGCCATTCTATTTGCTAGCATTGCCTGTAATCCTTTGTACTTAAAGCCGGTGGGAGTGACAAAATGCTTGGAATCCAAGACCACATCTTCAAAGGGTGTATTCTCTTTTCCTGATTGCTTCATCCCTAAATAAAGTAAAGACCGTTGTTCCAAAAGCAGCTGTGTGCTGATTCTCGGGCATATGTTATCGAGATAGGGTTCGTAGTCTTTTAACTTGATACCAATCCAAGGAATAGGTTGGTGCCACCCCTCTTTTTCGTAGGTGCAAATACCGATCTGATTAATGTTGTTCCATTTGACTACCCAGCCCCCTTTAAACATGTGTTGTTGAAAATGGGTCGCGGTTAGGGTGAAAGAGACTTTACTCTTTTCAATAAGAAAGTGAGTGACAGCAAAAAAGATTAGAAGACCAAAAAGTGACAGTAAAGCTTGCTGAATACCCGGTGACAATACGAGCAGAAAAAAGGCAATCAGTGTTGCCAGTGCCATCACTACTTTTCCAGTAGGCGAGTAATAACTGAACGGTATGTTGGTTAGGTGCACGGTATTCATAATGTTGCTCTATTCAATTCCTTTGAGTGATAGCTCCAGCCTCAGGTTCTGCTTAAATAATAGCCTTTCGGCGGGTCTTCCCCCATTTTTACGTTGAAAGTTCCCGATAGGCTACAAATTAGTGTCAGATTTTGGTATAAATCGCGCTTCAAATTTTTCACCACTGCGCGGTATAGCAGTGAAATGGAGAAAACCCAATGAGACTCGCTCACAAACGTAAAGTGCAGGCTAAACTGCAAAAACGCATCAAAGCGACTTTAAATGTGGCTAAAGCAGCTCCTGAAGTAAAGAAGCCTGCTGCTAAGAAAGCCGTTGAAGCAAAAGTGGAAAAGCCAGCTGTAAAAGCGCAATCCACAGTTAGCTTAACGCCAAAACAACAGAGTGTTTTGGATATCGTTGCAAAGAACCCAGAAGGCATTAACCCTAAAGGGATTGGCCTAGAAGCTGGTCAAGAAGACGCGAAAGCGGCATCTTGGGCAACAGGTGCTCTAAAAAAACTTCTAGAAGAAAGCCTAGTAGTGAAAGAGCAATTGGCAGGCAACAAAGTTGTTTACAAGCCAGTATAAATAACCTCAACTCTGGATATACACTCAGTCTCGATTTAGCGCCATAAATTACGCTGTTCTTATCCAAAGCAGAGACTAATTAGCGATTCAATTCGTGATGAAGCCCCAGTTTTGGGGCTTTTTGCTTTCTCTGTGTTTAATTAATTTAACGTAAAAAACGCGACAGTTCGTACGTGCATTTCCTAAATGCGTCAAATCCTACCTTTCTCAACCTATTGAAATAAAAAGTATTATAATTAAAGATGCCTATTGGATTACGTATATATACGTAAGACTAAAGTTCTATATGCTCTCAGTGTAAATAATTACGTCCGTGCTCACCCTAATAGGTTAATGGGTTGTAATAGGGCATTGTTGTGTAATCCAAGTGAGATCCGGAAAGGTTCTAGCCTGACTTCTTAACGTTTTTGGTGAAGAGAAGGTATGGGTAACAAGAACATCTGGATGTAGAGGTCACTTGGGTATATTCGCAACACCATTCAGGGATGGTTTGTGAGCAAACACAACATAGGACGTGAAACAATGAGTCTCTTAAAAAAATCAATTCAACGCACTCTAAAAGGCACTTTAATCGCTGCTGCGGCATGTGCTGCAATGGTGGCAGCTTCCGCAAGCGCGGCGGACAAAGTGTATCGACTAAAACTGGCTGAAACTTGGGGACCAAACTTCCCAGTATTCGGTGATGCGACCAAGAACATGGCTAAGATGGCCGAAGAAATGTCTAACGGTCGTCTACAGATTCGTATTGACTCCGCGAACAAGCACAAAGCGCCACTTGGTGTTTTCGATATGGTGAAATCGGGTCAATATGACATGGGTCACTCTGGCTCGTACTATTGGAAAGGCAAAGTGCCTAATACACTTTACTTTACGTCTATGCCTTTCGGTATGACACCAGCAGAGCAGTATGCTTGGTTCTACCATGGTGGTGGTATGGAGTTGATGGATAAGGTGTACTCACCGCACAACTTGATGTCTTTCCCTGGTGGTAACACAGATATTCAGATGGGTGGTTGGTTCCAAAAAGAGATCAACTCGGTTGATGACTTAAAAGGTCTGAAAATGCGTATCCCAGGTTTTGCTGGAGAAATCCTTGCAGAGCTAGGAGCGAAGCCTACAAACATTGCACCAGGTGAACTGTATACCTCATTAGAGCGCCGCACCATTGATGCGTTGGAGTGGGTTGGTCCATCGTTGGATTTACGAATGGGTTTCCACAAAATTGCACCTTACTACTACACAGGTTGGCATGAGCCAGGTTCAGAGCTTCAATTCCTTGTGAACAAGCGAACTTGGAAACGTCTACCAGATGACTTGAAAGCTATCCTTCAAGTGGCAATGAAAACAGCGGCGTACGATATGTACACGCAAGCAACGCATGAAAGTGGTAAAAACTGGTCAACAATCAAGTCTGAATATCCAAACGTTCAGGTGAAAGATTTCCCTGCATCAGTAATGAGTGCATTGCGTGAAGCGAATGATCGTTTGTTAGCGAAACACGCTGAAAGTGATGAGCTTGCAAAAGAGATTCAAAAATCTCAAGCGGATTACTTGAAGCAAGTTCGCTCATGGACTGACATTTCACACCGTGCTTACCTGAACAGTCAGGCACAACAATAATTCAGTCAACAGACCCTAAAGATAAGTAGGTCAAACAACCTGCTGCTGGGTGAGTCATCACCCAGCTTTTACTCAGCCCTTTTAGCTAAAATGCTTTAGTGATTTGAGTACATAAGCCCAAGAAACATCAGGGTCTACTTCGATTCTACGCCCCCCTTAGATTGTCGACGTAGTACTATTGTCAGCGTAGAGATTTGTCAGACCCTGACCTTCCGTTTGTCTTTCCAAGGAGTATGGAATGAGAAGCCTCATTTACATGGAACGATTCTTTAACCGTATCAGCGATGTGCTGGGTTGGATCTCCAGTATATTATTTCTATTACTGCTGCTTAATGTTGTTTACGACGTTGTAATGCGGTATGCCTTTAACGATGTATCCATTGCCTTCCAAGAGATGGAATGGCATTTGTTTTCTGCTGTTTTCTTGCTGGGTGTACCCTACGCACTCAAAGCGGGTGGGCATGTTCGTGTCGATATTTTTTACGAGCGCCTTTCTTACCGAGCTAAAGCGATCATCGATATTTTGGGCACCCTCTTTTTCCTATTTCCCTTTTGTCTTCTTGTTGCGTGGTATGGCATCGACTTTGCCAAAGAATCTTATGCTCTAGGAGAGACATCAGGTGATCCCGGCGGATTGCCGTATCGATGGATCATTAAAGCAGTCATCCCAGTTTCTTTCTTCTTCATGGCGGTTAGCGGCATTGGTTTACTGCTTAACTCATTGAATAAGATTTTTAACCCAAGCCCAGCTCATACCAGGTAACAAGGAAGTATTTTTATGATTGGAATTGTCATGTTTCTGGTTGCGCTGGTGGCTTTGCTATTAGGGTTTCCTGTCGCGTTTACCTTTGGTGGTATTGCTCTGCTCTTTGGCGTGTGGGCTGAAGGCGCAGAAATGTTTGCCTTTATGCCGTATCGCATAGAATCCATTATGCAGAACACGGTTTTGATGGCAGTACCGCTGTTCATCTTCATGGGGCTTGTTCTGCAAAAGACCAAATTGGCTGAGCAGCTACTTGAAGCCATGGGGCGCCTGTTTGGTACCGTACGCGGTGGTATCGCGATATCAACAGTGTTAGTTGGTGCATTGCTTGCAGCTTCTACCGGTGTGGTTGGTGCTTCGGTAGTGGCTATGGGACTTATCTCTTTGCCTGTCATGCTTAAATATAAGTATGACAAAGGCTTAGCTTGCGGAACCATTTGTGCTTCGGGCACGTTAGGTCAAATTATCCCACCTTCTATCGTATTGATTCTTCTTGGTGATGTATTAGGGGTTCCAGTAGGGGATTTATTCCAAGCTGCTGTGATTCCTGGTTTAGTGTTGGTGGGTGCGTATATTGTTTACATCTTAATTTACGCAAAAATGAACCCAGATGCAGCGCAGCCTATTGATCGTGATGAATCTGTTTCTCGCCGTGAAGAGGTGATAGAAGCGCTAAAAGCCGTTGTTCCTCCTTTGGCTCTTATCGTTGTTGTTCTAGGTTCGATTTTCGCTGGTGTGGCTACGCCTACAGAATCGGCAGCGCTTGGTGGTGCAGGTGCGATAGTTTTGGCACTTTTATATCGTCAATTTAGTTGGAGCATGGTGTACGAGGCGTCGAAAGAAACCGTTAAAGTGACGGCGATGGTTTTCGCTATCTTACTCGGTGCAACGGCGTTTTCTATGGCGTTTACTTACACGGGTGGTGATTACTTAGTTGAAGAGTGGATGTTGCAAATTCCAGGTGAAAAATGGGGCTTCCTAATCATTACTATGTTGGTGATTCTGATTTTGGGCTTCTTCATCGATTTTGTAGAGATTTGTTTCATCATCGTTCCTATATTGGCGCCAGTTGCCGAGCTAATGGGCATCAACATGGTTTGGTTTGCTATCTTGATAGCGATGAACCTACAAACCTCTTTCCTTACTCCGCCATTTGGTTTTAGCCTATTCTATTTGAAAGGGGTTGCTCCGAAAGGAGTCACAACGAGGGATATATACCGCGGTGTGATGCCTTTTATCGCCATTCAAGTTGCGGTTTTAGGTTCAATCCTTGCTTTCCCTTCTTTCTACGGAATGTGATCTCACGATTATTGCTATCGCTTGTTTCATTGAAAGAATGGGACTTAATACCTGCCTCTGATACAGTCAGAGGCAGGTTAAACGTTATCCCCAAATAGTTTCAACGCTTGGGTGAAAGAGGGAATAGAATGCCTCTTAGAGCCAAACTGATTTTGCTCACTTTATTACCACTAATCTTGGTTACAGCCAGCATTAGTTGGATCTCGATACATCAAACAAAAGCTTTGGGTTTGAAAGAGGTAGAAACCCTCCGCACAAGCCTTATCCGTTCTCGCGAAAACGCGTTGAAAGATAAACTCGACCTAGCGTTTGATGCAATTCATCATGTATACACCGACGAGTCCTTAGACGACGACGATGCCAAAGAGCAGGTAAAAAAAATCCTAACCAGACTAAGATACGGTTCGGATGGGTATTTCTTTGCATACGATAAAGAGGGCGTCAATTTAGTTCATCCGATCCTTCCTGAGTTGATCGGTCAAAACCTGATAGATATGCAAGATGAAAATGGAAATTTACTGATTGTATCTTTGATTGATCAGGCTCGCAACGGAGGTGGGTTCGCAAACTATTTGTGGCAGAAGCCTTCCACCAATGAAATTGTCCCTAAGCTGAGTTACGCCGCTTGGCTGTCGAAGTGGGAATGGATGGTGGGCACCGGGTTATATATAGAGGATATCCATTTGGAAGTTGCTCAAATGGAAGCGTCTATAAATGAAAATATAGAAGCAACGTTTATTAGTACTATATCTATCTTGAGTGTCACAGTAGCTGTGATTGTTGTGCTGACGCTTGCGGTCAATTGGCATGAGCACCGTATAGCGGATAAAAACTTAAAAGAGCTGGCGCATAAAACCGTTATGTTTCAAGAAGACGAGAAAAAGCACCTAGCAAGAGAGCTTCATGATGGTATTAACCAACTCTTGGTGTCTTGTAAGTGTCATCTAGAGTTGTTAGCGCACAAATTAAAACAAAAAGTCCCTGATATTGATGATAAAACTCTGGCACACTTAGAAAAATCACAGCTTTCGATGGTCACTGCCATTAATGAAGTTCGCCGTATTTCTCATAACCTGCGCCCGAGTTCTCTGGATGATATAGGGCTGCAAGCGGCTTTAGTCACTTTGCTTCAGGATTTTAAAGATCATTCTGAGATTCAAGTGGAATACAATATCGACAATTCGTTGTCGAGAATGAACTCTGAGGTAACAACAACCTTGTATCGTGTTGTGCAAGAATCACTCATGAACATTGAGAAACATTCGTTTGCCACTAAAGTTGAAGTGATTGTCCACCAAATTGGCGATCAAGTTCAGCTAATGATACGTGACGATGGACGCGGTTTTTCGGTGAGCGATACGATGAGAGCTAAAGGGATAGGGCTCCGAAATATGCGGGAAAGGGTAGAGTTTATTGGGGGAGATTTTGAGCTCTTTAGCGAACCCAATTACGGTACAGAAATTACGGTGTTGGTCTTGATTTAAATACTGTATAGCTTTAACCGTGAAACTATCCTTAAGAGATATCAGCGCAACTTTAATTTATCTGGATGAATGGAATGCAAAAAGCAGTAAGCCAAGGTAAGGCTATTAACATTGTTATCGTTGATGACCACCAAGTGGTATTGGATGGTTTTTTGGCGCGTCTAGAAATGGAAGAAGAGATTAACGTGATTGCGACGGCAAGTAATGGTGTTGAAGCGATAGAAGCTGTCTCGCGTGAAAAACCAGATGTTGTCTTGATGGATGTAAGCATGCCCGTTATGAACGGCATAGAAGCCACCATGCTACTTAAGGAAGAATATCCTGATGTAAAAGTCCTGATGCTGACGATGCATGATAACCGTGAATACATCATGAAAGTCATGCAAGCTGGTGCAGTGGGGTACATGCTGAAAGAGATTTCGGCAGAAAAGATGGTACAGGCGATAAAAACGGTTTTTCAGGGTTCAACGTATTTTTGTGAGTCGGTTACTCAAACTTTGTTCACTCAGCCTATTATGCCTGCTAACCAAAAACCCAACCCTCTAAGTCGACGAGAAGAAGCTGTGCTTAAACTGGTGGCGGAAGGGCAGAGCAGTAAGAAAATAGCATCCGCACTAAACATTAGTTACCGAACTGTAGAAACGCATAGGCAAAATATTAAACACAAGCTGGATCTTCACTCGACAGCAGAGCTTGCTAAATATGCGTTAGAGAAAGGGTTGGTAGACTAGGTTGCGTAGGTAACATTTAGATATACAAAAGCGAGTGGAACCACTCGCTTCGGCTCTATAAATAATTCTGATTAACCAACAGGCTGTTCGTTTTTCGTGATGCTGCCTAGCTCAAGAACTGGGGCTACGTCGTAGCTTTCAGCATTCATCATTGATGAGATACGTTGAACAGAAGACAGCAGTAGGCTTTGCTCCCACTCATCCAGCTTGTGGAACTGATCAATGAAGTTGTCCTGCAATGGGAGAGGGGCTTTTTCTAAAATTTCATTGCCTTCATTTGTGAGGTATGCGTGCACTTTGCGTTTATCACTCACACTTCTCTTCCTTTCTACATAACCATTACGTTCTAAGCGATCAAGGATAGTCGTCGCTGTAGCTTGGCTCATGTTGGTATTGTTCGACAGTTCGCGAATAGTGACTTCACCAAGCTCGCGAATAGAACGCATAAGAATGAGTTGTGGTCCGGTTAACCCCAACTCTTTACCAAGTTTTTTTGAATGTAAGTCGATCGCCCGAATGATTTGGCGCATCGCTATCAGAACTTCTTCGTGTTTTTCCAACTTATTCTTTCCGTTCCAGTGTTGTAGGTGAGAGTAATCTGCATTATCACCCACATTTATACAGTGAGATATATCTATTTGCGACGTCTATTCGTCGTTATTAAAGGCGAGGACACCTTAAGGTTTTTAGCATAATTGTGTTGAGTATACCTAAGTTACGTCGCTTGGGTACGCCAAAATAAATGATAGAACACTCTTTTTGGGGATAAAGTACTGAACCCTGCACAATGTGATACGAGTACGAATGTTTAGACTACAAAACAAATAGCTGTATTGATTGGTTCAAAAATAAGCATTTGGAATGTGAAATCTGAGATTTTGGCAGGTTTTTAGAGTTATCTCTGGTTTTGAACGTTCAATTTGGTTAGGGTTTGTGAGATTTAAAACAATGAACTGTTCTGTTCACTAATCATTCCTGTTCTGAATGTTGGTGAATTGCGTTCTAATCTAACGAACCTGTTACAAGGTTAAAGAGGAGATATGACAAAAGGAATCGACAAGTACAGCATCGACAGTACCGACTACACCGTTGGTCAAGATAACGTACAGAAGTGGGGATTTGATGTTCATAATCCAGTTTTCGGCACCAGTGCCGGATTGATCATTCTATTTTTAATTGCTGTTTTAGTTTCTGATGCCGAAACTGCGAAATCAACACTTGATGGTTTGAAATGGCAAATCATCGGCATGTTTGACAAGCTGTTTATTTGGTCGGGTAACATTTTCTTAGTCTTCTGCCTCGCATTGATTGTTTCACCATTCGGTAAGATCCGTCTTGGTGGTGAAAATGCCTCAGCAGATTACTCCTTCATGTCTTGGCTCGCGATGCTATTTGCGGCTGGCATGGGCATCGGCTTGATGTTTTGGAGTGTCGCAGAACCCGTCGCGTATTTTACCGGTTGGTATGAAACACCTCTTGGCGTTGAACCAAACACACCAGAAGCGGCTAAATTGGCGCTGGGTGCCACAATGTTCCATTGGGGTCTTCACCCTTGGGCTATTTACGGCATTGTAGCGCTTTCATTAGCTTTCTTTGCTTACAACAAAGGCTTACCTCTTTCTATTCGCTCAATTTTCTATCCTATTTTAGGCGACAGAGCATGGGGTTGGGCTGGTCACGTTGTTGATATTCTTGCCGTACTGGCGACCTTATTTGGTTTGGCGACATCGCTAGGTTTAGGGGCTCAACAGGCTGCAAGTGGTATTAACCATGTGTTTGGCATGGATGGCGGAATCGGCTTGCAAATCGCAGTGATCGTGTTGGTTACACTGCTTGCTGTTGTTTCTGTTTTCCGTGGTATTGATGGCGGCGTAAAAGTTATCAGTAACATCAATATGATTGTTGCTTTTGTACTGCTGATTTTTGTGGCTCTTCTAGGCTATGCCGTAGCGTTTGGCTCTATTCCAACAACGTTTATGGCGTATGTTGAAAACATCATTCCACTGAGTAACCCGCACGGTCGTGAAGACGAAGCTTGGTTCCAAGGCTGGACTGTTTTCTACTGGGCTTGGTGGATCTCTTGGTCGCCATTCGTCGGCATGTTCATCGCTCGTGTTTCAAAAGGTCGTACGGTGCGCGAATTTATGACCGCTGTATTGATTGTTCCAACCGTGGTGACTTTGATTTGGATGTCAGTCTTCGGTGGCTTAGCCATTGATCAAGTGATCAACGGTGTAGGTGCGTTAGGGACAGATGGTTTGAAAGAAGTGCCATTGGCAATGTTCCAGATGTTTGAAGAGCTTCCATTTAGCACTGTGCTTTCTGTGATTGCCATTGTACTTGTTATGGTGTTCTTTATTACCTCTTCGGATTCAGGTTCATTGGTTATCGACAGCATTACCGCTGGCGGTAAAGTGGATGCACCTGTAATGCAACGTGTGTTCTGGGCATTTATGGAAGGCGCAATTGCTGCGGCATTACTTTGGGTGGGTGGTACACAAGCCATTCAAGCGTTGCAAGCCGGTGCGATTTCTACTGCTCTGCCGTTTACTTTTATCCTGCTGCTGATGTGTGTCAGCCTTGTGATGGGTATGAAAACGGAAAAAACGTATCGATAAGCTGATGTGAAATGTCGGCATAAGAAATAAAAAAAGCTGCTTCGGCAGCTTTTTTAATGGGTATTTTTGAGCAGGATCTGCTTCTACTTGAGTGAGCGCTTAAAGCCAGATCTTTTCGATTGGTGTATCACCTGAAAAGTGATGCTGAATTTGCGCTTGGAGCAATTCAGCCGTTGCCATTGCATCGGTTAGTGCATGATGCGGAGGGTAGGTCGGCAACCCATATCGTTCTCTAGAAGACCCTAGCCGAACCGATTGTCGCTTCGTTCCCTTAAAGCGGTTCATGATGCCAGCGGTGTGGTCATCTTGAACTTGCGATTCAATTTCCATGGTGTCTATAACTGGAAAAACGATGCCTTCCTTAATGCGCTCTTTCAATGCGATATCAAGGAACTCTCGCTCTATCTTTCGGTAATGCACAACGACGACTTTACCAGCTAAAGCATCCAGTACTTCGTCAAGAACGCGTTTTAAGTCGGGTGCGCCCAATATGTCATTGTGGGTTATACCGTGGATCACAACCGACTCTTCTTCAAGTGGGGTATTGGGTTGAACGATCCAATGTCTTGCTTGACGGCAGAAAATTCGGTTTAAGTTAAAAGGAACCAGTCCGATGCTGATGATATCGTCTTTTTCGGCATTCAGCCCTGTGGTTTCGAAATCCAAAGCAACCATTGGAACCTCTGAAAGCGGTGTCGTCCCATCAACGATACCCGCTTCATAGAAACTTCGTAGCCGTTCATCACTGACGGTGTTTGCTTTATCTTTAAAGCGACCTACCCAGTTTTCAGAGTGACCGAGCCGATTTTTTCTAAATAGATTCAAAATACTACCTATCATTTAAAGGTGTTTGCTTGGTAACGATATTTCAAAAAATTCTGAGCGTTGCTTAGAATCTGAAATGCATCTTTTAGGTTACGGCGTTCGAAATCAGACATATTGTCTGGTTCGATATTGTTATCCGGCTCTATCATGGCTTCAACATCCAGTGCTTGGTGTCGAATACGAACGGTTGAAATAAACTCCATTGCATCACGGAGATCTTCGCCTTTCCCCTTAGGCAGGATGCCGGCGTCAATAATGTCGTCTAGGCGTTCAAAAGAATTTTGAGAGCGTGAGCCTACAGCAAGAGCGTGTACTCGAATCAGATCTGCGAGAGGAGCGGTACCACGCCTTTTTAGATTAATGGAGTTTTTGTGCTGACCATCTTTTTCCATCACAAAGCTTTTGAAGAAGCCTAATGGTGGTGTTCGATTGATGGCATTACGAGCCAAACACGCCAAGAAGCGGTTATTTTTTCTTGCTCGTCGAACAATATATCCGTTGAGCTGCTCTGCCCATTTAGTGCGACCGTGAACCCCATCTAGATCGAAGAATATGGAGCTGTTCAATAGTGCTTTAGGGTTGGGATCATCGATCCAATCATTAAAGCACTCTTCCCATTCGCGTCGGGTCATACGCCACATCGGATTGGTTGCCATGATATCGCCAGTACAATGGTTGTAACCACATTCGTTCAGCGCATCACACACAAACGTGGCAAGGTTTTCGAAGTACTCACCGTGTTTTTCTGCGTCGTAGCTTTCATCGAGAATGATGGCGTTGTCTTGATCGGTCACGATGAGTTGTTCATCTCTCGCCATAGATCCCAGAGCCAAGAAACAGTAGGGAACAGGGGGAGAGCCGAACTGTTCTTCCGCCATTTCAATGATTCTTTGCTTGAAGCTTCGCCCAATGACCGACATAGCGCTGCCCACCATATGAGAGTTGGCGTCTTCGTTCACGAGCCTTACAAAGCTGTCTTTAACTTGCTCAGAAAGGCTTTTTAATTCTTCTAATGTTTGTTGTTGGAAAATACTGCTTACAAGTAGGAGAGAGTTCTGGGATTCGTAGCGCACGATATCTGTTGCTTCGATAATACCGAGTGGCTGGTGGTTTTTCACTACAGGGAGGTGGTGCATGTTGTATCTGAGCATAGTCAACATGGCTTCGTACACATAAGCATTGTGATCGAGAGAGACAACATCGGTCGACATAACATCAGCCACAGGGGAATCAGGCGAAAGCCCAGCTGCAAGTACTCTTGTGCACAAATCGCGGTCGGTGATAATGCCTTTTAAGGGGCTGTCATCTTCTTCGTTTTCAGCGGTTTCTTGGTGGAACACCAATAAAGAGGAAACATTTTCTGCTGCCATGAGCTGCGCGGCTTCTTGAATGGATTGGTCGCTGAAAATCGTTACGGGCTCTCTGGTTAGCAACGTTCTAACTTTAGAGGTTGTAAGATCGTTCGCGTCACTGTTGTTTGATACCGCTTGGCGCAACCTTGCTGAATCCTCTACTTCAACAAAATCCGCAAAGTTATCGTTTTCATCGTAAAGTGTTTGAAATGTATCTTCCGGAATGCAGTACACAAGGGTGTCTTCAATCGCGGTGACTGGGAACCGAACTTTGTTGTTGGTTAGCAAACCCATCTGCCCAAATACATCCCCTTCATCGAGGCGGTTATAAAGTTCACCATTCCGGCGGTAGACTTCGACAACGCCACTTCGAACTAGGTACAAATCGTGGATGTGATCGCCAAAATGAATAATAGGTGTGCCTTGCCTGAAATAGGATATTTCAATGCTGTTTGCAACACTATCGAGCAGGTCTTTTGTCAATACGTTGAACGGAGGGTATTGAGAGATGAAGGATTTTATTTCTATAATTTCTGCTTGCATGATTCGCTCTTGGCTGAACTTCTATTACTGGTGTCGCTGACTTTTTAGAGTGCGTAACGAGATCTAATGATGGAAATTTTTTTGAACCCAGACCTAGAGGTACTCGGATATATCATCGTATAGTAATCAATAAAAAAGACCAGCCACGAGGCTGGTCTTTTGAATCAGAGTTGTCCATTAAATCCATCTAGTTCATTAAAAAGACAAATCCAACGAAACTATACAGAGCGAATCCATTAAAGAACCGCTGCAATACCTTTACAAAGTGGTCCCATGTTTTCTTTTGTCATACCAGCAACGCTGATGCGACCAGAACCCACGATGTAGATAGCGAATTCTTCTTTCAAGCGAGTCACTTGCTCTTTGGATAAACCAGAGAATGAGAACATGCCATTCTGACGTTCAATGAAGCTGAAATCTGCCTCTACACCTTCCGATTTTAAAGTGGCTACGAAAAGCTCACGCATCTCTTGAATACGGTCGCGCATTTCAGCGACTTCTTTTTCCCATTCAGCACGAAGATCAGCATCGTTAAGAATGTGAGTTACAACCGCAGAACCGTGCGCTGGTGGGTTAGAGTAGATAGAGCGAATGATGCTTTTCACTTGAGAGAAAGCGGTTGCAGCAACGTCTTCTTCTTTGGCAACGAGAGTAAATGCACCAACACGCTCGTTGTACAAGCCGAAGTTTTTGGAGAAAGAGCTCGCCACTAGAATCTCTGAGTTGTGCTTCGCAAATACACGAAGACCCGCAGCGTCTTCTTCTACACCTTTAGCAAAACCTTGGTATGCGAAGTCGAATAGAGGAAGTAAGCCTTTGTCAGCACAAAGCTTAGCCAGTGTTTCCCACTCATCTGCAGTTGGGTCAATGCCCGTTGGGTTGTGACAGCAACCGTGAAGAAGCACGATGTCGCCAGCACTTGCTGATTCTAGATCAGCGACCATAGAAGCAAAATCTTTGTCTTTCGTTTCTGCGTTGTAGTAGCTGTATTGAGCAGTCTCAAGACCAGCCGCTGTAAATACGCCGTTGTGGTTAGCCCAAGTTGGGTTACTGATCCAGATCTTAGGGCTGTTGAGTTGACGCTTAATGAACTCGCCAGCAACACGTAATGCACCAGTACCACCTGGAGCCTGTGCTGTTTTTGCACGCTTAGACGCAACGACATCAGAATCCGCACCAAATAGTAACTTTTGTACCGCTAAACCGTACTCAGCTGTTCCTTCAATAGTCAGGTAAGATTTGGTTTTTTCTGTTTCAAGAAGCGCTGCTTCCGCTTTTTTAACTGTCGCCAGAACAGGAGTTTGACCTTGCTCATTTTTGTAGATACCAACACCTAGGTTAATTTTAGCTTCGCGGGTATCTTTTTTGAATTCTTCAGTTAGACCAAGGATTGGGTCAGCGGGGGCGGCATTGACTTTTTCAAACATAATCGGCGTCCGTTTTAATTAATGGGGAAAGGTTAAACTTGAGTATCGATATACGCTTATTTATACCTTTCCCCGACACGGGTTACAACCGGATTTCAACAGAAAGTGGTATTTTTATTTGTTAGCGGACCAGTGACGGTACAACGCTAGAAAAATCCCATTAATCTCCTGTAAATCTAGATGATTATCGCCAGTAAATAGAGCAAACCATACATTGTTCTCGGAGTAGGGAGGCTCGAATACAGAACCGAATAAGATCATGCAAATTGTAGGTTATCTGCGTCAGGCTTCTGCTCTTCGGATTCCTGCTTTTTGTCCTTATAGTGCGCGGCTATTTGTTTGAACTCTTCCTCTACACTTAAAAATGCGTCTACCACTTCAGGATCAAAGTGTTTCCCATTCCCTTCCACAATGATGCCTTTCGCTTTCTCATGACTGAAAGCAGGTTTGTATATGCGTTTAGAAATTAGAGCGTCATAAACATCCGCTAGAGCCATTAAACGACCAGAGAGTGGAATCTCCTCTCCTGAAAGCGAATTTGGATAGCCACTGCCATCCCATTTTTCATGGTGTGACAATGAAATCTCACGAGCAAGCTTCAAAAACGATGAACTGCCCATTCGCCTTTCTGCAATGGATAAAGCGTCTGCACCAATTTGTGGATGCCCTTTCATAATATCGAACTCTTCATCGGTCAGTTTTCCTGGCTTCAATAGTACGGCGTCGGGGATACCGACTTTACCTACATCGTGCAAAGGAGCCGACTTATAAAGAAGGTCAATATAGGAAGGGGTTAAGAGGCTGCTGAATTTTTCCAAAGAAGAAAGATGAATAGCCAACGCTTTCACATATTCTTGAGTACGTAAGATATGCGCTCCAGTCTCGTTATCACGGGACTCAGCAAGTGCGGCAAGGCTAACGATAGCGACATCACGAGTGGTTTGTACTTCATCCTGTGATTCTTGCAGTGAATCCAACATTTGGTTAGTTAAAGTGGCCATCGCGCCCAGTTCGTCATTTTGCGCAATCGGAAGCCTAGCTGCGATATTGCCATTTGTTACTTGAATAAGTGCTTTTTCTTGGCTGAGTAGCACCTTTTTCATTAACTTTGCCCAAAGCACCATAATGGTAATGGCGTAACCAGTGAGCACTGCGGCAATGTATATGAACTCTTTTAAGATACTGAGTTTTCCAGAACCGTCGTGCAGGGCTTCTGGTGTATTTTCAAGCCAATGAATATCTTTAAATGCCACCATACTGAGCATGATAGCCAACGTGGAAAGCAACAAAACGACCAAAGTGATCATTTGTTTTACCATAGAGTGCCGCTTGCCGATTAAGCTGATACTCGTTTGGTCTTGTTTAATTAAAGAGCTGAAATCTTTTATTTGATAGCTCAAATGCAAAATGCTTCCGGTAAAGAAACCAAACAATGTCATTCCAAAGAGAACTTTTAAGTTACTCTCGATGGGGAACTCATAAACAGAGTGGTAAAAATAAGCAAAAGGAAGGCTAATTAAGAAAAACAGTGCCGTATCTAAGCGAATGAAATTAGCATTTTGCTTATTAATATATAGATTGGTGACCGTAAGTCTTATTAAAAAAAGGATGGTGTAGACCACCCCAGTATGAAAAAGTACTTCTTTAAGCGTTAGAGTCTCCAGCATTGGGCATACTCGCCCCCCGTAAATACCAAATAGCAATCCTGCTATGGTGTATAGCTTAAAGGTAAGTGATGTATTAAAGTCCTTGGCATTCATAGGACAATCCTTAGTAGTTCTGTAGCCTATCTTGTCTTTGTTTCAGTCTAGCACTTTAACTGCGTTATATTTCCATATATCCCGAGGTAACCTCAAGATATTGCATCCCGTATCTTGATACTACTGAGTATATGGTTATATAAGATTAAGACCGAATTTTCATTCTTTTCATTTCAGCTAAACCATTTCATGTTTTATATATACTCAAGCACCCTGAAGTCATTTGGTATATGTGTATAAAGCAAGCAAAGGAACAAAAAATGGTTTGGAATTTCGCCGAGATCAAGATAGCTAAATTAAAAACGCCACTCATCTGAGTGGCGTTTGGATTCAGAAGGGTAGGCAGCTCTTAGAAGTTTGCACTACGTGGAGTACGTGGGAATGGAATCACGTCACGAACGTTACCCATACCTGTTACGTAAGAAACCAGACGCTCGAAACCTAAGCCGAAGCCAGCGTGTGGAACCGTACCGTATTTACGTAAGTCGCGGTACCAGCTCATGTGCTCAGGATCGATGTTCATTGCGATCATGCGCTCATCTAGGATGTCTAGACGCTCTTCACGTTGCGCACCGCCGATGATCTCACCGATGCCTGGTGCAAGTACATCCATTGCCGCTACTGTTTTACCATCATCATTCAGACGCATGTAGAAAGCTTTAATGTCTTTCGGGTAGTTCTTAACGATTACTGGCGCTTTGAAGTGCTCTTCTGCAAGGAAACGTTCATGCTCAGAAGACATGTCGATGCCCCACTCAACTGGGAATTCAAATTCTTTACCTGAATCAAGTAGAATTTGGATCGCATCTGTATAGTCAACTTGCGCGAAATCAGCGTCAACAAACTGCTCTAGGCGAGTGATTGCTTCTTTGTCTATACGTTGAGCAAAGAATTCTAGGTCGTCACGACGCTCTGCAAGAACTGCTTTGAAAACGTACTTAAGCATGTCTTCAGCCAGTTTCGCTACATCGTCTAGGTCAGCGAATGCAACCTCAGGCTCAACCATCCAGAATTCCGCTAGGTGACGACTAGTGTTTGAGTTTTCCGCGCGGAAAGTTGGACCAAATGTGTAAACCTTGCTGAGTGCACAAGCATAAGCTTCTGCATTAAGCTGACCAGAAACCGTTAGGAAGGTCTCTTTACCGAAGAAGTCTTCGTTGTAGTCTACGTCGCCTTTTTCAGTACGAGGTAGGTTTTCCATGTCTAGCGTAGAAACACGGAACATTTCGCCAGCACCTTCTGCATCAGATGCAGTGATAAGTGGAGCAGATGTCCAGAAGAAGCCTTCTTCGTGGTAGAAACGGTGAATAGCTTGAGATAAGCAGTTGCGAACACGAGCTACCGCGCCAATCACGTTTGTACGTGGGCGTAAATGTGCTACTTCGCGAAGGTACTCAATAGAGTGACGTGTCTTCGCCATTGGATAAGTGTCAGCATCTTCTACCCAGCCTACAACTTTAACGTCGGTTGCAGCGAGTTCGAAATCTTGACCTTTAGCAGGAGACTCAACAACCTTACCTGTTACTTCAACAGAGCAGCCTGTAGTTAGCTTTAATACTTCGTCTTCGTAATTATTAAGATTATTTGGGACCACGGCCTGAATCGGGTCGAAACAAGAGCCGTCATAAATGGCAAGGAAAGAGATTCCAGCTTTAGAATCACGACGTGAACGGATCCAACCGCGGACAGTGACTTCACTATCTACAGCTAGCTTACCGCTTAGTACGTCTGTTACAGGCGCGTAAGTCATGTTTGATATATTCTCCATAGAGGTCAAAATACAACCCGATTGAGTGATTTGTGAACGCTCAATCGGGTTAGAAATCATTTCTTCAATTTCAACCTGACATATTACCTGTCAAATCATTAGCTTCAACCTTTAATGTCGTGTGGAAGCGTAAATTGATTAAGTAATACCTCTAGCTGCTCGGATAAATGCTCAAGATTTAGACTGATCTCTCGTGTTTGACTTGCGGAGGCGGAGGTTTGATCGGCATGCAAAGTGATGGTTTCCAGCTTGTGGCTCACATTGTTGCTAACAGATGTCTGCATTCTCACCTGTTCCTGAATACTATTGGCATGTTGATTCGCTTGCTGCATTTCTTCTACCACTTCTGCCAATGTTCGAGACAACAATTCAATAGACTCTGCTCTTGAATGAGCTTGCTGACAAACATGATCCACAGATTCTAGGGATTGATCACTGCCTTGTTGAAAATTCGAGATGATATTTTCGATGCTGGCTGTGGCTTCCTGAGTGCGGCTGGCGAGTTGGCGAACTTCGTCCGCAACGACGGCAAACCCTCTTCCTTGCTCACCTGCTCGGGCAGCTTCAATTGCAGCGTTTAAGGCGAGCAAGTTGGTTTGCTCGGCAATGCCTTTGATGACCGCTAGAATGGAAGAGACTTGACCTGTTTGTTCATTTAAGTCGGTAATCATGCCTTTTACCGATTCAATATCTCCCACTAGGTTTTGAATGTCTTCACTTGCGTTGTGCGAACGTGTGGAGCCCGATTTGGCCGTGTCTGTGGTGTGCGTAATTAAAGAGGAAGCTTCAATGGTCGCATTTTCAATTCTTTGCTGCTGCTCTTGCAGCTCGATAATGTTCTGATTGACTTCAACCGTTTCTACTTGCTGATTGTTCGCGGCATTGTCGTTGTCGCGTGCAACGCCAGTAAGCTGCGTTGCAGATAGAGCCAAAGAATGAGAAGTCTTCTGTACTTGAGCTAAGCTGTCAGCAACGTTATCGAGCAGCGTGTTGATGTCTTCTGTGAGTTGGCCCACTTCATCTTTCTTATGTGTTTTCAGCCGGATAGATAGGTCTTTCTTGGTGCTGACCTGCTTCATAAATAAAGACGTTTTCTTAAGAGGGTTGACGATAATTTTGCGTATAACACCCAGTGCGATGAAAAATCCTAAAGCAGCAATTCCAGTCATGATAGCGACAGCGATTAAAGTGCGTTGACTCACTAAGGTATTTAAATGGCTTAAGTTGTATTCCAACCGAATAGCGCCGAGCACTTCACCATCTTTAGACATGTGACAGGCGATACAATTGGTGCCACGGTAGTTTTCTCTAGCCATCATCGGTAAAGCAACAACAATGCCTTTTCCCCATTCCGCCTCAATGGTTTCTATTACGGTTTCACCCGCCAACGCGCGCTTATCAATCTCATCTCTTGGATTTTGATAGTCTGCGCCCGCCCCATAAAGCTTAGAAACGGCGTCAGCTCTCAACACCCTAACGTTTTCGATGCCATCTTGTGCTAATGCCTTTTCTCGTAATGTCTCTTTCTGCGACATTGTGCCTGTTAACATCATCATATTAAGGCTGTCAAAATAGTTCCCTGCTTTATCCATCAACTGTTCACTTAATACGGTATTGATTAAGTTACGTTGCTGAAAGTACTGGTAGGTTGTTGATGAAGCTAATACCAGAGTGAAAACTGAAACCAATGTTAATAGTAGCTTAGATGTAATCGAAATTTGCATAAATGATGACTTCTAATGTTCGTTGTAGACGCCATGTATTTTATGTTAATAAATATCGCTGACTCGTGCTTTTAAATTATTAATGTGAAGTCGATGTTAATAGTTAATATAAAATTGATTTAGAACAAATAAAATATGAATACTTGAGTGAATAACTCAGATATTAGTGAGCTTTATTTAATATTTTTTGAATTAAAATAAATATTAATCTTCCCGATAGCCGTTAATACGGCTTATTCCTAGAGCGTTCAGATAATACTAAGAAGTAAGAAGTAAGAAGTAAGAAGTAAGAAGTAAGAAGTAAGAAGTAAGAAGTAAGAGATATTGGAATCCAGCTTATATTTATCAAATCTGGTCAATAGCATGTCTGTTAGCTGACTATAGGCTGACAATGATCCCGCAGGTGTCATGTAGAACTTAATCCTTCGTATACCCAAGTGAACTCCGCATCTTGAGGTTACTTGAGTATATAGAACACAACAGACTTCAAAGGTGAATCTAACAAGGAGGTAAAAACGTGTCGAACTACGTGATTCAGGAACAGGGTTCAAACAGTGATGGAGTTAGATTGAGTAAGGGGCGAACGAGCACTCGTGTTTTCCTTCTTATACTGTTTGTCGTGCTTTCCTGTTACTACCTCTGGGTGTTGTACCTGATTGCCACCCCACAAGTGAGTTTATCTTACAAAACCTATTATATAGATAAAAAAACGCGCTACTGGGGGCGAGATAGTGAAACCTTTAAGATACCTCCATCCGGTGCTGTCGATTTATCCCTAAAATCCCCTCTAATATCGAGAGAAGGCTGGACTAAGAAAACACAGCAGGGCTTTCGGACCTTAAAATCTGAGGGGGGAATCTACTTTTCTTCTATTCCACTGGGTAAGAAAACAATCGCCATAAAAATAAAAGAGTTAGACATGGCGAATAATGCTTCTTATTTTTTGAATGGAATTAAGTTGAGCTCATTCCGTACCTTTGATGGAGTTGAACTCTCAATCCAAAATATGAACGAATCTTTAAGTGAATTGAATTATTTAAAAATAAATGCACCCGATGAAATTAATATAAGCTCGGTGGTGTTTCAATGATTTCTAATGTTACCCCTCATCGTGAAGGCTTGTTAAATAAAACGTCACCAAGACAAGAAATCGATATCTCGCTATCAAAAGAAGAATGGCTAACGATACTCTTTGCCGTAATATTCAGCCGTGCTTTGTTGTATCTAGTCGGTTTTATAGGAGTTGATTCTTTTAATACTGTCGATACCAGCGACCTCACTGCTTGGCAGGTGATCTGTCGATTTGATTGCGTATGGTTCAGGAGAATGATGGATTATGGCTATGATCTATACCCTAAGTGGTTAAGTGGAAAAAATGCCGCAAACTGGGCGTTCATGCCAGTTACTCCGTACCTAGCTAAATTACTCTTGCCCATCATAGATGATGCTAGGCTAGCGTTGATTGTTGTCTCAAATCTCTCTTTTGCACTCAGTGTTCCTGTCTTCGTCATGGTGTTAAAACAAATGGGGATCAGTGCGTCTGGACAGAAAAACGCGGTATGGATTATGTGTTTTTGTCCTTTTACCGTTTATTCAATGGCCGGGTATGCCGAACCTTTGTTTATTGCGCTGGTTGCAGGTGTCTTTCTTTTTGCTTATCGAGAGCAGTGGCTATACGTTGCGTTACTGGGCCTTGTTGCCGCGATTACGCGTAACTTAGGTGTGATGCTCGTATTTTCCATACTTATCATCGCCGTTCAGCACTACGGGTTTCGAGAGCTGATTCGTTTTAAAATGCCAGCAGCCAAAGCTCTGACGGCGATTTGGGTCGTGCCTTTGGGGTTTTTTGGGTTCATGACATTTCTGTATTTTCAAACGGGAGACGCGCTGGCGTTTGGACATATACAGATCGCTTGGGGGCGAACTTTCTCCCACCCGTTCAATTGGATTGAATATGGGTTTGAAAGAGGAGGGGCTAAACTCTACCTCACGTTAATGGCTTTACTCGGGTTTGCGATGGTGGGGTATCTATTTGTCAAACGCTACTTTGCGGAAGCGATTTTCATGTTCATTAACTTGTATCTGCCGTTTTCTTCTGGAGTAAACGCAATGCCCAGATATATCTTTGGCCTGTACCCTGCGTTTTTCTGCCTTGTATTGTTGTTAGAAAAATACCCTAAGGCGAGAACGCCGACGTTATGTGCATTCAGCGCGCTTTCGGTGATTATCACTATTGGTTTCTTTTCACGTGTTTTCTTTACGGTTTAAAGTGCTGAGCCTTGTGCTTTGAGGTGATTTTGGTGTATCGGTTGCAACGTATCCTCAACAATAAGATGTTACCGATCTTCCCTTGTCTATTGCTGGGGATTTGAGTAGCATTGCCCCCTAATTAAGCTACTGCATAGTTAACTGATGAAAACTGAATTGTATAAAGAGTTCATGTTTGAAGCGGCGCACCGTCTTCCACATGTTCCAGAAGGACACAAATGTGGCCGTTTGCATGGTCATTCGTTCCTTGTTCGCTTGTACGTTGAAGGTGAAGTGGACCAATATACTGGCTGGGTTATCGATTTCTCTGAGATAAAAGCAGCATTTAAGCCGATTTATGACCGCTTAGATCACTATTATTTGAACGACATTCCTGGCTTGGAAAACCCAACCAGTGAAGTATTGGCAAAATGGATATGGAATGAATTGAAACCGTCATTACCGTTGCTGAGTAAAGTCGAAATCAAAGAAACCTGTACAGCAGGCTGTATCTATAAAGGTGAGTAATCGCCTTTATATTTAGAATATGAAAATCCCGAGCATGTCTCGGGATTTTTGTATCTGTACAGCTAAAAATCTAAGTACCTAAGCATCTAAGTACCTAAACATCTAAGCACCTAAACGCTTAAGTGTCTTGAGATCACGTAGATTCAATACCGAAAGATCAGCAGACCTAGCGTGTCAGATTCTTCAGAAAGGTGCGGTTATCGCTTTTCGTAAGATTCTAAGCTGTTTATTACCATCATAAAATGGTTTGTTAGTGTCTTTAAAGTCGGCACTTAAAAAGCACTCATAAGCGGCTTCATTTTCCTTTTCTACGATGACGCATACAGAATCGTAATTCGCGTATGCCGTATACAGGTAAACGAATAGGCGCTCGAGTGTTGCCTTTGCTTTTCCTTGGCGTTGAAAACGTTGGTCTATTACCAGGTTTTTCAATCCAATTTCTCGGCTTTTTACAAAGGTAAACTTCTTTTCATATCCTTCATCAAGCGCAAAGAAACCAATTGGCTTACCGTCTTCAGAAACTGAATAAATGACATCCTGTTTGTCTCTGTGTTCATACAGGTGGTCAAAGGTTTCCACAAATAAGCTCTGTTCTGACGTAACGTTCAATTCTATAAGCGAAGAAAAATGCTTAATTTTAGGGCGTTTAATCGCAATCATAATAGTTATATATACAAATAAGGGCATGGATATCCATGCCCTTAGTTTATTTCTAGATTAAGTTATCAGCAAATAACTTTTACGGCTAATCCGCCTTGTGATGTTTCTCGGTACTTGGCGTTCATGTCTTTCCCCGTTTCCAGCATCGTCTCAATAACCTTATCAAGAGATACTCGTGGGTCAGAAGAACGACGCAATGCCATACGAGTAGCGTTAATGGCTTTTACTGCTGCAATACCATTACGCTCAATACAAGGCACCTGAACTTGACCGGCAACAGGGTCACAAGTTAGACCAAGGTTATGTTCCATTGCGATTTCCGCAGCCATACAGACTTGCTCTGGGCTTCCACCCATTAGCTCTGCGAGACCAGCGGCAGCCATCGAGCAAGCCACACCCACTTCACCTTGGCAACCAACTTCAGCGCCAGAAATAGATGCGTTTTGTTTGAACAGACCACCCACAGCGCCAGATGCCGCAAAGTAGCGAGTGTACTCTTTCACGCCAACAGATTGGACGAATTTATCGTAGTACGCTAAAACGGCCGGAATTATGCCGCACGCGCCGTTTGTCGGGGCTGTCACCACACGTCCGCCGGCAGCGTTTTCTTCATTAACAGCAAAGGCGTACATATTGACCCAATCAACAACGGTCATCGGGTCGTTGGATAAGCGCTCACCTGTTTTGAGTTGTTGATGCAAAGCTGCCGCACGACGTGGAACGCGAAGGGGACCTGGCAGTACACCTTCGGTGTTCAACCCTCTATCCATACATGCCTGCATGGTGTTCCATATGTGCTCAAATTCAACTTCGATCTTGTTTGTGTCTTTAACAACACGCTCGTTTGCCATTACCAAGGCACTGATAGATAGGCAATTGTCTTTACAAAGGTCAACCAACTCTTTTGCGCTGTTGAATTCGTAAGGAACAATCACTTTGTCTTCAGGTTCTACACCAAAGTTTTCCTCGTCAACAATAAATCCACCGCCGATAGAGTAATACGTTTTAGTGTGAACCAATTCACCTTGGCTAAATGCGTGGATCTGCATTCCATTCTCGTGCAACGATAAGTTGCCTGTCTGAAATGTCATGTCTACGTCGTAGTCAAATGCTGCTTCTTTTTGGTTCAGTGCAAGAGGCAAAATTTTTGAGGATTTCACCGTTTCGATAAAAGAGGGGATAGAATCAATATCTACACTCTCAGGAGAGTTACCAGCTAAGCCAAGAATAATGGCTATGTCCGTATGGTGACCTTTCCCGGTTAAAGAAAGGGATCCATAAACATCCACTTTAATATGGTCAACATCTGCTAGACGGCCTTGTTCAACAAGGTCATCTACAAATGATTGACCGGCCTTCATTGGCCCTACCGTGTGTGAGCTTGAAGGCCCAATACCGATTTTATAGATGTCGAATACGCTGATCATATCTTTACCTTAGGTTGAGCCCCCGCAAGTATAGGGAGGCTCTTTATTATCTTTATAGAATTCTATTCGCTTAAGCGAAATTTAAAGAGCGCCGTAGATTACAGAAGTTATAGACGCTAGACCACAAATTGCTGTGAATATTTGTACAAATGCTGATGTTTTGTACTTTGCCATTGCAGGTACTTTTTGCATTGCAAATACAGGCATAAGGAACAAAATAGCCGCAATCATAGGGGCGCCCATCGTTTCAATCATACCCAGAATTGATGGGTTCACAATCGCAACAATCCAGGTTGTGATCACGATGAAGATCAAAGAGGTTTTTTCAATACGTTTAACGGGTGCGTCACTGCGAGATTTTATGAGACCCACCAAGCCTTCTTGTGCACCTAAGAAGTGACCAAAGTAGCTAGAAGTGATAGCGGCAAACGCAACGAATGGACCAAGGATTGAAATCAGCGGTGATTCATGCACGTTTGCAAGGTAAGACAATACGCTGATGTTTTGATCTTGCGCTGTCGCCAATTGCTCAGGTGACAGTGAAAGAACCACAGAGAATACGAAGAACATCACGAAACCCATTAGCATCATCGCGCCGCCGCCCGTGATCATGTCGGTCTTTTTGGCTGCGTCTTCACCGTATATACGGCGTTGTTCTTTCGCGAATTGGCTTATGATTGGGCTGTGGTTGAATGAAAATACGATAATCGGAATGGCTAGCCAAACAATGCCAGGCATTGCAGACCAATCTGGGCTCACAGACATCATAGACGTGTTCCAATCAGGAATCAGGTAGAACGATAATGCCAATAAAACGAAGACCAAAGGGTAAACCATCATTGACGTTGCTTTAAGCATAAGTTCTTTGCCGAAAACAACACCAGCAGTCATCAATGAGATCAGTGCGCCAGAGAGAAGCCAACGTGGCATGGATGCAAAACCGAGTTGGTTCACCATGAAAGAATCAACGGTATTAGTGATGCCTACACCGTAAATAAGAACGATAGGATAAATGGCGAAGAAGTAAGCAAAAGTAATGATGTTTGCGCCAGTTTTACCGAAATGCTCTTCCACTGTATCTGTAATGTCTGCATTAGGGTTTTTAGCCGATAAAACAAAACGAGCAAGCCCTTTGTGTGCGAACCAAGTCATTGGTGCTGCGAGCAAAGCAAGGATAACTAATGGCCAAAAACCACCGGCACCTGCTTTAATGGGGAGAAATAGGACACCGGCACCAACCGCAGTGCCAAAAAGTGAAAGAGCCCAAGTGAAGTCTCTATAAGTCCATTTTGATTGAGTCCCTTCGGCGCGAGCCGTAGTAACTTTTGATTGCATATTTATTATCTCGTGTAATTTAGGGGAACAGGAATTACAGGTGCTATTGTCTCTATTTTTGAGTGAAATATCAGGATCGGGATCAATAAATATTGCAAGTATGAAAACAATGATTAACAAAAGAGATATATGTCACGAAAAATCCGTGCCACACATTACTTTTTATGCGCCTATCCATTAGAAAAAATAATCCGAATCAAAGCTGGATGTTTATTGATGATAAGCAAACGTTTGCGTGATTGGGCTTGAACGGTCTTAGTTGAGGAAGGTTTGTAATGTCATGTATGCAATGAATGAGAAAAAGTTAACTATAGATTCCACGTATTCAACAAGAGTTATCTCGTGAGTTGTGTTTGAATCGTATGAATAATTTGCGCCGTGACTCCCCATATAAGGTGGCTTTTAAACGGGATGTTGTACACGACTCTACGAGAACCATTAAAGTATCCACTTAAGGCGTGTATATTCGATTTATTGAATAAATATTCAACTGGAGCCTCGAACACAACATCCACTTCATTAGGGTCTGTTTGGGGTTGATAGCGATTGTCAGCAAAGGCAATGACTGGGGTAACTTCAAAACCACTGATGGTCTTTATCGGGTCGAGTTGACCAAGGTGCTGGATTTGACTTGCGACGAGCCCAATTTCTTCGTTCGCTTCTCGCATGGCGGTTTCAAATGGTGATGCATCGCCGTTTTCTGTTTTCCCGCCAGGGAAACTAATTTGCCCAGGGTGATGGCGAAGATGAGATGCGCGACGAGTAAATATAATATTAAGACCCGACCCTCGCTCCACGAGACCTATCAGAACAGCCGCGGTGCGAAAGGTGCCGTGTTCCAAATCATGGTGCCTTGTGAAGCTTTCTCTATGGTATTCCGAAGGTGGAGTAAATAGAAAACGTTTCAGAAACTCATCTTTGTCCATAAATGCCTACTTTTCCTAACTATCTTATTAATTGTTAATGAAAATTGAAAAAATGACTAGTGTGGATCATGCTTTTATTACCAAAGTCGTAAATATGGTTACTTGATGAGGGGTGAGAATGAAGGGCTTAATATTTACCGAATTCCTTGAGTTGGTTGAAGAAAAGTTCGGTCTACCAACGTTGGACAAAATACTTGATATTGCTGGCGACGACGGTGTTTATACGTCCGTGGGAAGCTATAACCATCATGATTTGGTTAAGCTCATCGTTGCACTAAGCAAAGAAACTGGAGTCGGGGCCGATGATCTTCAGGAGGTATTTGGTAGAGCGGTATTTATCAAGCTCTTAAGCACATTGCCACCAGAAGACGCTTTAAATCACAGCAAAAGCACATTCCAGTTTCTTCGCCATGTAGAAGACTACATTCATTTAGAGGTGAAAAAGCTGTATCCCGATGCTCATCCACCCAAGTTTAAATTTCTGTCTGAAAACAAAACTGAGCTGGTGATGGATTATCAAAGTGCCCGATGCATGGGGAGTGTTTGCAAAGGATTGATTCTGGGATGCGCCGATCATTTTCAGGAAGATTTATTGGTGAAAATGAAAACAAAATCCGAAGATGCCAGTTTAGTGAGGTTTACCCTCACACTCATTTAGCGAGGCGAGAATGAATTCCCAGCTCGAATTACTGGAAAGAAAGCTGCGTCGAGAAGTGGCGGCAAGAAAACAGGCCGAAAAACTACTCGAAGAAAAAGCGATTGAAATGTACAGCTTAAATCAGCAGTTGGATGAAAGCTTACAGCAAGCAAAAGCTCAATCGGATGCGCAGTTACTTAAAAAACAGTTTCATGAGCATATTTCTAGGATCCTGATTCGCTATGGCAGGCAGTTTCTAAAGCATGCGCCAGATGAAGTCATTCTAAATAGTATGGTGAAGGAGCTTTGCAATAATGAACTGATGACTAGCGCGAAGGTTCTTTTACTAAAAAAAGACACGTTGGGGCTTTCAACAACCGAATTTGGCGGATTGGAGTATCACGTTATTCCGCTTCATGTTATCGAACATGCTGATAAATTTTGGGATGGGAAGGGTGTCTTGTGGTGGCCTCTAATGGCAGAAGGCATGATGGTGGGTGTTTTAGCGGTAAACCCCGCCCCAAGTGTTGATGACAAGGGTTGGGTCGAGAATCAAATAGTGTTGGTGGCAGAGTTGGTGAGCAGTGCCATTAGCCGTCAGTTGATTCTGCGTAACGCAATTGATGAAAGGGAGCGCGCTGAAGCCTCAGAGAGAGCGACAAGAGACTTCCTTGCCATGATCAACCATGAACTGAGAACGCCACTTAACGGTTTGTTAGGGACCGTTGAGTTACTTTCAGACACCAAACTTACCAATGAACAGGGGAAGCTGCTCAATACACTGGATCAATCTGGGCAATTTTTAAGAGTGATCATTGATGATTTGCTCGACTACAGCAAAATCAGCGCGGGTATGATGCAGCTGCAAGAAAAAGCTTTTCGCTGGTCAGATATTCAAACAACGCTGCTGAGTATCTTTTCTAATCTGGCGAAAGAGAAAAGAATCGATTTTCGTTTAGAAGGTTTTGACGGCATCCCAGCTATATTGATTGGCGACACGGAGCGAGTTAAGCAAGTGTTTGTCAATTTAATCGGAAACGCAATCAAGTTTACTGAATCTGGACATGTGTCCGTAAACGCCTCGTGGGAGTGTGGTTGGTTAACATTTTACGTCCAAGATACTGGGTGTGGGATAGATGAAAAAGATCAATCCAATCTCTTTCAGCCCTTTATTCAAGCCGATATATCAAGCAAAAGAAACCATGAAGGTACAGGGTTAGGTCTTGCCATTTGTAAGCAGCTTATTTCTATGATGCAAGGGTCAATACATTTGAAAAGCGAACGGGGTAAAGGGACCCAGTTTGACGTGTCATTGCGTTTACCTGAAGGGGACCTTAAAGATGTAGAGCCGAACAAATTGGAAAGCCTGGCCCACGATGAAACGATTGATACACTCAAAGTTCTAGTCGTGGAAGATTTGCGAGTCAATCAATTTGTTATCAAGAAGATGCTGAAGAAACTCGGTATTACCCCTGAGTTTGCCAACAATGGTCAAGAAGGCGTCGATGCAATGAGCAATGGGCACTATGACGTCGTTTTCATGGATTGTCGCATGCCAGTGATGGATGGGTTTGAAGCAACACTGACACTACGTGAACGAAATATCCGCGTTCCTATCGTGGCCTTAACCGCAGGAACAACCTTGCTGGAGCGGGAGCGATGCTTAAAAGTTGGAATGAACGATATTTTAAATAAGCCTTACACCAGCGCCGATCTCAAAAGTGCGCTTATTAAATGGGGGCTTTGATTCGCCCCTGTATTGATCTAACGGTTGATGGATTTTATCGGGACGAGCTAGCTAAGGGCGGGCAAGATTCGGCTGAGCTTGTCGAACGTTTCTTGGTACTCAGCATTTGCTTCACTGTCTGCAACCAATCCACCGCCTGCCCAAACGTACAAGTTTTGATTCTCCGCCACCAACGTGCGAATGGTGATACTTGTGTCCATTTTCCCGCAGCGACTAATGTAACCAATACTGCCGCAGTAAGCGTTGCGGCGGTGCGGTTCTAGCTCTTCTATGATTTCCATCGCTCTTACTTTTGGTGCTCCTGTAATTGAACCACCAGGGAAACAAGCGCGTAATAAATCGGTTGCCGATTTGTCTTCAGCTAATTCTGCCGTAACTGTACTTACCAAATGGTGGACAGCTGGAAAACTCTCTATTGCAAACAGTTTTGGAACGGCAACGGAACCGGGTTTCGCCACCCTGCCTATATCGTTTCTGAGTAAATCAACAATCATCAAGTTTTCTGCCTGATCTTTTTCCGCCAATATTAAAGATTGCGCTTGCGCTTCATCTTGTATTGGATCGTCAGATCGTGGTCTGGTGCCTTTTATGGGCTTAGTTTCGATTAGTCCGTCTTTGAGCTGTAAAAAGCGTTCAGGAGAAATACTGATGATCGCGCTGCTTTCCATACGGATAAAGGCAGAGAAAGGCGCTTTGTTTTGTTCTTCAAGTTTTAGGTAAGCAAGCCATTCGCTGCCTTCATAATTGGCTGAAAAACGTTGCGCCAAATTGATTTGGTAACAATCCCCGGCTTGCAAATAATCTTGAACGTGATTGAAGCGTGTAACGTACTCGCTTTTACTCAGGTTGGACTGCCAGGTGCTGACAAGTGAAAAGTCATCACGTTTTTGCACTTCAGTAATGCCAGACAACCATTCCCATTGGGATTGTGCAGAAACACCGATAAGCGTTGCTTTCTTTAACTGGTGATCACAAATCAATGCCCACTCATAAATGCCGACAGCCATGTCCGGAGAGCGGATATCTTTTTCGGCTTGCACGGGCAGTGACTCGACACGTCTTCCCAAGTCATAGCTAAAATAACCCAAAGCGCCGCCTACAAATGGCAAATCATCGATAGGCTGTATTTTAGGTAAGCATTCCGATTGAAGAGTATCCAAAAGTAGGAAAGGGTCATCTTTGGATTCAAAAGACTCATCGCCTTTGGCAACCGTCGTATTGTCTCCAGACGTAATGATGGTAGCGACTGGGTTTGCTACAAGAATATCAAATCGACTATCTGGGTGGCTTTCAGAAGCGGAACGCAGCAGCATGGACCAAGGTTGTGATTCGATTTTGCCGAATAGGTCTGATGCAAGCGAAGGTGAGTACTCAACAGAGACCGAAGATAGAGTTTTAATAGACTTGTTATTCATTTGTATAAATTTGTGACAAAGAGTTCGGAGACTACGTAGCGGATTATGGCGAGCAAGAGTATCATAAAAGAACACGAGAGGATGCATCCGTACTAACGGTCTGATTAAAAAGCATCCCATGTGGAAGCAATCGTTAAGACTTCTTGCTATACCTAAGCCACTTTGAGCTGTTTAACAAAGCCAAAAAGTGTCTTTGGTATACAAAATGGAAGCATAAATTATAACAATCGAGGCAATGTATGACTGTCATTCGTAAGCAAGATGTTATCAGCAGTGTGGCTGATGCACTTCAATACATTTCTTATTATCACCCTATGGACTTTGTCCAAGCCCTAGATGAAGCCTACCAACGTGAAGAAAGCCAAGCAGCAAAAGATGCTATCGCTCAGATTCTGATCAACTCGCGCATGTCAGCCGAAGGTCACCGTCCTATTTGTCAGGATACGGGCATCGTGACGTGTTTTGTGAATATCGGAATGGGAGTGCAATGGGACTCTTCAGATCTAACTGTTCAGCAAATGGTAGATGAAGGTGTACGCCAAGCTTACACCAACCCAGATAACCCCCTGCGTGCTTCGGTTCTGATGGATCCTGCAGGTAAGCGAATCAACACCAAAGACAACACGCCAGCCGTTGTCCATATCAATATGGTACCGGGTGACAAAGTCGAAATCCAAATCGCAGCGAAGGGCGGCGGTAGTGAGAACAAAACCAAAATGGTAATGCTAAACCCATCTGACGATATCGCTGAATGGGTTGAGAAGACGTTACCAACCATGGGCGCGGGCTGGTGTCCACCGGGTATGTTAGGCATAGGTATCGGTGGTACGGCTGAAAAAGCCGCTGTATTGGCGAAAGAATCGCTAATGGAACACATCGACATTCATGAGTTGATCGAACGTGGTCCAGAAAATGCGGAGGAAGAGTTACGTTTGGACATCTTCAACCGTGTGAACCGACTTGGTATTGGTGCGCAAGGGTTAGGTGGATTGACAACGGTCGTCGATGTGAAAATCAAAACAGCGCCTACTCATGCTGCATCGAAACCAGTTTGTCTAATTCCTAACTGTGCTGCAACTCGCCATGTTCACTTCACGTTGGATGGTACCGGACCTGCTGAATTAACACCGCCTAAGTTAGAAGATTGGCCAGATATCACGTGGGAAGCGGGTGAAAATACACGTCGTGTTAATTTAGACACCGTTACCAAAGAAGATGTACAAAACTGGAAGACAGGCGAAACGGTACTGCTTTCAGGTAAGATCTTAACAGGTCGCGACGCAGCTCATAAACGCCTGCAAGGTATGCTTCAAAGTGGAGAAGGCTTACCAGAAGGGGTGGATCTGAAAGGTAAGTTTATATACTACGTTGGTCCTGTTGATGCGGTCGGCGATGAAGTTGTGGGACCAGCAGGTCCAACGACCTCGACGCGAATGGACAAATTCACGGACATGATGCTTGAAGAAACAGGGATCATGGGAATGATTGGTAAAGCGGAGCGTGGCCCTGCGACGGTAGAATCAATCAAAAATCACAAAGCGGTTTATCTAATGGCAGTTGGTGGCGCTGCTTACTTAGTGGCGAAAGCAATTAAGAAGGCGCGCGTTGTGGCATTTGAAGACTTAGGCATGGAAGCAATTTACGAATTTGAAGTTGAAGATATGCCAGTAACCGTCGCTGTTGATTCAACAGGCGCAAATGCGCATCAGATTGGTCCAGATACTTGGAAAGTAAAAATTGCCGAAGCCAACAAGGTTTAATGGGCAGGTATAGAGGATAGCTAGGTTTGAGTATAAGCCAAATCTCACTTTTCAAATATTGATTATAAAAACGCAGCTTAGGCTGCGTTTTTTGTGGTTTTTCATTTGGTAAGGGTTAGTATCGGTTTATATCGATCTCAGAAAGGCAAAAACTAAAAGGAGAAATGATGCCTCGCTTTGTTAAATTTCTACAAATTCTGATTGCTGTTATCGTCGGAGCGATCGTTGGTTACGACATGATCCTTCGTGGTATCGCCATTTTTCAGGAAACCTACGTAATCACTACAGTTGTTCTGACTTTACTACTGGAACTGGCGTTATTTGTTATCTACAAATTGATTGAAGACGATTAAGAAACAGTTCATCTGGTATTAATCCAATTTTTTGCATACTCTGGCTGCGGTTAGTACTGGAGTATGTGAATGAAACGAATCACCCAAGAAGTCAATGATTTAGTCCATCGCGGAATGGACAGACACGTAAAACTGGCGGTTACTGGTCTTTCGAGAGCGGGCAAAACGGCTTTTATCACTTCGTTGGTCAATCAACTGCTTCATTCGTCTACCCACGACAATCTTCCCTTATTGGCAGTTTCGCAAGAACATCGACTTGTTGGTGCCAAGCGCGTACCTCAATCGAATCTCATGGTTCCTCGTTTTGGCTATGAAGATGCCATAGACTCGCTTCAAACTCTTCCTCCAGAATGGCCCAAACCGACACGAGACGTCAGTGAAATTCGCTTGGCCATTAAATATCGCCCGCATTCAGGTGTGATGAAATACCTGTCGAGTACGGCAACGTTGTATTTGGATATTGTTGATTATCCAGGCGAATGGTTACTGGATTTACCGCTTCTTGAAATGAGTTTTGAAGAGTGGAGTCAGTCGCAGTTTGAATCGATGAAAAATGCTCGGAAAGCACTCGCGCAAGAATGGCTTCGCGCGATGGAAAGGTTTGAACCTAATGCCGACGCTAATGAAAAGGAATTGGCTGAACTGAGTGCTAGCTACACCTCGTTTTTGCACCGATGCAAAGATGAAGGGTTTCATTGGGTGCAACCCGGGCGCTTCGTATTACCTGGAGAATTAGCGGGCGCACCCGTATTACAATTCTTCCCATTGCAAGATTTTTCCAATATTGATGACACCTTGAAAGGCAGCCAATATTCCATGCTAAAGCAGCGTTATCAGGAATATCAGCAAAAAGTGGTGAAAGCGTTCTATAAAGAGCACTTTTCAACATTTGATAGGCAAATTGTACTAGTGGATTGCTTACAGCCCTTAAATGCTGGAAGAGAGTCTTTTAATGATATGAAATGGGCGATTGAGCAGCTTCTTCGATCATTCAAATATGGCAGGAGTAATCTGCTAAGACGCCTTTTCTCAACCAAAATAGACAAAGTACTCTTTGCGGCAACAAAGTCTGATCACGTCACACCCGATCAGCATGCCAATTTAGCTTCATTGCTAAAACAAATGGTACACCCAGCATGGCAACACGCCGCATTCGAAAATATAGATATGAGTTGTATGACATTAGCATCGATACAAGCTACGCAAACGGGGTTTGTTGGTACTGGTGACGACAACTGCCCTGCAATACAAGGCACGCTCCTTTCAGGTGAAGCGATGACGCTTTATCCCGGTGAAGTGCCACGTACTTTACCCGACGAGCGCTACTGGGCAACGCATTCCTTTGATTTTCAAAGCTTCAGACCTTCGCAGGTTGGGGAGGGCGAACCATTGAATCACGTTCGGATGGATAAAGCGTTGCAATACTTGATAGGGGACAAACTAGCATGAGTGAATTCAAACCCAAACGCGTTTTTAACGAATCTTTAGACGGTGAAAATGAGCAAGCAGATAGGGAGCTCAATGCGCACCTTCAGTTTGATGAAAAGTCCAAATTTGTGCCTGCTGAAGTGACGGTTGAATCAGAGAACGACGAGAATTTAGAATCCGTTATTAAGCCCTCGACTAAAGGGCGTTGGGGAGTCGCAGGAATACTCGCAGGGTTTACAGGGCTGGTTGCTTGGCAAACGGTCGATACCTTTTTAACGGCTTTTCAATCAGGAGACTGGTTGGCGTTTGGTTGGTCTGCTTTTGTTGCAGGACTCGCTTCTATAGGTATTGGCGTTATTGGAAAAGAGCTTTGGAAACTGAAAAAGCTTCGCCACCAGTTCTCTACTCAAGATAATGCGCAGGCTATTTACGATGCCGACCAAATTGGTAAAGCGAAACCATTTTGCACTTCTATCGCTAAGCAAGCTGGAATAGATGAACTTTCACCTTCGTATGATCGTTGGGTAAACGCGATTAACGCCAACCATAGTGATCAAGAAGTTCTGCAAATGTACGACAGTATTGTGCTTAAGGAACTGGATAAGAAAGGAAAAGATCTTATCACTCGTTCGGCAAGCGAATCGGCATTGCTTGTTGCAGTGAGCCCGTTGGCCACCGCTGATATGCTTTTGGTGGCTTGGCGAAACTTTAAATTAATCGATGATCTCGCAAAGTTGTACGGTGTCGAGCTAGGGTATTGGTCGCGCATCAAATTACTAAAGCTCGTTTTAGTAAACATGGCTGCCGCAGGGGCAACGGAGCTGGTTGCCGACGCGAGTATGGATCTACTTTCTATGGATTTAGCAGGGAAGGTTTCTACCCGTGCAGCCCAAGGTATTGGGGTCGGTTTACTGACTGCTAGGCTCGGTATTCGAGCTATGTCTTTACTGCGTCCACTACGCTGGCAAGCGAGCGACAAGATCAAGCTCGGAGAAGTGAGAAAAGGCATTGTTTCGCGTATTTCCAAATTGGCTTCTTAAGGAAGTTCCACTGGGTTTTGTCGATCTTTCGAGATGATTGTTGCGTTTTTTGTATATAGAACCAGCAAACAGCACCGCTAATTCCTTAAGAACTCTCAATTTTGGGGAGTCCTCTTGACTGTCTTTCGTGCTTGTCCCAGACTTGGTGTCAACTTTTCCTGACACCTTGATGGACTCCAGAGTGCGTTTAGAAGTTTTATGTGAAGATCGATTAGGTCTGACCCGTGAGTTGCTGGGTATCCTCGCGACCAAAGAAATCGACCTCAGAGGGATTGAGATCGATCGTCGTGGCATCATCTACCTCAATTGCCCTGAAATCGAATTTGATGATTTCCGTGACCTCATGGCACAAATCCGTTTAATAAGCGGCGTTACAGATGTGCGAAAAATCCAATTTATGCCAAGTGAAAGGCAAAGCACGGAGCTCATGGCGTTGTTGGCTAATTTGCCTGATCCTGTTTTGTCTGTGAGCTTAAAAGGCACCATAGACGTCGCAAACCACTCAGCCCATGATTTGTTTTTTCATCAAGGTGCAGAACTCATCGATGAACCGATAGGTCACTACATACCGCAATTCAACTTTGCTCGCTGGCTAGAAGAGAGCAGTGCACGCTTTCGCGACTCGGTTGTCATCAATGGTCTAGATTACACGCTAGAGGTGATGCCGGTGTACATTACTGGCGAATCTAACGATACGGTTTTAGCCAGTGCGGTAGTCACGTTGAAAAACCAACAACCAAATGTGCAAAGCGATCCTTTCTTGTCGGAAAGCAATAACCTAGGCTTTGAACACTTTGTAGGCAGCTCAAATCGACATAAAAGCTTGATGGCGCAAGCCAAAAAACTTGCCACTATGAGCCAACCATTACTTATTGAAGGTGAAACAGGTACGGGTAAAGAGATGCTGGCGCGAGCATGTCATAACCGCTCAGAAAGAGCGAGTCACCCATTTCTTGTTTTAAGCTGTGCTTCAATGCCAGATGATGTAGCCGAAACCGAGCTGTTTGGTCATGCTCCAGGGACGTTTAACAATCAAGCAGGGCACGTAGGCATATTTGAGCAAGCCAATGGCGGAACGGTTTTTCTCGATGAAATTGGAGAAATGAGCGCGCACCTGCAAATTAAGCTTTTACGCTTTTTGCAAGATGGAACGTTTCGTCGCGTTGGTGAAGAAAAAGAAGTGCATGTTGATGTTCGAGTTATTGCTGCTACCAAGCAAATGCTCGTTGAATTAACGGAAACAGGCGTTTTCCGTGAAGATTTGTATTATCGCCTTAACGTTTTAAGTTTGCATATCCCAGCCTTAAGAGAACGCAATGCGGATGTAGCCACCTTGTTGGATCTCTTTGTATCTAAATACGCCCATCAATTAGGGATTAACAAACCAGCCATTAGTGAAAGTGCACTCGATGAGCTCAGCCAGTATCCATGGCCGGGTAACATTCGTCAGCTCGACAATATGGTTCTAAGAGCGATGACTCGATTATCCGGCGATACGCTTCAAATTGATGATTTTGAACTTCCATCAATTGAGCAATCTAATGCGTTTGTCGGCATTAATATGGATGGATCGCTCGACGAGATCATGAAGTCCTATGAGTCTCAAATTCTTCAAAACTTATACCAATCATTCCCTTCCAGTCGCAAGTTGGCCAAACGCTTGAATGTGTCACATACATCCATTGCTAACAAATTACGCGATTACGGAATTAGGAAGCCCTAGTCATGAGTTCATTCATAATGCATGCGTCTTGCAACGGTGTGATTGTGCGTACAGCTGAACCCGGTGACGCAAAAAAAATCAGTGAATATTTCAGAAGAAATAAAGCACATTTGAAACCGTGGGAGCCTAAACGCGAAGAGGCATTCTTTCGTGAAGATGGGTGGGCACAGCGATTAATAAAACTCCATGAGCTTCATCGGATGGGATTGGCGTTTTACTTGCTTATCATCGACGAAGAAACGGACGAAATGATGGGGACAATTTCTTTTAGCAATATATCTCGTCACCCTTTTCATGCATGTAATGTCGGTTACTCTGTTGCAGAATATCATCAAGGAAAAGGCGTGATGAAAACCGCGCTCAAAATATCCTGCGATTGGCTATTTGAAAATCAAAATTTGCATCGTATTATGGCCGCTTACATCCCTACTAACCAGCGTAGTGAAGGGGTTTTGAAGCACCTAGGTTTTCAACTTGAAGGGACGGCAAAAGATTACTTGCTTATTGACGGTAAGTGGCGAGATCACAACCTAACTTCATTGATTAATCCTAACTGGCGCGAAAAGCCAGATTACTCTAATTAATAAAGGAAACACATGTCCTATTTGTCCTTGGATGATTATCAACGCAAATGGATTTTTACCCATCAGTCGATGCCTGTTCCTGAAGCAGAACTGAGCCATATAAAGCCCATGACACAAGCGCGAGCGGCGCAGCTTTGGAAAGAAAATATCAGTGCTCAAAGCCCTGACTCTGAACGTCTTAGCTCTCAAGACTGGCCAATGAAAACAAGTAATTGGTTACATGAAGTCGATTGGATGCAAGATTGGGATTCCGATATAGAAGACTTGCCCGCTGAAGTTTTGGAACACATTGATTGGCAAGATGATGTCACCGTCTATTTCTGTTACGAGAAGTACAACGTCATTGAGACAAAATGGGTATTCTTTAAGAGACACTGGAAGAATTTCCTTTTTTATGATGACGGACCGATCTTAATTGCTCGCCGTCGCAATGAAGCACTTTGGTTTAGCGGGAATGGTAACGTAAAAGTGGGTTATCGAAATAAGCCGTGATGAACCTTTAGAGTTTGAACTTAAGAAACCGCCATGCATTCATGGCGGTTTTTTTGGCTTTGAAATTTCTCAATATGAGAAATGGTGAAAGAAAGTGAGCTTTATAGTAAAAAACTAACACCCATAATGTATTGATAAGTCATATGTAATGTAAAAAATTGATATTTGACTCGCAAAATGGTGGATCATCTTAGAAAGAGAACTAGCATTATTTTTAGGGTTGATTTTACCCATAATAAAAATAAGGGGATTTAAAAATGCTAGTTAGGAAACATTTTCTGTCCAAGTTAACGAGACTTGGTTCTGTCTCTTTCGCTGTATCGTTAGGTTGCCTTTTAGTGGCATTTGGAAGTACCGCAGGCACCATAAAAGTGGGCATGTCCACAGCATTGGAAGGTCCTGCTAGTGGCTTAGGTACCAATGTGAAAGCGGGTGTCGAAAGCTATTTTAAGATGGTTAATGATGCTGGTGGCGTAAATGGCAACAAACTGGAGTTAATTGCAATTAATGACGGTTATGAACCTGGAAAAGCAGCCAACAATACGCGAGCACTGATAAACGATCACAACGTGGTTGCTATGATCGGCAATGTTGGTACACCAACCGCGGTTGTCACCGTACCCATCGCTAACGAATTGAAGGTGCCACTCATAGGAGCCGTAACCGGTGCTGGCTTACTCCGCCAAAGCCCTCCAGACCGATATATTATTAATTACCGGGCGAGTTATGCACAAGAAACAGCCGCAATGATTGATGGCTTACTCGGTAGCGGCATCAAGCCAGAAGAAATCGCATTTTTTACTCAAAAAGACGGGTATGGCGATGCGGGTTATAACGGCGGTGTGAGCGCACTTAAATCTCATGGTTTTACAGACATTGGTTCTATTGCTCATGGTCGTTATGAGCGAAATACCACAAACGTAGAAGATGGGTTAATCACGGTTTTAGATGCAGAAGTAGAACCGAAAGCCATCATTATGGTTGGTGCATATAAGCCTTGCGCAGAGTTTATCTCTTTGGCTCAAGAAGAGTTACCCGATGCTCTGTTCCTAAACGTTTCGTTTGTCGGCAGTGTGTCTTTGATGAAAGAGCTAGGAGAGAAGTCTGAAGGCGTCATTATCACTCAAGTCGTACCGCACTACGAAGCTGATTTACCCACCGTCAATGAGTTTAGAGCGTCCCTATCCAGTTACAACAATTCAGTTCCGCCTTCATTCTTGGCACTAGAAGGTTACCTTGCAGCAAAAATTCTTGTGGATGGAATAAAAAGCAAGTCAGGTATCTTGAACTCAGAAGACATCGTTAATGGTATCCAAAGTTTAAGTAATTTTGATTTAGGGATCGGAACCAAAAACATGTTAGATGCGACTCATCATCAGGCGAGTAACGATGTTTGGCCGACTCAGATCAAAGGTGGTCAGTTCGTGAAACTGAACTGGAGCGAACTGTAAGCGTAAGTGAGGTGGTGTATGTCTTCGAGTAAAGTGAATGCAAAATTATCAATAAAGCTGCTTGTCTTTTTATTATCGGGAACCAGCTTAATCGCGATTGCTGTTTTGCTGACAATGTCCCTGTATTCAATGCAGCGGAGTGAAGTTGGGCAGCAGAAGTTGGGCACGATGTCGACTCTACAAGAGTCTATGGGGCTGGCTCAAGAATCTGTGTTCACTTTGCTTTCGAGGACAACCACCATCCTCTCTTCACTGAAAAGTGAGGAGTTGACTAACCTACCTGATATCTCTCATGCAGACGAAGAATTTAAACTTCTGCTGGATAAATTCGAAGTGGCGATACCAGGGTTAATCGATCGCGCTTCTCTAGAGGCGTCTTTTAAGCACGATATTGAAGAAACAAATCTTTTGATGGCAGAAAAGCGAGAACAACTTGCAGATGAGTTTATGCTTCGAGAAAAGATCACGAGTTTTAGCGTTGTGCAGAAAGATCTGCAAAGTGCCATAGATAGCTTGGACGGGAAAATCGCTTTTGCGATAAAAAGAAATGAAAGGAAGCTAAAACGAACGCTAAAAAGTAAAACATTGGCAGACGACCCTAAAAAGGTCGCAGACTTAATCAAGTACTCTAATGAATCACTGAGTAGTAGCGCTGTCGTGGCAAAAAATAATGTGTCTAAGCTGCGGTTTGATATTGCCGCATTAGGTGGGTTGGTTTGGAAAGCGGCAGCTGCTGAGCAAGTGGATACCATTATTATTATTCAGGCGAACCAAGTTAAGCAGATACTCGATGGCATTAACAAGAAAATGTCTTCGATTAATGGCTATGTTAATGAGATCAATAAATATCAAAAGGAATATCAAAAGCTGGAAGCGCTTTTGAACCAATTTTTATTGATCGCATTTAATGACAAAGCATCCATATTTTACCTCAAGCGCCACATCATTGAACTCGGCGAGAAAATTCGCGGAGAAGTGATGGAAGTGAACCGTACTGGGGAAATCTTAAGCAGTAAACTTCAAGAAATTTCTAGCAGCGTAAATGACCTTAAGGATAAAGAGTTAGAGTCTGCGACGCTCGTATTGCAAAGAAACAAGCTGATATTAAATGTGGTTAGTGGTGTGGTGATACTTTTCACCATTCTCATCAGTATTACCGTCGTTCGACTCATATCAGGATCACTTAGGTCTTTGTCGGATGCATTAGAACAAATTGCGCAAGGTGAAGCGGACTTAACGGTTAGGCTAGAGAAATCGAAACTCAAAGAGCTCGGAAAGATCGGCGATTTATTCAATCATTTTGTCAGTCGCATTGAGAAAGTGATTGTCGAAGTATCAAGCATGACCCAGCACCTAGATAAGTCGGTAAATACATTAGTGGATGAGTCCAAGTATTCTCGTGACTTGGTGGTTCAGCAGGATGTCGAAACTAAACAAGTCTCCTCCTCAATGGAGAAAATGCTCTTGGTCGTTGAGCAGGTTAAAACCAATATTAGTTCAGCAGATGAAGCATCAAACGTCGCCCGTGAAAACGGGAAATCGTCTTCAAAAGAATTGGAAAGTGTCGTGGCCAATATTCAGCGGCTTGATGATGTTATGGGTAATGCCGATCAAGTCATGCGAGAGCTGAAAACTCGATCTGATTCGATTAGCTCTGTATTGGGGGTTATTTCTGAAATAGCTGAGCAAACCAATTTACTGGCACTTAATGCGGCAATTGAATCGGCTCGCGCCGGAGAGCATGGAAGGGGGTTTGCCGTTGTTGCTGATGAAGTAAGAAGTTTGGCAGGACGAACTCAGCAGTCGACACAAGAAATCGGAACCATTATTGAAGATTTACAGCAAGGAACAATGAATGCCGCAAAAGAAATCGATGAAGCGGTAAAAATGGCGGATGAGGTTAGTAAGTTAGTCAATCAAGCTAACGATTCAGTGAACGTCAGTGTCGATTCAATTACAGAAATTGCTCATCGCTCGTCGGACATTTCCCGAGCAGTAGGCGAGCAGGTCAACGCTTCTGAAAGTGTCCAAGAAAGTATCAGTGTGATGCAAGGGAACACAGAAAAATCACTGGTGAGCGCAGGTAATGTAGACGAGTTGAGTGAGAGCTTAAATCAACTCAGCGGATCTTTAAGAGATCTCGTCGGTCAGTTTAAGTGCCAAGCGTCATAACATAGCAGCGTATTACGCATACTGGTTTTTACTGTATAAAAAAACAGCTTTTTCTTGACTCGTACTTTCAAACTTCTATACTGTATGTGTATACAGTTTTTATAGGAGGGCTGAGTATGTTGTGGGAAACAATGGAAAGGGTGAACAGATTACGTCAGCAAGCATTGGCTGATCCCGAATTTATCAAGGCTGCAAAAGAGCATGAAGACGCATTGAAAGCAATGGCGAAAGAAGAAGCGATTGTTCGAAAGAAACGCTTGAAAGCAGCGCAGGAAAACAAACTAAATCGTGGACCTAAATTGTTGTCAGATATTTATAGTGAGTCAGTATTTGGTGCCAACCCAACGGGTGAACAGCACTGATTCAAATATCAATCTTACTTTTAGGCGTATCACTATATTAATGAATAAAACCAGCTTACGAAGATAGCTGGTTTTTTCTTTCTCAACACAGCGAATATAGACCTAAGCTTCATTCTCATTGCACCTCCCTCTCGAATTTGACTTTTCCTAGTAGAGATAACTGTTTGTATTGCCTAGACTTGTCATAAAGCTTCCAAATTAGGCAATCTCATGCGTTCCCAGTTACTATTTTTGATGCATAAGGCATATATAAAAGCACTGAAATTCGCAGCTGACATTATTCCGATCCCAAAGCCGACTCTGTTTCAAGGAAAGGATTCGCACAAGCAGCTGTGTCACTCTATTTCATTACTTGGCATTAAGCGTGTTCTTATCGTTACTGATGAGGGGATTTGTTCATCTGGCCTACTGGAAAAGTTGGAATCTGAATTGGTGCGAGCCAGCGTCGAATACTCGGTGTTTAAAAAAGTCACACCAGATCCAACATACGATCAGGTTGAACTCGGTTTGGAACAATATCGACGTGACCACTGCCAAGGAATATTGGCATTGGGAGGGGGCTCCCCAATCGATTGTGGGAAAGTCATCGCGGCGAGGGTGACCAATAAAAAATCCATCAAACGCTTAACTGGGTTACTCAAAGTTTGGCGTGCGCCAGCCCCACTTTTTGTTATGCCCACAACGTCGGGCACCGGGTCTGAAGTTACGGTTGCAGCGGTAGTCTCTGATCCGATTTCTCATCAAAAAACACCACTAATGGATCCGAAATTGGTTCCTATGCTGGTTTCGTTGGATCCTGCTTTCTCAATGGGTTTGCCTCCACATATTACCGCTCATACTGGTATGGATGCGTTAACTCATGCCATTGAAGCGTACATATCAGTAAATGCGAGCCATGAAACGAACGGGTACGCAAAAGCTGCCATCACCCTAATTCACGAGAACCTAGAAAAAGCCTTTATCTATGGTCAGAACAGTGCGGTTCGCCAGAATATGTCGCTTGCTTCATACTATGCTGGTTTAGCCTTTACGAAAGCAAGCCTTGGCTATGTTCACGCCATCTCACATAACATTGGGGCTAAGTACGGTACGCCTCACGGGTTAGCGAATGCCGTGATATTGCCGCATGTCTTAGAGTTTTCTAAACCGGCGGTGACCAAGCAGCTGGCCGAACTTGCAGATCTTATTCATGTCAGTGAGCCCAAAAGCACCGAGAGGATGAAAGCCCAAGCGTTTATACAGTATGTTCAAAGTCTTCAGTCAAAACTTCATATACCTGAAAAGCTGGATAAACTGGTGGATGAAGATATTCCGGAGATCGCAAAAGCGGCATTGTACGAGGCACAATGGAATTACCCTATACCTAAACAGATGAACCAGCATCAGTGCGAATTGCTTATTCATAAACTTCTCCCATCGACTTAGAAGCGTTTTCTTAAGCACAAGCTTGAGTATAATTTTTGCCGATTCCAGAATTGGCATTGAAGTGATTTATGCCTAGTTCTAAAGGCAGCTCAACTCCTATTCCATTTCCCATTCTAAGTTGCACTCGCTACCTAGCACCTTTAGGTGATTGGGGCATACGTTCGCGTTTCACTCCTTCACAAGGCTTCTTTTCCATTTTTTACATAAAACTTGTAAAGGGAGTTGATCTGATTAAATAATTAACTTAATGTAAACAATCTTAATGTGAAGATATATTAATCCAGTTAGAATCAGAAAGTGTTTAGGAGAGAAGCATGAAACTAGCAATCATATCTGGAAGCCATCGAGCACAGTCGCAAAGTTTGAAAGTAGGGAAGTTTCTTAAATCTCTCAGTCAGCAGCATGACTTTGAAGAAGCCAAAGTGTATGACCTTCATGAACTCAATTTACCAATGTGGAATGAAGGCGTATGGCAGGGCAGCGAAGAGTGGCAGCCGTGGCGTGACGTTGCTGCTGAACTAAAAGAAGCAGACGCATTTGTATTTATTACACCTGAATGGCATGGAATGGCAACCCCAGCAATAAAGAACTTTTTAATGCTGACAACAGCCAATGAATTGGCTCATAAACCCGCGTTACTTGTTAGCGTCACCGTGAGCATCAATGGTGTGTATCCCATCAGTGAACTGAGGCTGAGTGGGAGCAAAAACAATCATGTTTGCTTTTTGCCTGATCACCTTATCTTTAGAAATAGCCAAGAACTTTTAGACGAAGAAAATAACTGCACCGATGAAGCGTTTGGTAAGCGTGCGAATTACACCATGTCTCTACTTTCTGCATACTCACATGCTTTAGCGCCAATCCATCGAGATATGTTAGAAGCGGGCAAAGAGTTTACCTACGGCATGTAGATAAGGTCTAGAATCAAACGAGTTTAGCTCTCCAGCCCGAAGTATGGCGTTATGTACTTTCCATAACGCGATGCTTAATCCGGCTAAGTCCTACAGGGGTGACGCCAAGGTATCGGGCAATATCATTTTGGGTCACTTTTTCAATCAAATCAGGTGAAGTTTCAAGAAGCTTTTCATAACGTTGCTGTGCGGATAAACACAGTAAATCCCTTTCACGTTGCTCTTTTTTCATTGCGAACTTTAGCAATATCTCTATGACATCTTTAGACAGCTCTTGATCGGTCAAACTGGCAGAATGCAGCGCTTTAAAATCAAATCGGACTAATGTACACGGCTCTAAGCAAATCAAGCTAAAAGTATTTTGCATCTGTGCATACGCCGCCGACATACTCCCAATAACATCTCCTATCTGCAGAAAGGATTTTATCGTCTCTTTGCCTTCGCTTGTTATGTAGTAGGCCTTAAGCATCCCCTCTTTGATGACGTACATAGAAGAGTCGGAATCTCCTTGCCTAAATAAGTGGTCACCCGTTTCTTTATGCAGTGCTGTACCGTTTTGCTCAATAAAACTCAAAAAATTCATCACTTTTAACCCAGGTTAACGCTCGCCTGCTGGCAAAGCTCTAAAGTCCTTTTCATGAAGCTTAATGCATTCAGTTGAATTGGAGAAGTAAATGGAATTAACAAATAAAAAGATCATCATTACTGGCGGAACATCGGGTATTGGGCTCGATTTAGTGCGTATGTTGAGTAAGCGAAACAGGTTAATAGTCATTGGTCGAGATGCAGCAAAGCTAGCGAAGTTATCGGCAGATTTTAATGTAGCAACGTATCAGGCTGAGCTATCAGATATCAGTTCCGTTGAATGGATCGCCAGCTCCATCATCAAAGACCATAAAAAGATTGATGTACTCATTAACAATGCTGCTGTGCAATATACCCCGAGTTTTACAAGCCAGAATTTCAAATACGAAAATATTCAGCGAGAGATCACCACAAATTTCACGTCTGTATGTTGTTTAACCTCTTTGCTTTTGCCAAGCCTAATGAACGCCCCTAAGGCGGTCATTCTCAACGTCAATTCCGGATTGGCTCTTATGCCTAAAACAACATCCGCCATATATTGCGCCACTAAGAGCGCGTTGAACTCTTTTTCTCGGTCGCTTCGATACCAACTAGAGGATACCAATGTTCAAGTGTTGCAAGCACTCATGCCTTTGGTCGAAACCAAGATGACGGATGGTCGAGGGAGCGGAAAACTGACTTCGGAAGAGGCAGCCAATCGGTTAATTGAAGGGATAGAGAAGCAAATAGAAGACAACGATATTGGAAAAGTAAAACTACTACGGTGGCTAATGCGCTTGTCGCCAGGAGCCGCGGCAAATTTGATGAAGCGAGCATAACCATGAAAGCAATGATAGGGCTGATAGGAGGCTTAACAATGGGAACCATTTCAGAGGCAAGTGGTATCGAGATAAACGTGACTGGTATAGATGTTGATAGGGGAGGAAATCTTATTGTCTTCATTTTTGGTGAAGATGGTTTCCCTAAAATTCACGCAAAGGCTTTGCAAACTCAAACCCAATCGCAGCTTAGTACAGCTATGTCTTTTACGTTCGATATTCCACAGCAAGAAATCGCGATCAAAATACTCCACGATGAGGACGAAGATGGAAAAGTGACGAAAAATTGGACAGGTATTTACCCCGCTGAAGGGTTGGGTTTTTCAAAGAAGCAAAAGGTGTCGCTCACTGGTGCCCCTGTATATAAGAAATCCAAGCTAGTGAGATCCGAGTTCGAGTCGGGTGTGAACATTGAAATGGTGTATCCATAGGAGGTTTAAATGACATCTTTAATCAAAGTTATGCTGATTGTGGCAAGTATATTTACCTCTACTTTTATCATTTTAAAAGTCGCGGGTGTACTCAGTATTGAGCAAATTGAATCTTGGCTGACGTACGCGAAATCCTTGTCACCTATTTACGTAGGAGGAATGACAATATTACTGCTCTTTGCTGATTTGTTTGTCGCGATGCCGACGCTAACGATCACCATACTGTCGGGCTATTTTTTAGGCCAGTGGTATGGTGCGCTCGCAGCCGTACTTGGAATGATGCTTGCGGGGTGTATTGGTTTTGTTTTGGGAAAACGATACGGCCATCGAATATTGGCTTTTATTGTCAAAGATGAGGAAAAAATTCTAGAAGTGAGAGCCGCATTTCAGAGCCACGGTTTTACTATGATTTTGTTATCAAGAGCGGTGCCGATATTGCCAGAGGTGACAGCGTGTCTCGCTGGAATGACTGGAATGTCATTCTCACGTTTTATTACAGCTTGGTCACTCAGCACCATTCCATATTGCTTGATCGCTGTTTATTCGGGATCTATAAGCTCTCTCGATAACCCTAAGCCTGCCATTATTACCGCCGCATTACTCACGTCTGGTTTATGGTTAGGCTGGTATTTGTTCCGAAGGTTTAAACTTCGTAGTGCGGCTGCTTAACAATGTACAGAATTTAGCAATGCATGGTATTTAGCTATGGACTAAATCACACGATTATCGCCGCAGCTATAAGCAATGATTTGGCTTATCTCAGTTAGGCTGCGTCCACTTTCTTGCTGCCACTGTGCAAAGGCATGGTTGGCGGCTTTTAAGGCGCTTTTCGTGTGGTTTCCGCTGGTTACAACCCCCGTATTTCTTAGGTGTGATTCAACATCCGAAGATAGGATAAAAGTATCTACACCGAGCTGACGCAAAGCATAAGGGCCCGTGTTACCACCTAGGCGTTTTCCATGCTTTTTAAGGTAGATCCAAAGATCGGTGATGCATTCGCTTTTCGTGTTAGCGACCATTTCTGCAAAGGAGCCATATTCATGTCTGGCTTCGTATATCATTTGAGCATTAGCTGGGATGGACATCACTTTCGTTAGATGGCGAATAATACGCGGATCTTGAGCTTTTTGTTCCCAAACGTCGTCCGATAACATCAATAAAGGCTCAACTCTGAACTGAAAGAAAATGTCCTCAAAGTTTTCCCATTTACTTTTAACAACCTTCCATGAAATCCCACATTGGAATACTTTTAACGTGAATTCTGCCAGCCAACGATCGTCTGGAATAAGAGCAATCTCTTCTGGGCTTAGGGGTTTAGAAAGTAAACTTTCGAGATTACTAGCACCGCCTTTTCTTTCCTTTGCACGTTCATAAATATTTTGGAACTTCTCTCTAGGCATTTAAATATCCTTAAATATCATGCTGGTATGTTCAAATCATGCAGTGTAGTTTTGTAAAACACCTGTACAAATGATAACTGTTCGCATTTAATGTTGAGTGATGAGGTAAGACTACACAGCTTAGTAAGGGTCTTTGACCTGTCGTTAGAGGTCAAGATCTTCATGCAAAGAAAAGGGTAAAAATATGAAAGGGTCGACGTATCTTATTTTGGGAATGATAGGTGCAGTGCTTATGTACATAGGCGACATGCTTTTGTATTTTACAGCGGAACCGCTTTCTGATTCACCTTACGCCTTGTTGATGGTAATGAAAGACGTTAGCGATACACGCTTGATATTGGGTGGCTTGATTGGACCAGTTGCGGCATTCTTTTACCTGTTTGGTTTTATTGGTGTATTTCTTAAGTTGGACGCAGGAAAAATGCGCAACACGATACTTGCTATATTCTCGCTGGCTATTGTTATTGGTGGCGCATACCACAGCCAGTTTACCAATATCGGGATGGTAGGAAAAATCAGTGAAGAAGCCTTAAAACAAAGCTGGGATGTTAGCGTGATTTATATGTACCTTGTATTTTGTATGTACGCAATTGGCGGTATTTTGTATATCTACATGGTGCTCAGAAAGCAAAGCCTTCTGTCACGCAAAGTCGTTTTATTCTCTCCTTTTCCTCTCATGTTTGTTGGAACAGCACTAATGAATGTGATGCCTCAACCGTTCATGATCATAATTGGTGGAGGCTGGTACAACATAATGATGCTGATATTCTTTATGTCCGTTTATGTGGGTAACAAGCAATATGTAGCGGAACAGGCTACAGCGTAAGTTAAAAGAATCGACAAGATTTTTAAGCATCAAAGCCTTGCAATGCAAGGCTTTGATGTTTTTTAGTGGCGGATGAATATCGCTTCTTTAGGAGGTAGGGCGCTATCACTCGAGAAGCGACTAAGCGCCAATCACACCACCGTCTTTTTTCGTAATCATAATGACAGACGAGCGAGGGATACTCTTTCCACCGTCTGGGAAATGTGATGGCGCCAAATCTTCCCCTGGGTGCTGAACGCCAATAAACATGGTTTTATGATCTGGCGAGAAGGTCAAACCTGTGATTTCGCAGGCAATTGGTCCGGTTAAGAAGCGGCGGATCTCCCCAGTTTCAGGGTCACTGCACAGCATTTGGTTATTTCCCATACCTGCAAAGTTACCTTCATTTGAGTATTTACCGTCTGTTTGAATCCAAAGTCGACCAGCTACATCAAACCCAATACCATCTGGACTGTTGAACATATTGTCTTTATTGATGTTGTCCGATCCAGCCATTAAGCCGGATTGATGCACTTCTGGATTACCTGCCAGTACGTAGATATCCCAATTAAATGTATCTGATGTGTGGTCGCCACCAGTTGGTCGCCAGCGAATAATGTGACCATAGGGATTCTTTTCTCGTGGGTTTGCCACGTTCAACGGCTGGTTTTCTCTCACGCCACGGTACTTGTTATTGGTTAATGTGCAAAATACCGATTTCTGGTCAGCGTGAACCGCTACCCATTCAGGGCGATCCATGGTGGTTGCTCCGACTTGAGTAGCCGCCATACGAGCAAAGATCATAACGGATGCGGCATCTGGAAACCCATTTTCAGGTGTCAGCCCGTTTTTGCCCCACGTCAATTCTAGCCATTGACCTTGCCCGTCGGTTTCACCTTCTTTGCCATTAAATTTCGCGACATACAGGGTACCGTCTTCCAGCAGATCTTTATTGGCATCGGAGCCTTTTACATATTTGTTCTTTGACACAAACTTGTAGAGGTGTTCGCCTCGTTCATCATCACCAAGGTAAACAACAGCATGTCCGTCATCGTTGATCATTAGCGCGGCATTTTCATGCTTAAAGCGACCGAGTGCGCTGCGCTTTTTCGGAGTGGAATTTGGGTTCATAGGATCAATTTCGACCACCCACCCAAAGCGATGTGGCTCATTTGGGTGTTTACTTACGTCGAAACGCTCATCGTGTTTAAACCAATCGTAACCCCAGTCTTTGTCACGTACGCCATAACGCTTGTAAGTATCACCCAGTTTGGTTTCTTTTTCGGCAGCAAAATACCCATTGAAGTTTTCTTCACAGGTAAGATAAGTGCCCCATGGTGTTTGACCATTTGCGCAGTTGTTGTAAGTCCCTAGTATTTTCTTGCCCGATTTGTCTGCAGCCGTCTTAAGTAAACTGTGTCCAGCGGCAGGTCCGGTCATTTCCATTTCAGTAAACGCGGTGATTCTACGGTTCAGCGGACCTTCTAAGTTAATTTGCCACTTACCATCTCTTTTCATTAACTCAACAATAGAGACACCGTGCGCTGCTTGTGATTTTCTAGCGTCATCAGCGGTAATGATTTTACCTTGGTGGGGGTAGAGATATTCGTTATTGGTATATTCATTATTTACTGCAAGTACTGCACGAGTATCCGACAGCGGGAAAAACGTCATGCCATCGTTGTTATCACCAAACTGCATCTCTTGTGCTTTGGATCCACTACTTTGATTAAATTCAGGGGCATTTTTGAATATAGGATCCCCCCAAGAGACAAGCACATCCGCTTGATAGCCTTTGGGTACTTCTATGGTATCTGCGGTGGAAATAGGAATGGCATCAAAGCCCATTTTAGTCGAGTGTTTAGAAGAAGCGTTCGCCATGGCTTGGCTTAACGGTGTTGCCGCAAAAAAGCCGACAGTACCTGCCGCTCCTGTTGCTTTCAAAAATCGACGGCGAGAGAGGGCTGCTTCAACGATCTTGTTGAATTCAGGCTCTTCATCCAGTGTACGTTGGTCGTGGTGTTGGTCAAATTGAGTCACAGTGCTTCCTTACTTTCAGTTTTTATCCCCAATTCGTCCGCTCTAGATATGTGCTTAAATGCTTCAGCGAGCTGACGGAGGTTCTTATAGAGTCGCTATAGTGAGTAGTGAGCGTTGCAGATTCTTGACAGTTTTCTGACGCTATTGTGTAACTCATCAGAATTGTGATGTTGTGGATGCTTTTAGCTGAAAATGAAAGATGTTTGGGGTTTAAGTATCCATCTATCTAATTGATTGGTTTGCTGTTATATTGAAATCGTCTAGTAGGGAAATACTCAATATGAGTCTTTACTCACTTATCAAACAACTTTTCGAGCACCTTTGATTTTTAGAGAGTTCTTATAAACTCAGAGGACTTTTATTTCAGAAAGCATGTGTCGCTCAGAGCACTTTGGTATAGATAAGGAGAACACCTATGATATTCACAACTACTGAGACCATCCCAGGTAAAGAAATTGAATCTGTTGTTGGTGTGGTGACTGGTAATGTTGTCCAGTCTAAGCATATTGGTCGTGACATTATGGCAGGCTTAAAAGGGATCGTTGGCGGAGAGTTAAAAGGGTATACAGAAATGTTGTCTGAATCTCGTGATACGGCGATCGAAAGGCTTGTCCAGCAGGCAAGAGAATTGAATGCAGACGCCATTGTGGGTATTCGCTTTACCACCAGTTCCATTATGGACGGTTCGTCAGAAATCTTGGTTTTCGGCACTGCTGTTAAAATCAAACAGGATTGAATTTGATTTTTATGGAGTATGAGTAACGTTCAACTCAAACTATGAACAGAGCTCGATTCTAAATATTGTAAAGCCAGCTTAAGGTTAAACCTTAAGCTGGCTTTTTTGTTGGGTATATTAACTGCTTATGAGTGTTAGCCCACTGGGCAATGCATCACCGAATACGCGCTTGGACTCGCTCTCTGAGAGTTCTTTTACTTCCTCTACAAGAGAAATCCAAGACTCTGGAACTTTGCTTTGCTTTAGTTTGCTTCGAACTTGCTCTCGGTAATCGTCTGACACATCGAACAGTCGGTCGCCTGTTTTACGGCACATCATAACGACGGCAAAGGCAATCATTTGCTCTTTCTGCCAATTCAGCTCCAATAGTTTAGGTAACCATTGCTCAATTTGTTCTCTTGGAATGGCGTTATGCTGACTGCCGTACAACGGCGTACGAGATGCCAACCTGCCCAGAGCCCACCAGTGCGCTTGCTCGAATTGGTTATGATTCATCGCCTTACTCAAGTACCAAGTCGCGAGCAATACCTTATCTTCAACGTCTAGGTTTTCGAGTGATGCAGAAAGCCTAACCATGGATTCATACCCCATATCTTGAGCGGCTTTTGCCGATTGCGGATTCTTCATCGCGCCGGGGTGAAGGTATTTGGCGATATCCGCCAAGATGGTTTCTTGTTGTTCTTGGCTTAGACCGCCAGCCACTCGGCGCCAAAACACCCACCAGTCCGTCCAGCCTTGGTGGTTTTTGAACTGAATACTTTGCTGATACAGGCTCCATATTTGTTCGATGCGCCAAGAGTCGGTAGGGTCACCAAATCCAGGTCGCATACTGAACCCTGCTAGGCGTAGCCAGTTTTTCTCATGTTGTTCAGAGCGGCGTCGGCGTTTCCGGCCTTGAGAAAAAGCATCGAAAAGTTGGCGAAGTGTGGCGAAATCCCATTCTTCACGTTTGCCTAATTTTCTCTCAAGGTCTTTTGGTAGCGTTTTTATTTCTTTGCCTTCAGCGCTCTTTTTATTGCCACTGTAAATTCGGCTGATTAGCGTTTTGCATTCTTCGAGATTTGGATGGAAGCTGCTGTTCTCTTGATCGTCCGCTTGTTGGTTTCGTACTTCAAACTCGAGCTTCCAGCGCTTGCTGTCGTTTTCAGTGCTGTCGTCTTCTGTGCTAACGCATTCCATCTTAAGCGTTCCGACTTCCGTCAGCTGACAAGCCAGTTGAACTTCAACTCTTTCTTTTTGATTCGCTTGTAGCGTCGCTCCTTCGCTTTCTAACGTTGAAATGTAAGGAGGTAGAGGTGCAAAAATGTCCGGATCGACATCCACCATCATCCCATTTTGTATCGAAGCGTTACTACCCGAATTTGTATTGCCAAACGAATCATGAGTTGAGGTGAGTAGGTTAAATTTGACGGGCTCGCCCAGTGTTAGTGAGAACCGTCGACCACTTAACCGTATCTCGTGACCTTCTTCGGTTCCTTTTGCCAGCAAGCATAAGGCTTTACCCATTTTGTTCTTTTCAGGTAAATGAAGAAAGTAGGAGCGAGCAGCACCACCACCAATTTTAAGCTGTGCGCCTCTTCTGGCTTTGCCAAATGCAACGGCTCCTAATGCCACAGACCAATCTGGATGTGGGTTATCCAGCACCGTGATAGGCGTTCCTTTCCAGTTTTCTAAAAGCTGAGTAATACGCTCGGTAACGAGTTCACTATTGAACACACCACCATTCAGAAGCAAACCAACGGGAATGGCTGGTTTTTCGGTTCCTTCGCCGTTTTCGAGGTATTGGTTGCTTTCGAGGTTTTGGTTACTTTCAAGGTCTTGGTTACTTTCGAGGTTTAGCTTGTTGGCTCTATTTAGCGCCGCATAAGATACTTGCTGGTGCTGGGTAAGAAACTCGGCGATGTGTTTGCTGACAGCAGGATCGGCGACATAAGGCAGGCCAAACTCAACAACAGCGCTTCGCCTTTTATCAGGCACTTCTTCAAATCCGGAAAGCGGAAAAAATCCATCAAGCGCTATTTGATGAACTTCTTGCTTGGAAAGCTGCACACTTTTGGTTCCGCCAAGCAGTTTGGATCCACTGCCAAGCATGGTGATTTTAACTTCGTCTGGTGCGTTTGCTGAGAGTAGGTTCTCTTTCGCCTTACGAGTTTGTTGGATTAGCTTGGTAAGATTCGCTGCATTGAGCTTTTTGGATTGGCTAAACCGCTGTTCGGCAAGATGCGCTAACGCTAAATCGAGGTTATCGCCTCCAAGCATTAAGTGTTCACCAACACCGATGCGATCCAAAGCAAGCTCATCGGAATCAAATTTCGCTTCTATCAAACTCAAATCCGTTGTACCCCCACCGACATCACACACCAGAATCAGTGGTAAGGTTTTGAGCTCCTCAGATGCAGTGTGCTGGTGGCGAGCATACCAGTCGTAGCAGACGGCTTGCGGCTCTTCTAGCAGCACTATTTTGCCTAACCCCGCCTGTTCAGCGGCTTCCAGCGTTAACTTACGAGCCGTTTCATCGAACGATGCAGGAACAGTGACAACAACATCTTGATCTTCGAGTTTATTACTAGGGTGTCGATAGTTCCAAGATTGGCGAATGTGATTTAAGTAGCTCGCACTGGCCGTAACGGGGGAGACTTTTTCGACGTCTGCCGCACCAGCCCAAGGCAGGATCTCGGAGCGGCGATCGACCGCTTGATGAGATAGCCAACTTTTCGCACTCGACACTTGTCTCCCTTCCACTTTCGCTCCGAGCTCTCTCGCCCATTCACCCACAATTACATTGTCGATGTCGCCTTCAGTGCGCACCGATTCCCATGGGAGAATAAGATCGGAGGGAGATATTTGCCCGTCGGCTGGGTGATACCGAAAAGAAGGAAGAAGAGGTTTACGGACGACTTCACCAGGACCGATTAACTGGTCGATATCGAAAAGCGTCACATTGGATTGTTCTAAATTGTCGGTAATTTCACAGAATGCGACGACGGTGTTGGTCGTACCTAAATCGATTCCGACTAGAAAACGAGGAGATGTCATATAACAAAACCTTCTGTTAATTTTAATGAGTCAACAAACCTGAGAAAACGGCACCCATTGGATGCCGTTTTGTTGTTTCTTATTGGTTCGATGAGCCAGTGGACGTTCCGTCTTCACGTACATCGAATTCAACATGCCACTTCTGACCGTTATCTGCTGCGATGGCTTCGAGATATAAGGTGCCCAATTCCGTCACTCTGGACGCCAAAGTGACGGGAACCACTTCGCCTTCTCGTCTGCCGTCCGACACAGGAAGCGTTACTTGAATTTCTGGTAGCTCATCCAATTCTTCTGGTGCCCAGTAATCCAGATGTGTTCCAGCTTGATCTTCACGACGAACGGTAGAACCAAAGAATTGGAAATGAACTGGCTGACCGATGACCAAACCAAATTCTTGGCTTGGTACTTGAACACTGGAACCTTCTTCCATACCGAACGGAGCAACACACAGCGCTTCCATTGGCGGTGCCATACCTGGAATCGCAGGCATTGCGCTTTCGATACCAACATAATAAGACGACGCGATACCACCGCGGATACGAACGCCTTGACCACGACGCACTGCGCCATAGTATGACGCACCACTCGCAACCGCCAAGTCAAGATCGACACCAGTTAAGCGTTTGGCGTATTCAGAATCTGCTTCAATCAGCCATTCGTTAATGGTTTCTTCCAAGCGCTCGGCGAGAAGAGGGGATTTAAGCACGCCACCATTGAACAAAATAACCGATGGCTTAATAAAGTCGGCTGCTTGCTCAGCGTTTCCAGCATCTGGCATACCGGGCATGTTTGCGAAAGGGTTAAAATCTTGAGCAGCGGGTTGCTCAGACGAAGCATCGGTTTGTAGAGCGTTAGCTTGCTTAGAAAGAAACGCGGCAATATGGCGAGTGATGCCCGCATCCTGTGCGTATGGCAAACCCATCTGTGTTAATGCACCGCGAGTTTTCTGAACCGGATGTTCTGTTACCGCCACTTTCGGGAAAAATCCATCAACCAGCGTTTGCTGCACTTCTTGTTGAGTCAGTTCCGTTTTTAATGTCGCGCCCAGTAATTTAGAGCCACGGCTTGGAACAACAATAGGCACCGATTGCAATTCAGCGTCGTTCAGCAGTGCTTCTTTCGCATCACGGCAAGCGTGAGTCATGGCTTGTACTTGCCAAGGCTGAAGCTCTTTTCCTTCTTGCGCCAGCTTCATTTTCAAGCGGTACGCAAGTGCCAAGTCCATGTTGTCGCCACCCAGCAAAATATGCTCACCAACGGCGATACGGTTGAGAGACAAGTTGCCGTCTTCTTGTGTTACTTCAACCAATGAAAGGTCTGTTGTACCACCACCAATATCAACCACAAGAACAATGTCACCTACACTGACTTCGTCACGCCATGCATCGTTACTGTTATCTATCCAGTTATAGAGCGCCGCTTGCGGCTCTTCCAAAAGCGTAAGATGAGCAAATCCGACATTACGAGCTGCTTCTGCTGTAAGGTCTCGCGCTGCCGGATCGAAAGAAGCCGGTACGGTGATGGTCACGTCTTGCTGGGCTAAGGGTTGGTTTGGGTTCGCGTGATCCCAAGCTTCCTTAAGATGTTCAAGGTACAGCTCGGTAGCGCGAAGCGGCGATACTTTTGCCACTTCTTCAGGGCTGCCTGCCGGTAGAAACGCTTCTCTGCGGTTTACCCCGCCATGGCAAAGCCATGATTTAGCACTCGCAATTAAACGGATGGGGGTTTTCGACCCGAGGTTACGTGCAATAGCACCTACAAGCGCTGTTGGCTCTGACGACCAAGGAAGCACGCGTGATGCGGGGTTCATTTCATGATCGTGAGGTTGGTATAAAAATGAGCCGAGCTGGCTGCGATTTTCAACCGTGCCAGGTGCAGTTAGTTGCGGAATGTCCAACACATGAACACGAGCATCTTCATCCGTAATATCGACATAAGACAACACGCAGTGCGTTGTTCCTAAATCGATTCCAACACTGAAAGTGGGGGATGTTTGATTCGAAGGTGAATGATGGTTGTCCATTACAGCTCCACCTCCGCTGGGGCGATAACCGTAGCATCATAGTTTTCTGCCAATTTAGGCAAATTCATTGATTCTGCTTTCCAGCCTTTGTGTACCAAAGTGCCGTTAAATGGAGCGTTACCCGTTACGTTACCGGTTAGGCGTACTTGCTGTGGGTTGAACCCTTCTTCAATGGTGATGCGCGTTTCTTCATCTTCATTGCGTATGTGCGCCAGTGAAACATATTCGTTCAATACTTTTTGGCCACCGGTGTGGATAACACGAGCTGCCGCGCCCACTTCCTCATCGGAGAAAGACGTCAGGTCTTCTTGTAGGAAATCTATCAAGCGCGCTTCTTGTTGCATGATAGAAAGTAACTGCATAGCAGAATCGGTCGACGCAGTGGCGAGTTTGGATTCCACTTCAACCACTTTCTCTATGACTTTTTCTACTTCTACAACTTTTTCTACTTCGACGATTTTCTCGACAGGTTTTTCAACTTCCACGATTTTTTCTACAGGCTTCTCGATCACTTTTTCGATGACTTGCGATCTTCTTCCTACTGCGATTAAAAGTAATAAAACACTGGATGCTGCGAGACCGGTATGCAGCATGTCGAAAGTTTGAGGAACTAAATTGATGTCAAAGTTCATATTGGAATTCTCTGTATAAGCAATAGGCATTCAGGTAATGATAGCGTGTGGTTCATTAGAGACCAGAATACCGAGATATAGCGGAAAAAATTGGGGCGCACTGTAACATATTCAAGGGTGCCGGAAGGAAGAAAAAGGGTGAAAAAGCACGAAAAAAAGCGTGCTTGTTGAATTTTTGCGCTATGCAATACTTTGTTACATATCAAAGTGAGTGCTTCTGAGTTAAAAATATTATTAGAACTTCATTCTGTATATGTGTGTGGTACGATATTCAACCGTATCCAGTTTGCTTCGAGCCTTATAGGGAACGTGTTATCTTGCAGGAAAATGCTTTTTTGCACATAAAGTGTTCTTTTGCAGATAAAATGCTCTTCTAAAGACAAAGCGCTCTTCTGCAGATAATGCTCTTGTGCAAATAAAGAACCGGGCGATAATTGTCCATGGAGATTTTATGCCGCTAAGTGACCAGAGACACAATCAACCCAAAGGCAGTTTCTTACCTTGGTTAACGTTTGGTGTTATCGCTTTTGTGACTCTGTTGTTTGTTTATTTAGCCGCATTAAGCCAACAAAACCATACGTTTCGGTTGTTTGATAATCTCGCCGAGCGGCAAAGCCAAATGCTTAAAGTTCTGGTTGAGAAAGACATTGATTTTATTGGCGCTGCTGCGAATTTTTTCCATTCTGTTGAGTCCGAGGATTGGGGGCAATTCCCCATTTTTGCAGAAGAAATAATTAAAGATTCTTCCAGCTTGATCGGGCTACAGTGGATGCCAAGAGTAAAGGAAGAGAATCTAGCTGATCACCTCAACCATCTTCGTAAACTTGACCCCGATGTAAAGCTTCATACCGTCCCTAAAGACCAGCCAAAAACGTTCGGTTTCATACTACCGAAAGGAGAGGATGCATACATTGTCTCTGACATCTACCCGAGAAGTGAACAAAACAAAAAGCTGATTGGCTTCTATTCGTCTCGGGAACGTTTTCGAGTCATATTGAAAGACATTGTAAAAACCGGTGATTCCAACATCTCAGATAAGATTCGATTGCTGCAAGATGGCGAGGACAAAACGTTGCCTAAAACGGGAATGCTGGCTTACCACCCTGTGTTTTCGCATGAAGACCAAAGTTTACTTGGCGTGATGGTGGGTGTAGTCAGAACCACCCGTTATTTTGAAGATTTGATGCTTAGAACCGCAGCAGAACAAGAGCTCGTGATTCAAGTGAAAGACATTGGGTTCGATGCTGATGACGACCCCATTTTATTTGAAAGTGCAGGATGGGCGGAAACCGAAGGGCTCAAAATTCGAAAGACGATTCGTTTACAAAATCGCGAATGGATATTGAAGTTCAGGCTGATGTCGCCGATGACCGCAAATGATAAATGGACATTGGCCAGTATTGCGTTGTGCGGCTTAGTTGTCGCGTCTTTGGCGGCATTTGTTGTGAACCTAATCTCACGAGAAAAGTACCGCTTAGCACAAAAAGTTGAAGAGCAAACAAGCGAGTTACGATATTTGGTGGACCACGATACCTTAACGGGCGTATACAATCGAAGAGCGTTTAACCAGATGTTTGCGACGGTGATGGAGAAGAATGCTCCGTTTTCCTTAGTCGGCTTTGATATCGACAAATTTAAAGTGATCAATGACAAATATGGTCACGCTGCGGGCGATGCGGCACTCATGCATGTGGCGACCATTATTTCGGAAGAACTCAATGATGGCGACTTCTTTGCTCGGGTTGGAGGTGATGAGTTTTGTATTCTAACGTACGATACCAATGAGGATATTCTTTCGGCGTATGTGAGTCGATTGATTCGTCGTGTTTCGTGTTCTCCCGTCAAGTTTGGTCGCTTGAGCATCGATATTACCCTAAGTGCAGGTGCTAAACCTAGAGCGGGTGAATCGAGCGAGGAGCTAATGAGAGCCGTTGACGCTCTGATGTATTCAAGTAAGCAAGCGGGCAGGAATTGCGTTTCTGTCGGGAATTGTGCGTGAGTTGTTATTTACATGTCGCCAAGTTTTATAGAGCTATGCCGCATAGAGCGTAAAGCACGTATGGAGCCTAGAATTTATAGGTGACTTGGGTATACAATGCCGCCTCGAATATATCTCCCTCAAAAATCTCCTAACGAAAGGTAAAAAATGAACCACAATCGCGTTGTTTGCTTCGATTTGGAAATGTGCTGCTGGAACAAAGATGGCGTCGGCACGACGGGCGAAATCATCGAAATAGGGTTAGCAGAAATCGATTTACACAAAGGTGAAGTGGTGAAAAGAGCACAGTATTATGTGAAACCCGAACATGATGAAGTGTCTCTTTTTTGCAGTGAGCTTACAGGTATTACTCCTCGCAAGATCGAAAAGCAGGGGCGTCCACTGGCTGAGGTGATTCAGTCCATGATTAAGAATTTTGGTGGCGCGAACAAGATTTATGCTTCATGGGGAAGAGATGACCTGATTCTTATGTCGGAATGCAAGGAAAAGGGGATTGACCTGCCTTTTAAAGAGTTTTTAAATCTCGCGACAATTTATCGAATTCAATATCGCTTAAAAGACAAGCGTATTGGTCATAGGGCAGCCCAAGAAGCACGCGGTATCGAATGGGAAGGTAGGCAGCATTCAGGCTTTGTTGATGCCTACAATTTAGCGAAGTTGGCACTGGTTATGCTCTAGGGTCAACAGACCCTAGCAAATGAACCGAATAAAAAGGCACGGCTTCGTGCCTTTTTGCGTTTTGAGTGAAACGGTTTTTTGGCATCGCTATTTTGTTTAGGCGCTACTGCTTTCAATTACGGCATACTACTTTCTATTACGGTATAGCAACCGCTGGCGTTTTATATTTCCCATAAAGGATAAGTGCTAAAGCCGGAATGTTCATCAATAGACCGTACATCAAGGGTACAGTCGCTAAAGCGGGTGATTGCAGTAACGCCAAAGCAATGAACATTCCTGTTCCAGCATTTTGAACGCTGGTTTCTATCATAAGCGTAAGCTGGTTCTTTTCTTCTAACTGCGCTTTGATTGAAACGAAGTAAGAGACGATCATTGCTATAAAGCTCAAACTCAAGCAGATAGCGGCTACCAGCCAGCCTGAATCGAACAATTTATCCCAGTTCACAGCCGTCAGCGCTGCAACCATCGTTAAAAATAAGAGAGTGGACGCCTTGCGAATTCCTTTTTCGTAACGCTGAGCCCAGTTAGGGCATTTTGCTTTTAGCACCATAGCCAGCGCTACAGGGATAACGGTAACCACGATGAGCTGCATTAGCGTTTTTACAATAGGCAGAGTAAGCGCCGTTCCTTGCCCGTCATTTAACAGCGACAATTGGAAGGAAAGTGTAATAGGCAATATAAAAGGCGTAAGAAGGCTGACTATCGCTGTCATGCTAATGGATAATGCGCCATTTCCACCTGCGATATGAGAGATAATGTTAGACGTGGCGCCGCCAGGGCATGCCGCCAAAATGATCAATCCACTCGCGACAATTAGAGGCACAGCTGTAAATAAACCAAACAACCCCAATAGTGCCCACGCCAACAAAGGCAATATTATCAATTGGAGGCATACACCCATTCCAAAGGCTTTGGGGTGCTTGACGACACGGGTGAAATCTTTGATGGTCAAACTGATACCCATCGCAAACATCATCAATGCTAAACAAATTGGCAATGCGACTTGCGAAACCCACTGTGCTAAATCCATATCTTCTCTCTATTCGGTTAGCTGTTGAAAGCAATCAATTCAGGTTCACTTGCTCATAGTTTACGAGCATTTTGTTTTAACTTTCATGAATATCATGGAGTTTTGAGAGCAATATTCCTTATACCGTATTTTAAATACTCCCAGTTTGTATTCCAGCCTATCTATGAAGCCCTAAATAGGCATACATAGGTATAAATAAAAAAAACGAAAATTTTTTCACCCCATTTTTTATCTCGTCCGTTTATAACTTTCATCCAAACACGATTAGTCAAAATAAAGGTTAATCAAATAACGAATAGGACGAACATTATGAAACTCACGAAGAGCTGTATTGCTGTAATAATTGCTTTAGGTTTAGTCACCGCATGCACTGAAAATGCAGGTACGACCCAACAACTAGGTACTTCAAATCAAGCAAACCAAACAGATGAGGTGGCTAGAAACCACAAGGCTCCCGAAGAAGATAAAATGGTCAGTGAGGCGGCAATTGCCGACGCTAGTGCTCCTCAATATGAAATCGCGCAAGAGCATTCGATCTCTTTTGTTGTCCCAAGTAATCGCATGACGAAATCTATGATTGCTCACCCTATGCCCAGCATTGAGCCTTCTCCATTTATTGGTAATAGAGACAACTACCTAGATACCCCCAGTAATGGAGTCAAACAAGTGGCTACTGCACCGCTTTCGACTTTCTCTATCGACGTGGATACAGGTAGCTACGCGAACATAAGAAGCTATATCAATATGGGGCAAAAACCGCCCTCTGATGCAATTCGGGAAGAGGGCTTCATCAACTACTTTGACTACCAATACAACACGCCAAAAAGTAAAAGCCAGCCTTTCTCTCTTCAATCTGAAGTCGCGCCTTCTCCTTGGAATGCAGAACGCCACCTGCTCCGGATTGCTCTAAAAGGCTATGACATTCCTAATTCTGAACGTAAGGCTTCGAATCTAGTTTTCTTAGTGGATGTATCTGGTTCTATGGGAGAGCCCAACAAATTGCCTTTATTGGTACAGAGCTTGTCTTTACTAGTAAAAGAGTTAGGTAGCAATGATAGGGTTAGCCTTGTGACTTATGCTGGTCATTCCTCTGTTGTGCTAGAACCTACAAAAGGGGACAGCAATCAAGCGATTTTAACGGCGCTGAAGCAACTTCAAGCTGGTGGAGGAACCTACGGTGAAAGCGGTATTAAACTGGCTTATCAGCAAGCTCAAAAAGGGTTTATCAAAGGTGGTGTAAATAGAGTGATTCTAGCCACCGACGGCGATTTTAATGTCGGTGTGAGCAATATCAATGACCTTAAAACGATCATTAAAAATGAGAAAGAAAAAGGCATATCTTTAACCACGCTTGGGTTTGGGCGCGGTAACTATAATGACGGTTTAATGGAGCAACTGGCCAATATAGGGGATGGCAACCATGCGTATATCGATACCTTACATGAAGCGAAAAAAGTGCTGTTAAGACAGATGAGTGGCACTTTGCAAAGCATCGCACACGATGTGAAAATTCAGGTGGAGTTTAACCCTAATAACGTGAAAGAGTATCGATTGATTGGGTATCAAAACCGAATGTTAAAGGATGAAGATTTTAACAACGATGCTGTTGATGCAGGCGAAATCGGAGCGGGGCATTCGGTTACCGCGTTGTATGAACTGACACTGACGAACAGCAGGGGGCAAATTGATGACTTGCGATATCAGAAGGACGAACCTGTACAAGTAGTGAAGGCTCACCGTGACGAATTGGTTCAGATAAAAGTTCGATATAAATTACCTCAAGAGAGTGAAAGCGCGCTGGTGCAACAAGTGGTTTTGAAAGAGGACGTTCGTTCTGCTTTTTCTCAAGCGAGCTCAGATTTTCAGTTTGCTACCGCTGTTGCGGCTTTTGCACAAAAACTGAAGGATAATAACTACCTAAATAACGTTAAGTATGATGATATTGCAGGCATTGCTCGCGCTAATCGGGGTGACGACCCGCACAATTATCGAGGGGAATTTGTCAAACTCGTAGAGATGGCACAAAGCCTCTGAATGTAATAATTTGATAGTGTGTTAACGCATTTCATTACGTGGATAGCAGGGATAGATGCAAGACAAAACGGATGAACAGTTGATGGTGATGTTCAGTAAAGGTTATCAACCCGCCTTTGCTGTGCTTTATGCTCGCCATAAAGACCCCCTATATCGATATTTTAAGCGTCAGCTAAAACTTGAGCAGCAGGCAATGGCTGAAGAGTTGTTTCAAGAAGTCTGGTTTAAAGTGATCGATGCTCACGGGAGTTACAAGCCAACAGCAAAGTTCACGACTTGGCTCTATCAAATCGTTCATAATTTGATGGTTGATGTTTATAGAAAGCGTCTTTCTGAAAAGGATTACCTTGCACAGCTAGATGAGGGCAATATCGAGCATATGGACGAAAATGCACTTGCGATACGAAGTAAAAATGCCATTAGAACTTGCATGGACGGGCTTGCCCCGCTTCAGCTAGAAGCGTTTATGTTAAAGCACGAATCTGGTTTTTCTCTGAAGCAGATCTGTGACATTGTCGCGTCTAAACCTGAGACCATCAAAACTCGTCTTCGTTATGCAATGGAAAATTTAAGAGAGTGCCTAACACGTAAATTGGGAGATAGATAATGACGCCACCATTAAACGATGAAGATGTCGTCAAAATGTACAAAGAAAGTGCAACTGAAACGCCCTCTAAAGAGACTGATGACGCCATTTTGGAGTACGCAAAGGCAAGCAGGGTAGTTGATGCAAAGCCGCATTATATCGCTAACTGGAAGCCCATATTTGGTCTTGCTGCGACTATCGTATTCGTTACGCTATTAACCCCATGGAATTGGGTCGAAGAGCCAAATCTTATTCGCGAAGAAATGCAGCTAGAGTCGATTTCTCCTGAGAGCTTCGACGATTCTATGGAAGCACAAACCGATGCGGTACCGACATTTTCAAGCCCGGCTCCCGCAGCTTCTCAGATGAAAGAGCACAAAAGCGTGAAAAGCCATGAAAGAATGATGGCGGATATTCCTGAATTAGAGGCGCAATTGAATCCATTTGCTCAAATAGAGACGCTTGTTCTTGAAGGTAAGAAAGAAGAAGCGACAGAAATGCTGAAAAGGCTTTTGGAGGAAAACCCAGCCCTGGCAGAAACCCTACCAGACCACTTAGCTGAGTTATTACAAAGTGAGTAGAAACGTACGTGCATTCTTTATATGTGTACTTATACAGGTCGATACTTTTTTGAACAATCTGGCTTTAGAGTGAAGAAATACACCTTTCGCCAGTGTGAAAAAGTAAAACTACACCTTTGTGTTTGATATGTATGGATTTTGTTTTTACGAGTAGGATTGTTATATGGAATGCAGCTGGTAGGATATACGGAAAGTATCTGTATAATAAGTTGTTATAGCGCTTTGATAATTCAAGGGTATTAAGGCTCTAGAAAATTGCTGGCTTCAGTTTTTTTAGTTTGATTCCTCAACCAGCATCAAGATGGAAAAGTCGTCGCAATCCAAGTTGCTGCAAGCTTTCAAAATCAATCCGGTTCGCTGAATTATCAAGCTTTGCTCTCGGCTCGTTTCCCTAAATTCTCGACTGAATCGGTGTTTTGGGTTCTGTGGTCTGGTTGCAGAAGGTTTTGTTGGCTAAGATGCAGTTCATTGAATGCAAGCTAAGTGCTTCATTGCCAAGCGAGTTTTTTGTCTGTATCGCTCTAACAAAAGCTTCAAACCGACAAACAACGCGTGGCATTTTTAGTTTGCGGTGAATTTAGTGTTTAAGGCGTAATGCAGCGGCTTGTTTTGTGCG
>NZ_PIZL01000032.1:0-3373 GCF_002835515.1 Vibrio sp. vnigr-6D03
TTCAATGAACTGCATCTTAGCCAACAAAACCTTCTGCAACCAGACCACAGAGCCCAAAACACCGATTCAGTCGAGAATTTAGGAAAACTAGCCGGAAGCCAAACTTCAAAATCTGATGAAGATGAATGGTTTTGAAACCTACAACGGCTTGGCTTGTGAGGATTTTCCACCTTGATTCAGGTTAAGGGGTCAAACTCAAAAACACTGAAGCCAGCAACTTTCGAATTCCTTACAAACCTTGAATTATCAAAGCGCTATAACGCCCAGTTAAGTAGCCAAAAACGCACAAATACTGCTTCTGCAAACTACCTTAAACACAAAACTCACCGCAAGCAAAAAATGCCACGCGTTTTTGGTCTGCTTGAACTGTTTGTTAGTTGCGAAGTTGATAGTATATGCGAGCTCTATTGAACTTGAACCTGTGATTCTCGGTTGTACTTATTACTCAAAACTGACTCTACAACTTTCTCAATTTTATCCACTTCGACGTGCAGTGCCAAGTTACAACGAAATGCAGCCTTTCTACATACATCAATGTCATTATGCTCAAGATAGCATTTCTCTAAAACATCATAGAGTTCATTCGAAAGCTCTAAGTTTCCTATTTTCTCTGAAAATTCAATCTTCTTAAGGGTCTCATTTCCCATATGCTTACCTTGAATTTGTATTGATAGCAACTAACGCCCAGTTAAGTAGCCAAAAACGTACAAATGCGGTTTCTGCAAGCTACCCTAAACACAAAACTCACCGCAAACTAAAAATGCCACGCGTTTTTGGTCTGCTTGAACTGTTTGTTAGAGCGATACAAACAAAAAACTCGCTTGGCAATGAAGCACTTAGCTTGCATTCAGTGAACAGCATCTTAACCAACAAAACCTTCTGTAACCAGACCACAAAACCCAAAACACCGATTCAGTCGAGAATTTAGGGAAACGAGCCGAGAAAAAAGCTTCGAAATTCAGCGAACCGAATTGATTTTGAAAGCTTACAGCAACTTGGATTGCGACGACTTTTCCACCTTGATGCTGCTTGAAGAATCAAACTCAAAAACCCGGAAGCCGGCAATTTTCGAGAACCCGACAACCCTTGAATTATCAAAGCGCTATAACGCCCAGTTAAGTAGCCAAAAACGCACAAATGCTGTTTCTGCAAACTACCCTAAACACAAAACTCAACGCAAACTAAAAATGCCACGCGTTTTTGGTCTGCTTGAACTGTTTGTTGTAGCGATACAAGCAAACAGACTTAACTTGGCAATGAAGCACTTAGCTTGCATTCAATGAACAGCATCTTAGCCAACAAAACCCTCTGCAACCAGACCACAAAACCTAAAACGCAGATTCAGTCGAGAATTTAGGAAAGCTAGCCGGAAACCAAACTTCAAAATCTGATGAAGCTGAATAATTTTGAAACCTACAACGACTTGGCTTGCGAGAATTTTCCACCTTGATTCTGGTTAAGGGGTCAAACTCAAAAACACTGAAGCCAGCAACTTTCGAGAACCTGACAACCCTTAAATTATCAAAGCGCTATAACGCCGCATTAAGTGGTGAGCAACGCAGACCACTGAACTTAAAGTATTGTACCGTAAACACTAAATTCAAAGTAAACCAAAAATGCCGAGCGTTGGGAATCCGTCTTAAATGCTTTGTTAGCCGTGCATCACACTCTTAGTACTTTATTACGCTAGCCAACTTGTGTATAAACTTAATTATATCAAGGTGTAAGGTGACTACAATGTACGAAAAGTTCGTAGCAAAAGACAAAGATGTATTTGCGACCCCATTATTTATTGCGTCAATTACTATCCCATTTCTAACAGCGATCGGTATCGGTTTAGGAATACACTACAGCCTTGAATTTTCTTCATTTCTAAGCAACATTTGGGCGACAATGAAGCTACCATTAGCTATTGCTTCTTTGTCACTACCACTTGCAACATGGGTTATAGCAAACCACCGTTCAGCTCAAATAACTAAAGCCAACAAGTTACAAGAATCTAAGCGCTTAGTTGAAACTTACCTCGAGCAAGAGAGCTTTTTTGAACGGGTATATGGGCGAAAAATAACTACTGCAAATTGGAAATTCATCACAAAGGATGATCTACCTGTTATCCATGCGGAACTTTACGAATTTCAAAGACTACACGAGAAAGGTCAAATTACACCAAAAGAAAGCCTGAGCGAAGATATACAACAGTATTTCGATGGGACAAGAAAGTGCTTTTGGGAGTTCTACGAGTACTTTATGGAAGAAAAACGAGATGCAAATAATGAGTACCTTTTAGAATCGTTGACTATACAGTTATTTGAATTTCTACACCGACGACTTGCAGTATTTTCAGGAACATTTGGCACTAGAAATATCGACGTAAACGAAACAAAGCTAGGAATGTATATTACTGCCTACTTTGAAATCTACTACCTATGTATCGATCTAAACCTTCCGGTCAATGGTACAACTGATGAAATACTTTCTGAAGACTATGAAACATTCAACGCCGTTGCTAACTTAATTGCTGAACGATTTGGGAATGGACAGGAAGACACCAACCTTAGTGCATTTCGTGAAAGTCTAGAAATTAAAAGAATGGTTAAGTTTGCTGTTTCAGAGCCACACGTACAGACAATCAACAAGCTTATACAGGACTGGTCGGAAAACTTTTCAGATAACTACGAGTCTATGAAATCACTCCCCTTTGACGATACTTATCTAGGTTTTAAGCTATTTACCCATACACCAGAGAACGCTGTCACTATGAGTTTTATGGAAACTGAAGAGGAAGAATACTTCGGAGAGTTAAGGCTAGAGAAAGATTCTGAAATCGTATTTATGCCGATATTCAAGGAAGACACAAAGTTAAGAATTCACAAAGATGCGCAGTCAGCAAATCAGACTATGAACGAAATATTGAGTTTCTTATCTAAACATTTTCCACGACACTGATATGTACGGCTAACGCCCAGTTAAGTAGCCAAAAACGCACAAATGCTGCTTCTGCAAACTACCCTAAACACCAAACCCACCGCAAACTAAAAATGCCACGCGTTTTTGGTCTGCTTGAACTGTTTGTTGTAGCGCAACGAATAACAAACTTACTTGGCAATGATGCATTTAACTTGCATTCAATGGACGCTATGTTAACCAACAAAATCCTCTGCAACCAGCCCACAAAACCCAAAACACCGATTCAGTCGAGAATTTAGGGAAACGAGCCGAGAGCAAAGCTTCAAAATTCAACGAACCGAATTGATTTTGAAAGCTTAAAGCAACTTGGATTGCGAGGATTTACCACCTTGATGCTAGTAGAGGAATCAAACTCCAAAACACTGAAGCCAGCAATTTTCTAGAGCCTTACAACCCTTGAATTATC
>NZ_PIZL01000032.1:3402-3849 GCF_002835515.1 Vibrio sp. vnigr-6D03
CGGTTTAAAGCTTTTGTTATGTTCTAACTATACGGCTATTAATCTGTCACCTATATATTGCTTAAAAATTAAATCATTCTCGCTAGTTAGAACTCGCTTAGGTATTGGCATTGAACCTTTATTTGATTCAATCAAGTATATATCGCCAAACTCCAAAACTGAATTAACGTCAGTCCAAGATTTAACCAATGTACCTCGCTTCGATATCCTAGTTATTGAGCATTCCGATATTTCAAACTGACAAGCACCTATTCTCAGATTTTTAACAAAGAAGGTTACGTTGCTTCCTATCCACAAAAGAACACGACTGTACAACTTTTCAAAGGCTTCTGGGTGCTTGTAATCACCGAAGTCTTTTAGTAATACCACATACTCTTTACGTTTATAGCTCACTTCCAATTTAATCAACACACTCTTCCTAAGTAAATTCCACGAATTGGGCATAAC
>NZ_PIZL01000033.1:0-2403 GCF_002835515.1 Vibrio sp. vnigr-6D03
TCGAATTCCTTACAAACCTTGAATTATCAAAGCGCTATAACGCCAGCTTAAACCGCAGACAACGCACAAAACAAGCCGCTGCATTACGCCTTAAACACTAAATTCACCGCAAACTAAAAGTGCCACGCGTTGTTTGTCGGTTTGAAGCTTTTGTTAGAGCGATACAAACAAAAAACTCGCTTGGCAATGAAGCACTTAGCTTGCATTCAATGAACGATATCTTAACCAAAGTGAGTTTCTGCAACCAGACCACAAAACCCAAAACACCGATTCAGTCGAGAATTTAGGAAACGAGCCTAGAGCAAAGCTTCAAAATTCAGCAAACCTAATTGGATTTGAAAACTTGCAGCAACTTGGATTGCGACGGCTTTCCCACCTTGATGCTGGTTGAGAAAGCGAACTCAAAAACACTGGAGCCAGCAACTTTCGAATTCCTTACAAACCTTGAATCATCAAAGCGCTATAACGCCCAGTTAAGTAGCCAAAAACGCACAAATGCTGCTTCTGCAAACTACCCTAAACACAAAACTCACCGCAAGCTAAAAATGCCACGCGTTTTTGGTCTGCTTGAACTGTTTGTTGTAGCGATACAAGCAAACAGACTTAACTTGGCAATGAAGCACTTAGCTTGCATTCAATGAACTGCATCTTAGCCAACAAAATCCTCTGCAACCAGACCACAAAACCCAAAACACCGATCCAGTCAAAAATTTAGGAAAACGAACCGATAGCCAAGCTTCGAAATTCAGTGATTCCAATTAGTTTTGAAAGCTTACAGCAACTTGGATTGCGACGACTTTTCCACCTTGATACTGGTTGAGGAATCAAACTCAAAAACACTGAAGCCAGCAATTTTCGAGAACCTGACAACCCTTAAATTATCAAAGCGCTATAACGCCCAGTTAAGTAGCCAAAAACGCACAAATGCTGTTTCTGCAAACTACCCTAAACACAAAACTCAACGCAAACTAAAAATGCCACGCGTTTTTGGTCTGCTTGAACTGTTTGTTAGAGCGATACAAACAAAAAACTCGCTTGGCAATGAAGCACTTAGATTGCATTCAATGAACTGCATCTTAGCCAACAAAACCTTCTGCAACCAGACCACAAAGCCCAAAACACCGATTAGGTCGAGAATTTGGAAGATCAAACCGAAAACCAAACTTCAAAACTTGGTAAACCTACATAGATTTGCAACCCCACAGAGACTTGGCTTGCGATGATTTCACCACCTTGATGCTGGCTGAGAAATCGAGATTTGAAATACTGAAGCCAGCAACTTTCGAAAACCTTATAAACCTTTGAATTTTCAAAGCGCTATAACGCCCAGTTAAGTAGCCAAAAACGTACAAATGCTGTTTCTGCAAACTACCCTAACCACTAAACCCAACGCAAACTAAAAATGCCACGCGTTTTTTGGTCTGCTTGAACTGCTTGTTAGAGCGATACAAACAGAAAACTCGCTTGGCAATGAAGCACTTAGCTTGCATTCAATGAACTACATCTTAGCCAACAAAATCCTCTGCAACCAGCCCACAATACCCAAAACACCGATTCAATCGAGAATTTAGGAAAGCTAGCCGGAAACCAAACTTCAAAATCTGATGCAGCTGAATAATTTTGAAACCTACAACGACTTGGCTTGCGAGGATTTACCACCTTGATTTAGGTTAAGGAATCGAACTCAAAAACACTGAAGCCAGCAACTTTCGAAAACCTTACAACCCTTGAATTTTCAAAGCGCTATAACGCCAGCTTAAACCGCAGACAACGCACAAAACAAGCCGCTGCATGACGCCTTAAACACTAAATTCACCGCAAACCAAAAATGCCACGCGTTGTTTGTCGGTTTGAAGCTTTTGTTAGAGCGATACAAGCAACAAACTCGCTTGGCAATGAAGCACTTAGCTTGCATTCAATGAAAGGCATCTTAACCAACAAAATCCTCTGCAACCAGACCACAAAACCTAAAACACCGATCCAGTCGAAAATTTAGGAAAACGCGCCAAGAGCAAAACTTCAAAATCCAGCGAACCAAATTGGTTTTGAGAGCTTTCAGCGACTTGGTTTGCACCGATTTCACCACCTTGGCGCTGGCTGAGAAATCGAACTCAAAAACACTGAAGCCAGCAACTTTCGAGAACCTTACAACCCTTGAATTTTCAAAGCGCTATAACGCCCAGTTAAGTAGCCAAAAACGCACAAATGCTGTTTCTGCAAACTACCCTAAACACAAAACTCAACGCAAACTAAAAATGCCACGCGTTTTTGGTCTGCTTGAACTGTTTGTTGTAGCGATACAAACAAACAGACTTAACTTGGCAATGAAGCACTTAGCTTGCATTCAATGAACAGCATCTTAGCCAACAAAACCTTCTGCAACCAGACCACAAAACCCAAAAC
>NZ_PIZL01000034.1:0-5289 GCF_002835515.1 Vibrio sp. vnigr-6D03
TCCGAATTCCTTACAACCCTTGAATTTTCAAAGCGCTATAACGCCAGCTTAAACCGCAGACAACGCACAAAACAAGCCACTGCACTGCGCCTTAAACACTAAATTCACAGCAAACCAAAAATGCCACGCGTTGTTTGTCGGTTTGAAGCTTTTGTTATATTAATTACTCAAATCTGATTGCATCTATTTGACAAAGCTTTGTGCCAGAACCCTTCCAAAGCCTATCGGAATAGATTTGAAACCTAACCTGCTGCTTTGTTGTATATGCTGTAAGTAAAAAAGACCCGATCATGTTATACCCAGGGGCAGAAGGAGAAAGCCAAACTCCATCCTCACAACCTGCTATACCTGTTTTCATCCAAACAGCAATATCTGCACCATCACGACCAGCTACTGCTCCGTAGTCATCATAAGCAAATAACCTCGTAATTGTTCCCTTGTCTGTTGTTTTAATAGAACTAAATGCAGAAAAGCTTAGTATTATTGTAAACAGCCCGATTATAACTCTGCTCATTTATTGAAAGCCTCAAAAGTCAAAAAATAATATAACGCCCTGTTAAGGTGTGAGCAACGCAATACCGAAGCTTCCGCATACCACCTTAAACACTAAACGCAACGCATAGCAAAAATGCCAAGCGTTGCGAATCACTCTTAAACAGATTGTTATATGCAAATTAGTTAGTTACTTTTGCCCAACCAACTACTTCCTTATTCATCAGCTCACTAACTGAACCTTTCCACTCTTTATATTCACCACTTTCAGTTAAGAACTGACCAAAGCATTGAGTGGAACCATTTTCTGTTTGTAATCGAGACTGATGAACCGATACTATTTTACCTTTAACTTTTTTACCATTATCAATCCAAAACTGAAAGCCGGATACTTGCTCCGCACAACTTGGACCATAGTGAGCGTATTGCTGGTACACCGACTTACCCGCGAAGAAAGAGGCGAGCAGCACACCAATTACTACAAGTTTGATTACTATCGTTAATGATGTGTTTACCTGATTTAGATTTAAGCCTCTACCTTTAGCTTTTGACTCACTTACATCACTTGTTTGTTCTTTTAGCTCTTCCATCTAAGGGACCCTGTTAGTTTAAAAAGAACCATTATACAAAACACAGTACCGTGGCGACATTAATATTTGTGCGATTGCATATAACGCCCAGTTAAGTAGCCAAAAACGCACAAATACTGTTTCTGTAAACTACCCTAAACACAAAACTCACCGCAAACTAAAAATGCCACGCGTTTTTGGTCTGCTTGAACTGTTTGTTGTAGCGATACAAACAAAAAACTCGCTTGNNTCAGTCGAGAATTTAGGAAAACGCGCCAAGAGCAAAGCTTCAATATTCAGCGAACCGAATTGATTTTTAAAGCTTGCAGCAACTTAGTTTGCGATGGCTTTTCCACCTTGGATTTGGTTGAGAAATCAATCTCAAAAACACTGAAGCCAGCAATTTTCGAGAGCCTTAAAACCCTTGAGTTATCAAAGCGCTATAACGCCCAATTAAGGGGTGAACAACGCCTCCAACCAAACCTAACGCATTGTGCCATAAACACTAAATTTGAAGTAGAAGAAAAAATGCCGAGCGTTGTGAATCCCTCTTAAATTGCTTGTTATACGAAATTTTCAGATGAATTCGTCTTGCCAAAAGTCTGTCACACCACTGATATTTTGCACATGAACTTGACCAAATTTGAAATCAGGCTCTACTTTTTTACTTTGATAATTCAGTTCTGGTTGGTTCCAATATATTAAGTTTGCTTCAAAAGAAGATAGTAGTTCATCAGCAAAGTCATACGGCTGAACAAGCTCTATAGGCAAGTGTGTACTTCCTTTAATAAAAATGACACTACACTGATACAGTCGTTTAGTAAGCCCATTATATTTAGGGTGGTGCAAGAGAGAAATAGCTTTGTGACCAGACTTGAAACGGTTTACTGATGATGATGTTTTACCGATATATACTAACTTTTCATCGGTTTCATCCCCTACTGTAATTAAGTAAATAGGATAACAAGCTAAGGGCGCTTCACTAATTTGTTCTTCATTTAAGAAATCAATATTTTCCTGCCATGAAGCTTTCAAATGTTGTGGATTCAATTGGACTGATTCATGAAGCTCATTCGCTCTCTGAATTGCCAAGAAACAACCTATTTCTTCATCAGGTTGCAACAAGTGAAGATTTTTTAAACCACGCTTAAGGTACTCCCTACTAGGAACATTCCAAAGAGGTCTAAATGTATGATCTATTGGCAACTTTATTTCCTCGCATTATTTCGTATAACACCCGCTTAAGTGGCTGCCAATACAATACAACGGCTACCGCATTGCGCCTTCAACACAATTTTCACTGCAAACCTAAAGTGCCACGCGTTGGCAGTCCGCTTGAAACGTTTGTTGTAGAGCAACAAGTAACAAACTGACTTGGCAATGAAGCACTTAGCTTGCATTCAATGAGCAGCATCTTAGCCAACAAAACCTTCTGCAGCCAGACCACTGAACTTAAAACACCAACTCTGTCGAGAATTTAGGAAAACGAACCGATAGCCAAGCTACGAAATTTAGTGAACCCAACTAGCTTTGAAAGCTTGCAACGAGCTGGTTTGCTGAGAATTTTCCACCTTGAATTTGGTTGAGGAAGCAAACTCAAAAAACCCTGGAGCCAGCAATTTTCGAGAGCCTTACAACCCTTGAATTATCAAAGCGCTATAACACCCGCTTAAGTGGCTGCCAACGCAATACAACGGCTACCGCATTGCGCCTTAAACACAATTATTACTGCAAACCTAAAGTGCCACGCGTTGGCAGTCCGCTTGAAGCGTTTGTTGTGGCGCAACGAATAAACAAACTCACTTGGCAGCGAAGCATCTGATCTGCATTTAATGAGAGACATCTTAGCCAACAAAATCTTCTGCAACCAGACCACAATACCCAAAACACCGATTCAGTCGAGAATTTAGAGGAGCAAACAGAAAATCAAGCTTCCAATTTGGCTAACCTAATTGGTTTTGAAAGCAACAGCAACTTGGCTTGCGCCAATTTCACCACATTGATGCTGGTTGAGGAATCGAACTTTCCAGCACTGAAGCCTACAATTTTCGAGAACCTTACAACCTTTGAATTATCAAAGCGCTATAACGCCCAGTTAAGTAGCCAAAAACGTACAAATGCCGCTTCTGCAAGCTACCGTAAACACAAAACTCACCGCAAGCTAAAAATGCCACGCGTTTTTGGTCTGATTGAACTATTTGTTGTAGCGATACAAGCAGAAAACTCGCTTGGCAATGAAGCACTTAGCTTACATTCAACGAACTGCACCTTAGCCAACAAAATCCCCTGCAACCAGACCACAAAACCCAAAACACCGATTCAGTCGAGAATTTAGAAGAGCAAACCGAAAATCAAGCTTCAAAATTTGATGAATTGGGAGACTTTGGGGAAACCTACAACAGCTTGGTTTGTGAGGATATTCCACCTTGATTCAGGTTAAGGAATCGAACTCAAAAACACGAAAGCCAGCAACTTTCGATAACCTTACAAACCTAGAGTTACCAAAGCGCTATAACGCCCGCTTAAGCCGCTGCCAACGTAACACAACGGCTACCGCATTGCGCCTTAAACACAATTACTAATGCAAACTAAAAATGCCACGCGTTGGCGGTCGGCTTGAAGCGTTTGTTATAGCGATACCAACAAACAGACTTAACTTGGCAATGAAGCACTTAGCTTGCATTCAATGAACTGCATCTTAGCCAACAAAACCTTCTGCAACCAGTCCACAAAACCCAAAACACCGAATCAGTCGAGAATTTAGGGGAACGAGCCGAGAGCAAAGCTTCAAAATCTGATGAAGCTGAGCAATTTTGAAACCTACAGCGACTTGGTTTACGAGAATTTTCCACCTTGGTAATGGTTGAAGAATCGAACCCAAAAACACTGAAGCCAGCAACTTTCGAATTCCTTACAAACCTTGAATTATCAAAGCGCTATAACACCCGCTTAAGTGGCTGCCAATGCAATACAACGGCTACCGCATTGCGCCTTAAACACAATTATTACTGCAAACCAAAAATGCCACGCGTTGGCAGTCCGCTTGAAGCGTTTGTTGTAGAGCAACAAGTAACAAACTGACTTGGCAATGAAGCACTTAGGATGCATTCAGTGAAAAACATCTTAGCCAAAGTATACTTCTGCAACCAGACCACAAAACCCAAAACACCGATTCAGTCGAGAATTTAGGAAAGCTAGCCGGAAACCAAACTTCAAAATCTGATGAAGCTAAATAGTTTTGAAACCTACAACGACTTGGCTTGCGAGAATTTTCCACCTTGGATTTGGTTGAGGAATCGAACTCAAAAAGACTGAAGCCAGCAACTTTCGAATTCCTTACAACCCTTGAATTATCAAAGCGCTATAACACCCGCTTAAGTGGCTGCCAATGTAATACAACGGCTACCGCATTGCGCCTTAGACACAATTATTACTGCAAACCAAAAATGCCACGCGTTGGCAGTCCGCTTGAAGCGTTTGTTGTAGAGCGACAAGTAACAAACTGACTTGGCAATGAAGCACTTAGGATGCATTCAATGAACAGCATCTTAACCAACAAAACCTTCTGCAACCAGACCACAGAACCCAAAACACCGATTCAGTCGAGAATTTAGGAAAGCTAGCCGGAAACCGAACTTCAAATTCTGATGAAGCTGAATAGTTTTGAAACCTACAACGACTTGGCTTACGGGAATTTTCCACCTTGGATATGGTTGAGGAATCGAACTCAGAAATACTGAAGCCAGCAACATTCGAGAACCTGACAACCCTTGAATTATCAAAGCGCTATAACGCCCAGTTAAGTAGCCAAAAACGTACAAATGCTGTTTCTGCAAACTACCCTAACCACTAAACCCAACGCAAACTAAAAATGCTACGCGTTTTTGGTCTGCTTGAACTGTTTGTTAGAGCGATAAAACAAAAAACTCGCTTGGCAATGAATCACTTAGCTTGCATTCAATGGACACTATCTTATCCAACAAAACCTTCTGCAACCAGACCACAGAACCCAAAACACCGGATTAGTCGAAAATTTGGAGGAGCTAATCGAAAACAAAGCTTCAGAATTTGATGAATCGAGATAATTTGAAAGAACTACAATTGCTTGGTTTGCGACGACTTATCCACCTTGATTCAGGCTAAGGAATCGAACTCAAAAACACTGAAGCCAGCAACATTCGAGAACCTTACAACCCCTGAATTTTCAAAGCGCTATAACGCCCAGTTA
>NZ_PIZL01000035.1:0-3410 GCF_002835515.1 Vibrio sp. vnigr-6D03
AAAATACCCGAGAAACAAAACTCACCGCAAACCAAAAGTGCCACGCGTTTTTGGTCTGCTTGAACTGTTTGTTGTAGCGATACAAGCAAACAGACTTAACTTGGCAATGAAGCACTTAGCTTGCATTCAATGAACAGCATCTTAGCCAACAAAACCCTCTGCAACCAGACCACAAAACCCAAAACACCGATTCAGTCGAGAATTTAGGAAAGCTAGCCGGAAACCAAACTTCAAAATCTGATGAAGCCGAGTGATTTTGAAACCAACACTGGCTTGGCTTGCGAGAATTTACCACCTTGATTCAGGCTAAGGAATCGAACTCAAAAACACTGAAGCCAGCAACTTTCCAAAACCTTACAACCCTTGAATTTTCAAAGCGCTATAACGCCCAGTTAAGTAGCCAAAAACGTACAAATGCCGTTTCTGCAAACTACCCTAAACACAAAACTCACCGCAAGCTAAAAATGCCACACGTTTTTGGTCTGCTTGAACTGTTTGTTAGAGCGATACAAGCAACAAACTCGCTTGGCAATGAAGCACTTAGCTTGCATTCCAGGAACTGCATCTTAGCCAACAAAATCCTCTGTAACCAGACCACAGAACCCAAAACAGCGATTCAGTCGAGAATTTAGGGAAACGAGCCAAGAGCAAAGCTTCAAAACTCAGTAAATCTGACTGGATTTGAAAGCTTGCAGCGACTTGGCTTGCGAGGATTTACCACCTTGACTCAGGCTAAGGAATCGAACTCAAAAACACTGAAGCCAAGAACTTTCGAATTCCTTACAAACCTTGAATTATCAAAGCGCTATAACGCCCTGTTAAGGGGTGAGCAACGCAATACCGAAGCCGCCGCATGCCACCTTAAACACTAAAACCAACGCATAGTGAAAATGCCACGCGTTGCGAATCCCTCTTGAACAGTTTGTTAGGCAAATGTGGTGTAAAAAGGGTTACCCCGTACTCCTTTGCCACCAATATCATTTGAAAGTCCCATTTTATTCAACACTGAAAAGGCAAAAGTACAATGGCAACTATGTCCATTTTTTGTTGAATCAAACACGCTTGGTTTTAGTTGTTTTAAATCACTACTTGAAACTCTAGAATTTGCTTCCAGTTCTTTGTAAACGATATACAGGTCATCTAACAGTAAAGTCATTCTAGAATTACCACGCTTGTATACAACTCGATCAACGTCTGTTTTACAAACTGTTGATGTGCCGCCTCCAGGATTTGAAAATACTGTGTTTACTGGAACAGTCCGCCTGAAAAGTGATTCAAACAAAATTCTATCCACTGAATTCTCCTAATTTGCCTAACGCCCAATTAAGGGGTGAACAACGCCACCACCCAACCTAACGCATTGTACCGTAAACACTAAATTTGAAGTAGAAGCAAAAGTGCCAAGCGTTGTGAATCCCTCTTAAATTGCTTGTTAGTTGCGAGCCAAACATTTCTGGTAGAACACTTTATCTACGCCTAGTCGTGGATAGTCAGTATATCGACCAACCTCGCTATACCCATGCTGTTCATAAAACTTTGGTGCTTGGAAGGTATACGTATCCAAGAACACGTTCATTACACCACGATTCTTGGCTTCTAGTTCGGCAAGTTGGAGCAGCTTCGTTCCATACCCTGAACCACGGAGTGGCTTTGATAACCAAAGATAGTTCACATGGAGAGTTGTAAATAATAGGTTCCCTATTAATCCACCAAGAATTTTACCGTCCTCATTTCGAACGAAATAACCCACGGTATTCTCATCAAGATCAGGGAAATGTGGTTCATTAAATACTGATAAACCATTGTAAATTTCTGATATTTCTTCCTCTGAGGGAGACACACTAAAATCGATATTCATTCTAACCTCAAACTCAATAGCAACTAACGCCGCGTTAAGGCGCGGAGTAACGTGTGCCAAACTTGAGCGGAGCGAAACCGGCACACGTTACGGAGTCGCTCTTAAACGCTTTGTTATGTGCTTTTTTATCGCTTGTACGCACTCTTCTAGTGAATTTTCACTTGTCGATACGCAAAGATCGTAAGATACACCTATATGTACTCTTCGCGCTTGTTCCAATGCAGAACCGTTGATTCGGTTTTCACGCAATAATTCTCGACGCACCAACTCATCTTCGCTACACATGACGCCAACAAATAAGCTCTTATGCGAACCAAGAACATCAAGCCACGCTTTCTGTTCAGCGCCGCCATTCATGACATCATCAACGATCACACGTAAACCAGAGTTGAGTAGATGTTTTACGGTTGTTCGGTATGCATTGTTAACAAGTTTTCCGTAGCTGCCACTTTGAATTTTCAACGTTTTGTTAGGTTGAGTTTCCCAATAAAATCCGTCAGAAATTGTATCTGGTGAACCCAATTTGTTCACTCTTGTCGGCATCATAGTTATAAAGCTGTCAATACCGATATGAAGGTAGTGCTCCGACAGTTCTTGTTGAAGCGCAGAAACAATAGAACTTTTTCCTGCGCTACTCGCGCCATTCAACACGATAACATCCATATGATTTTACCTTCCTAGCACATAACGTCGCGTTAAGTAGTGAGCAACGCCACCACCTAACCTAAAGCCTTGCCACCATAAACACTAAAGCTAACCCAAACTGAAAATGCCAAGCGTTGGGAATCTGTCTTAAACGCTTTGTTAAATGCGCAGTCAAATATTACCTCTTGCTTTATCGAGCGCATACAAGGCTCCTCCATCACCCTCATCCAGTGCTCTGTAATATTCAGGATCTTTAATACGATCAATTTCATTAGATAAGGACAATACTTCATCATCAAGGCGCGCAATTTGTTCGCATAATTCTTTATTATCAGACTCGACAATATCTAGCCTTTCTCTCAGTTCTAAAAATGATTTATTTGCTGCTGGAAATCGGTTGATTTCATGCCAGATACCAATAAAAAGAGCTACCAATGTTCCCCAAATTAACCAATCCACATTAACACTCCTTGTAGCATTTAACGCCCAGTTAAGTAGCCAAAAACGCACAAATGCTGTTTCTGCAAACTACCGTAATCACTAAACTTACCGCAAGCTAAAAATGCCACGCGTTTTTGGTCTGCTTGAACTGTTTGTTGTAGCGATACAAACAAAAAACTCATTTGGCAATGAAGCACTTAGCTTGCATTTGATGAACAGCATCTTAGCCAAAAAAACCTTCTGCAACCAGACCACAGAACCCAAAACACCGATTCAGTCGAGAATTTAGGAAAGCTAGCCGGAAACCGAACTTCAAATTCTGATGAAGCTGAATAGTTTTGAAACCTACAACGACTTGGCTTGCGAGAGTTTTCCACCTTGGATATGGTTGAGGAATCGAACTCAAAAATACTGAAGCCAGCAACTTTCGAATTCCTTACAAACCTTGAATTATCAAAGCGCTATA
>NZ_PIZL01000036.1:0-77682 GCF_002835515.1 Vibrio sp. vnigr-6D03
GGGGTTCGTCATCAATCTGAATAGCGACCTATTAGGTCGCTATTTTTTTACCCAAGCAAAAGATGACGGCATTCCTAATGTTCTTGTCGCTTTCAAGCCGTTTTTGCGCAAATTGACACGTTAGACTCAAAACCTAAGAGCAACACCTTTTATCAGCATTCCCCTAAACCAGAATGCTTTGTGCGTGCAGCACCTAATACGAGCACGAGCTTAATAAAACTTTGGAGTCGAATATGTCAGACGCAGAAAAGCTACATGAAGCATCCATCATTTTAGATGGACTTGTGATAGCCAAATGGGACAGAGCACTTTTTGAAGACATGGCGAAAGGGGGATTAACCGCCGCCAATTGCACGGTTTCAGTATGGGAAGGGTTTCAAGATACCGTGAACAACATTGCGGAATTTAACACCTTCTTTCAAGAGCACTCTGACTTAATTCGACCCGTAAGAACGACTCAGGATATTCACAAAGCAAAACAAGAAGGGCGGACAGGCATCATATTGGGTTTCCAAAACGTTCACGCTTTTGAAGACCAAATTGGGTATGTTGAAGTGTTTAAGCAATTGGGTGTCGGTATTGCCCAAATGGCATACAACACGCAAAACCTTGTTGGAACGGGGTGCTATGAGCGCGACGGCGGGCTTTCTGGCTTTGGGCATGAAATCGTTCGTGAAATGAACCGCGTTGGCATGATGTGCGATTTGTCTCATGTAGGAAGCCAAACATCAAAAGAGGTCATTCTCGCGTCTGAAAAACCCGTTTGTTATTCACATTGCTTGCCCCTTGGTCTCAAGGACCACCCTCGTAATAAATCGGATGAAGAACTGAAATTCATCGCCGATCACGGTGGCTTTGTTGGCGTAACCATGTTTGCTCCGTTCCTCAAAAATGGCATCAAGTCCACGATAGAAGATTATGTCGAAGCCATTGAGTACATCGTCAACATCGTGGGGGAAGACCACGTCGGTATTGGAACGGACTTTACGCAAGGGCACGACGAACCGTTTTTCGAATGGCTTACTCACGACAAAGGCTACGCTCGTCGTCTCACTCGATTTGGCGAAATTATTAACCCGAAAGGCATTAGAACGATCGGAGAGTTTCCAAACCTTACGGAGGCGTTACTCAACCGAGGTTGGACGCCAAGAAAAGTACAGAAGGTTATGGGTGAAAACTGGGTTAACACTCTCAAAGAAGTTTGGGGCGAATAAGGAGATTAAACATGGGCACACATGCACCTGAAATGGAAATCAAAGTAGACAGCGAAACAGGCGTTTGGGTGACAGACGCACTTCCGATGCTGTACGTACCGCGACACTTTTTCATCAACAACCACACAGCGATAGCGGAGTCGCTAGGCGACGATATGTACGCGGAGATTTTATACAAAGCCGGTTACCAATCGGCGCATTATTGGTGTGAAAAGGAAGCCGAAAAACATGGGCTTTCTGGTGACGCGGTATTTGAACACTACATGAAGCGCCTTTCCCAGCGCGGCTGGGGGCTGTTCCGCATTGAAAGTTTGGATATTGAGAATGGAACTGCGCGAGTTCGATTGGATCACTCGGCTTTTGTTTACCACTACGGAAAAGTCAATCGCAAAGTGGATTACATGTTCACGGGCTGGTTTGCTGGCGCGATCGATCAAATCGCAGAGAGCTTGGGTTACAACATCAAAACCAAAGCTACACAGATTCAAAGCGCATCCGAAGAAGGGGTTGATTACGGAGTCTTCGTGGTTGAGCCGCTGGGAAGTTAAGTGGAAGTGTCAGAAAAGTAAGTGAAAGCGGTAAAGAAAGAAGTGAAAGCACCACAAAAATAATTAAAAGCGGTCGGATGTAAACAGTAAGGAAGCAGCGATGTCTCAGTTTGATGCACTATTTCAGCCATTGAATATCAATAACTTAACAATAAGAAACCGTGTTGTGAGCACGGCTCACGCTGAGGTGTACGCCACTGAAGGCGGTATGACCACGGAACGTTACGTTAAGTATTACGAAGAAAAAGCCAAAGGTGGCGTCGGTCTTAGTATTTGTGGAGGCTCAAGTGTTGTCTCCATAGACAGCCCACAAAGCTGGTGGAAATCCGTGAATTTATCAACCGACCGAATCATTCCCCACTTTCAGAATCTTGCCGACGCAGTGCATAAGCACGGTGGTCATATCATGATTCAAATCACCCATATGGGGCGTCGTTCTCGTTGGGATGGTGGAGACTGGACAACGTTAGTCAGCCCAAGTGGAATTCGAGAACCGGTTCACCGCGCAACGTGTAAAACCATTGAACCTGAAGAAATTGAACGCATCATCGGAGACTACGCTCAAGCCGCGAGGCGAGCAAAAGAAGGCGGTCTTGATGGTGTCGAACTCTCGGCTGTACACCAACACCTAATCGATCAATTTTGGAGCCCTCGCGTGAATAAGCGAGAAGACGAGTGGGGTGGAAGTTTTGAAAACCGAATGCGTTTCGGGATTCGTGTTCTGGAGGCGATTCGAGAAGAGGTAGGGCGAGACTTTGCAGTTGGCTTAAGAATCTGTGGAGATGAGTTTCACCCCGACGGCTTAACGCACGATGACATGAAAGAAATCGCAACCTACTACGACAAAACAGGCTTGGTCGATTTCTTTGGCGTTATTGGTTCGGGTTGCGACACACACAACACATTAGCAAACGTAATTCCGAACATGAGTTATCCACCAGAACCTTTTCTGCACCTAGCTGCCGGAATCAAAGAAGTGGTGAACGTTCCAGTTATTCATGCTCAAAACATAAAAGACCCAAACCAAGCGCAGCGAATACTTGAAGCTGGGTATGTGGATTTCGTTGGCATGACACGCGCGCACATTGCTGATCCACACCTCATTGCGAAAATAAAAATGAACCAAGTGGATCAGATTCGCCAATGTGTGGGCGCAAATTATTGTATCGACCGCCAGTATCAGGGGCTGGACGTGCTTTGTATTCAAAATGCGGCAACCTCTCGTGAGTCCACTATGCCTCATATTATTTCGAAAACAGACGGTGTGATTCGAAAAGTGGTGGTTGTGGGTGGCGGCCCAGCAGGAATGGAAGCCGCACGTGTCTGTGCCGAGCGTGGGCACAATGTTGTGTTAATCGAAAAAGCACCAGAACTTGGTGGGCAAATTACACTGGCAGCGAAGGCACCTCAGCGCGACCAAATTGCAGGTATTACCCGTTGGTATGCGTTAGAGCTGGCGAGGCTCAATGTCGAAATACACTTCGACACTGAAGCGACAGAAGAGATCATTTTAAGCCATAGCCCTGATGTCACTATCCTTGCCGTTGGTGGTACACCATTCATTGAGCAAAACCCTAAATGGGGCGCGCAAGATGGTTTAGTCATCAGCAGTTGGGACGTACTGAGCGGAGAAGTGGAGCCAGGTAAAAATGTGTTGGTTTACGATACGATTTGCGAATTTTCAGGTATGTCTGTCGCCGATTATCTTTCATCCAAAGGATCGCTTGTTGAGTTGGTGACTGACGACATCAAGCCGGGAGCAGCGGTCGGTGGAACCACGTTCCCTACCTATTACCGAAGCTTGTATGAAAAAGAAGTCATCATGACACCGGATTTCATACTCGAAGAAGTCTACAAAGAAAACGATAAGCTCATCGCTGTGCTAGAGAACGAGTACACGGGGCAAAAAGAAGAGCGCGTCGTCGACCAGATCGTGGTCGAAAATGGGATCAGACCGTCCGAAGAACTCTACTACGCCTTGAAAGCGCAATCGGTTAATAAAGGGCAAATGGATATTCAAGCGCTCTACGATGCGAAGCCACAGCCGTCATTGGAAAAACAAAGCGAAGGCATGCTTTTGTTCCGCATCGGTGACTGTACCGCGCAAAGAAACACACACGCAGCAATATACGATGCGCTCAGACTGTGTAAGGACTTCTGATAATAGACGCAGAAGTAGGGAGTAGAAGCGATGATTAATCAGATCTTACCTTGGTTGCTGGTAACAGTGATCCTAGTTTGGGTTCTTGGAGCGTTAAAGCGTATTTTGATGTGGCGTAGAGGAAGAAAGGAGCCGGTCAATGTTGTTGCTGGGCTGCTATCTATTCCTAAGCGTTACCTTGTTGATTTACACCACGTCGTCGCCCGAGACAAATACATGTCGAACACGCACGTGGCAGCCGCGGGTGGTTTTGTTGCGTCGTTGCTCGGGCTACTGGTCATCTATTTATTTGACCTCGACTATCACCCTGTAGCGTGGGCGGTGCTTATTTTACCTTTGCTCGCGATGTTCATTGGGGCGATGTTTGTTTATCGCAGGCGAGTGAACCCTCCACCAAACCTATCGAAAGGTGCTTGGATGCGCCTTCCCAAAAGTTTATTGATGTTTTCAGCATCAGGTCTGGCAATTTGCGTGTTCACTCTTGCCTCTCAAGACTCGGTTGTTGGGAATGCCGTATTAGCCGTGGTTTTACTATTGGGCAGTTCTTTAGGTTTGTTAGAGCTAGTGGTTGGTATGACGTGGGGTGGGCCATTAAAGCATGCTTTTGCTGGCGCATTACATCTCGCATTTCACCGTCGCGCAGAACGTTTTTCTGGTATCCGCTCTACAGGATTAAAACCGATAGATATCAAAGAGCCCACCCCGGGCTTTGGAGTTGCTAAACCCGAAGATTTTTCATGGAAACAGCTCCTGAGTTTTGATGCGTGTGTCCAATGTGGTCGATGTGAAAAAATGTGCCCGGCGTTTGCGGCTGGTCAGCCTCTTAACCCGAAGAAAATGATCCAAGACTTAGTTGTTGGGATGGCGGGTGGAGATACATCACGCTATGCCGGTCAGGGTTACCCCGGAAAAGAGGGTGACATTGGTGAAGGCGGTAAAGACCAACCTCTATTTGAAAAGCTCTTAGATCCGGAGACCGTTTGGTCTTGCACAACTTGTCGGGCGTGTGTGGAAGAGTGTCCCATGATGATTGAACACGTTGACGCCATGGTGGATATGAGAAGGCACTTAACGCTCGATCTTGGTCAAACCCCTGGTAAAGGTCGGGAAGTATTGGAAAACTTGATCGCGACAGATAACCCGAATGGTTTGCCTCCGGTTCAGCGCCATAACTGGGGTATCGATCTAAAGTTGCCAGTACTCAAAGATGTTAAAGAGTGCGACGTGCTGTTTTGGGTGGGCGACGCAGCCTTTGATATGAGGAATCAGCGCACCCTACGCGCGCTGGTCAAGTTGCTGCGTCGTGCTGGGGTATCTTTCGCCGTTTTGGGTAACGAGGAACTGGATAGTGGGGATCTCGCACGCAGACTGGGTGACGAAGCTACCTTCCAGCGATTGGCGAAAGCCAATATTGGTGTACTGAACAAATACCGCTTTAAGACGATTGTTACGGCTGATCCCCATGCGTTTCACGTCCTAAAAAACGAGTACCCCGATTTTGGCGGTAATTTTGAAGTTGAACACCATACTCAGCTGCTTGCGAGGTTGGTTGAGGGTGGGTCGCTGCACTTGGATAGCGACGCATCTAAAGGCACCGTGACTTACCATGATCCATGTTATCTGGGGCGCTATAACGGTGAATATGAAGCACCAAGATATTTACTTAAACAGCTTGGGTTTGAATTGAAAGAGATGGAGCGTTCTGGCTATCGGTCTCGATGTTGCGGCGGTGGTGGAGGGGCTCCGGTCACAGACATACCGGGAGAGAAACGTATTCCCGATATTCGCATGGAAGACATAAAAGAAACCCAAGCAGACGTGGTCGCCGTTGGGTGCCCCCAGTGTACATTAATGCTTGAAGGTGTTGTTGAACCAAGACCCGACGTGAAAGATATTGCGGAGCTTTTATTGGAAGCGTTGCCAGCAGAAAAAGCACAACCAGCGGCGACGGTTTCCGCTAGGGAGGTTGCATGAGTGAAATCATCGTAAGGCGAGATCCACGCAGAGAGCATATCGCAAGGAATAGACTTCATTCTGAACATGCTAACCTTGGTGCTCCTCAATACGGACCGACAGGCTTGATTCGTAAAAAGGTACACGGCATTGGTTTTATCGGTCCAAGTGGCGTGAAACGCATTGATCGCCTTAATGTGGGCAGTGCCGCTACAAGTTCGGTCGTCAATGTTCGCGGAGCGTCTCAAGAATCGAAACGGAAAGACTACATCCCAGAGAGCACCGATGCCCCAATCATGGTTGTACTTGAAACCACGTCTGGAAAAATTTCTGAACACGGAAAAGACATTTTAGGGCTGGCTCATAAACTGGCGTCTTCTTCTTCTTCACCTACTCAGCCTGTCGATCTCGTGTTGTTCGGGGCGCTAAAGGAGGAGCTGGGAAGTTTGGGTGTGGATAGAGTCGTTTACGCCAAAGAAACCGTATTTTTAGGCTACAACCCTGAAGGAAAAGCCAAATTTGCTCATGAACAAGTCATGAGGCTAAACCCTAGAAACATTCTTATCGCAGAAAGTGATGATGGCAGTGGAGAGCTAGGTCGCAGGTTGGCTGCCTCGCTTAATGTGAGACCAAGTACAAACGTGTACAAATGGCAAAACGACCAATGTCATTGTTTGTCTTCCAAAGGAACGCGGCAATATGTTCAGAAGGCATCAAGAGTGATGCTGTTGCTACCCGAATGCGAAGAGCCAGTAACGGAAACGAGCCATGCGTGTATTGATATAGGAGCGGAGATCAACTCGGACCTATGTGCGCCCATAGGTATTTCAGACAAAGGCTCGGTTGATGTCGACCCTGCAACCATTTCACTTGGCGAAGCAGAATTCATTTTGTCGGGAGGGAACGGGGTCAAGGATTGGGCGTTATTCAAACAATTGGCATCGGAATTGGGTGCCACGATGGGTGCAAGCCGAGTTGCGGTAGACGATGGGTTTATGCCCCGAAGTACTCAGGTAGGTGCGACTGGCACTTGGGTTACAGCGAGAGTTTATATCGCTGTGGGTATTTCTGGAGCCGTTCAACACTTACAAGGTATTGAGAAGTGTGAAAAAGTCATCGCAATCAATACAGATTTGGGGTGCGACATGATTAAGCGCTCTGAGTTAAGTGTGATCGCTGATAGCAGCGAGATCATGGAGGCGATGAGTGCATTGCTACGAAAAGATTCTGAGGAAAGTACCGTTGGGGATGCTCTAACGTCCATTTCCCAAACAGATACCTTTGAAAGTATGGAGGTTCAGCATGCTTAAAGCGATAGGGTTAATTTCGGTTGGTGAGCACCCTTATACCAAACGCGCCAGACGAGCGGATCAAGACGCAAAAATGGTGGAATTAGCACTGGGTTTGGAAACCGTGAATTTGGAGCTATTGCACGCTGGCGATCCTGATGAACCTTCCTTAAGAGATTACCTAGGAATGGGTATTCCAGAGCTAACCGTGCTTTCGCAGCCTGTCAATGCGGATGTTATTCCTGCGCTGGTGGATTACATACGTTCTACGAATACTGATGTCATACTGACAGGGACAGAAGCGGAGGTAGGTGAATGCTCGGGGCATCTGCCTTATACCGTAGCCAATTTACTGGGTTTCACATTGGTGCCGAAGATTGTAGAGGTACTGAAAATAGACAAAAACAGCGCAACGGTGTTGCAGGCACTTCCAAGAGGGCAAAGACGAAAGGTAGAAGTGAATTTGCCGTTTGTCGGTCTCGTTGATTCGGCAGCAGCAGAGCCTAGGCAAATTTCTTACTTAAAGTCGGTCTCTGGAAACATCTATTATTTGGGAGCACCATTTATTAAAGATACGGCGCTGGAGAACTGGGAATTTGAGCCGGCAGCCAAACGACCGAAACGTTTGAAAAAAGTGAAAGCAACATCGGCAAAAGACCGATTTAAAGCCGCAACTGCTAAAGCGGAAACGAAATCGAGCCAAGTAATGCACGAGCCAGATCCAAATGAGGCTGCAGAGGAGATTCTGAAAGTATTAAAAGCGGAAGGGTTACTAAAAAAGCGAGGATAACCTCTATTTCTTTTGATCCGTTATTGCCTTTGATCAGTTGCTGCTTTTGACCAGTTTAACTCGCCTCCCAATAGGTAAAAATCCGATAAGCATTGTTTATCGGATTTTTTATGATTTCGTGAATCAGATATGAGGGTCGAAAGACCGAAAGCTAAATCACGCTTTTCACCATCACTTCTTCATGAAGGGATACCGAAGCATAAGTTGGTTCATTCGATGAAGAAGGAGCCTGGCTCATTGAGAATTTGGCTGAACGCTCAGATTTAGGAGGAGAGCCAAAGTAGTCGCGATAACACTTGCTGAAATGAGACGTCGAAACGAACCCGCACGCGATAGACACTTCAATAATGGACAGATTTGTCTGCTTAAGAAGTTGCTTTGCACGGTTTAGCCGAAGGTGCAGGTAGTAACGAGAAGGGGAGTAGTTTAAGTATTTCTGGAACAGACGTTCTAGCTGCCTTCTTGAAAGATCAACATATCCCGCCATTTCGTCCATACTGATGGTTTCCTCAAGGTTAGCTTCCATCAGCATAATGATTTCGCGAAGCTTGGGCTGAGAAGCGCCGACCAAACTTTTTAGTGGCAGTGTTTGCATTTCCTCGCTGTCGCGAATACGGTCACAAATGAACATTTGCGAAATCGCAGCACTGAGCTTTTCGCCATGTTGGCGATTAATCATTTGGAGCATCATATCCATCGGCGCAGTTCCACCCGTACAGGTCATGCGTTTCTCTGATATGGTGAAAATCTTATTACTCACGTGGATGGCGGAAAATTCTTCCTGCATACCAGCCATATATTCCCAGTGGATTGCACAAGGGTGCCCATCTAAGAGACCTGCTTTCGCAAGAATATAGCTCCCCGTACACAAGCTGCCCAACGCAATATGTTGCCGATCCAAATGCAAAAGCCAATTCAACATTTTAGGTTGGCATTGTTGTTGTACACCCACGCCTCCGCAAACAATGGCTGTTTCCGACTCGGAAGCAAGTTCCATCGACCCATCTACATTGATACTAAGTGCGTCACTCGCTTGGACCGACTGTCCATCCAAGCTTACTGTGTTCCATTCATACAACCGTTCTCCCGACAACTGATTAGCCATTCTTAGCACTTCAATTGCCGAAGCAAATGCGATCATAGTGAAGTTTTCAACCAGTACAAAACTGATCTTTGTCCCAGTTTGTATCGATGAGGTCATGACGATCCTCCTTTTGCTTCCGTGTGTGAGTAAACTGACCTTCAAGATTGCTCATGTGATCATTTTGTTATCTTTTGGTTAACAATTAATCAGTGGGTGTTTACTCTGTAAAGCCAGTTATTCTCTGTTTGTGATCCATCATTTATTTTTAATTGATCATTCAATTAAAAATAAAAAAGTAAATTTTATCGAGAGTTGTGTGTGCTTTTCGTATTTTATTGATCGTTAACACATTGTGAAGGTTTGCTTCATTAGCTTGTCTTTTTTGAGCAAATTCGTGTCTCAAATAGCTAAGTGTGAATTTTGGGTATTGCTCAAGATATCCCACAACAACCACTTTATGATTGCGGGCTTTTGTAAAGTGGGTTGTTGGCAACCCTTTAACATCGGTGCGTTTGTCATCACCCATCCACACCGCTGCTTTTTAAGGAATCAGAGCTTTTCTTAACATTGTTGGTGAAAAGCGTGTGGGATAGTTAGCGCTATAAGAGATAGACCCATGGAAGCAAATATCAAAAAAAGGCCTCAAAAAGGACTTGTAGACGAGCAAAAAGTGTTGGACATGTTGCGAGAGCGAAACCCTCGATACTCGTTGGAACAAGAGTTTTACAACAACCAAGAGCTGTTTGATATCGATATGAAATCAATATTTGAACGTGAATGGCTTTTTGCAGGATTAACGTGTGAAATTCCTGATAAAGGAAACTACATCGCGTTTGAGGTTGGGAACAATCCAGTCATGATCACACGGGGTGATAACGGCGAAGTTTATGCCTTGCATAATGTATGTCGTCACCGTGGTTCGAAGATTTGTACTAAGCATCGCGGTAAATCCGCTAAGTTAGTTTGTCCATACCATCAATGGACATACAACATGGATGGTGAGTTGATTTACGCCGGTCAGGAGATGGGTTCGGATTTTGATAAAAAGAAATTCAGTCTAAAGCCTATACACTGTAAAACGGCAGGGGGATACATCTTCATTTCTCTCGCTGAGAATCCGCCTGAAATTGACGAGTTCCTCAATGATTTAGAGCACTACCTAGAACCCTATGACTTGGAGAATGCCAAAGTTGCCATTCAAAGTGTCATGATGGAAGAGGCGAACTGGAAGCTTGTTATCGAGAACAATCGAGAGTGCTACCACTGTGAAGGTTCACACCCTGAACTGTTAGGCTCCCTTTTAGAGTGGGATGACACTAACGATCCACGGGCGTCTGACGAGTTCAAAGCGCTTGTTGCCGAAAAGCAAAAAATATGGGATGAAAATGGCATTCCACACGCTCACAAAAGTGCTTATGGGGATCAAAATCGAATTGTGCGCATGCCCTTAAAAGATGGCGTGAGCGCAATGACGATGAACGGTGAAGTGGGCTGTAAGAAATTAATGGGGCGTATCAATACTCCTGATCTAGGCTCAATGCGAATTCTTCATTTGCCGAACTCATGGAACCATGCTCAAGGCGACCACTTGATCGCTTTCCAAGTGATCCCTGTTGCACCTCAGTTAAGTAAAGTGATTACCAAGTGGGTTGTCCATAAAGATGCGGTAGAAGGTATCGATTACGATGTAGAGAACCTACGCAAGGTCTGGGATGCAACGAACGACCAAGACCGCATTCTTGGGGAAACTAACCAACTGGGTATTAACTCGATGGCTTATGAACCGGGTCCATACTCCGAGACCTATGAATTTGGTGTGATCAATTTTATCAATTGGTATGCCGACAAAATGCTCGCTAACCTTGATAGCGGCATGGCGGAAAACGAATAATGCGACTCTATTTGTTGACCGTCTTTTTAAAAAAAGATGAACATTTTAGGTTGTTCTCTTTTTCTTAGGTGATGAAACCAAAGGAACCTCTCTACTGGGGGTTCCTTTTTTCGTTTTAATGAACAAGGTGATGCTTTCGAGTTGAGCCACAACATTCAATATATGGAACAGAAACGATGAAACTACATGGAAGAAGATTATCGCTCATGTCCTTAGCAGTAGCCGCTATTGGTTTAAGTACCAATATGGCGCTTGCTGAATCGCAAACAAAAAACATCATTTTGGTCATAGGCGATGGAATGGGACCGCAGCAGGTGGGCTTATTGCAAACGTATTCCGATCTTGCCCCTAAGTCGGTGCTGAAAGGAAAAGGTACGGTGTTTGAGCGCATGATCAAAGGCGGTCAAATGAACATCTCCATGACGCACCCTGATAAAGCGATTGTGGTCGACTCCGCTGCTTCAGCGAGCCAACTTGCAACAGGGCAAATGTCGGGGTCGGAAATGATCGGGCTAAATGCGAAAGGGTATTCGGCACGTACCGTACTCGAAGTGGCAAAAGAGAAAGGCATGTCGGTCGGTTTGGTTTCGGATACGCGTATTACCCACGCAACACCAGGGTCATTTGCTGCGCATGTTGCTCATAGAAGTTTGGAAAATAAAATCGCAGAGCAAATGCTCGCAAGCGATGCTGACGTGCTGCTCTCTGGTGGTTTGAGGTATTGGATACCAAAAAGCGCGAGTGACAAAACCTCGGAAGCGCACAAAGTGCTCACGGCAAAAACTGATGGAAAAGTGCGAATTAAATCGAAGCGAAAAGATGAACGCAACCTCATTACCGAAGCTGAAGGGGCAGGATACGAAACTGTCTTTACTAAAGAGCAATTAAGCAACTCGAAGGGCAACAAAGTGCTTGGGTTGTTCTCTTATTCAGGAATGTATGATGGCATTACTAACAGCAAGCTCAAAGGTGATGATCAGCGTGCGCAACCGACACTCGAAGAGATGGCTAAACATGCGATCAGCGTGTTGGAAAAAAACGAGAACGGTTTTTTCCTAATGGTCGAAGCGGGGCAAATAGATTGGGCTGGGCATTATAACGATACGGGCAGCATGTTACATGAGATGCTAAAAATGAACGATGCCGTAACCAGCATACTCGACTGGGCTGATAACAGAAACGACACTCTCGTATTGGTGACCGCAGATCATGAAACTGGTGGTTTTGGCTTCAGTTATTCAGCGGTGGACTTACCCGATCCTCAAGAGCTGCCTGGAGATGCATTTGAAGGAAGAGACTACAAGCCTAACTTCAATTTCATTTCACCCGATGTTTTGGATAAGATTTACAACCAAAAAATCAGCCACGCTGATCTGTTTTACTCCGAATTTGATGGGTTAGATAAAGCGCAGCAAACACCCGAGAACCTGGCGAAGTTAGTCGTTGAGAATAGCGATTTTGAAATCAGCGCAGCGCAGGCGAAAAAGATACTCGACACTCAGCCTAACCCCTATTACGTTCGGGATCACAAATACCTAAGCAGTAAGACCGTACCAAAACTGGAAGGGTATGGTGCATTCTTCGTGTACCAAACGGACGATAACCGACAAAATTTGCTGGCTCGGGAATTGGCAGAACAGCAAGGTGTGGTATGGAGCACAGGAAGCCACACCAGCACGCCAGTATTCTTGTTCGCGCAAGGTGAAGACGAAGCGGTTGCACCGTTCACAAGCAAACTGTTACATCACACGGATATCGGTCGTTTTATGATAGATCTTATTGAATAGTATTAGGGTCTGTTGACCTTTCGAGATGATTTTTGCAGCAATTTGTGGGTGATTTATACAAGGCAACGCTCATTCGGTGTAGTCGCTCTACATCAATGAGCGATAACGCAGTAGAAATAAGCCACAAATGCTGCCCGAAGGGTTCGCTTCTATGCCTTTTACTCTTTGTTGCAAGGTATTTACTTAGAATGACTAAGCGACACACCTTGCGCCGCGATTAAAAGGCATAGAACTCGAACAAAATTTAACCACGAAAGGTCAACAGACCCTAAGCATCTCACACAGATAAATATGCACTCTGTTTTCAAAGCCACCTTATTCGGTGGCTTTCTTTTTATACCTGCATAGCTAACACATTTTTGATGTGTACCCAGCATAGTTCCAATGCTATCTTTTTGATTACACAAACGAGAAGGAGCATCAAAATGGATTTTGATTGGGTAGAGTGGTTTGGCTATCTCGCATCTTTGGTCGTACTTGTATCACTAACAATGACGTCCATCATAAAGTTAAGAGTGATTAATTTTATCGGCTGCTTACTTTTTGCAGCGTTTGCCTATTTTATTGATTCTTATCCCACAATGTTGATGAACTTAGGTATTGCAGGAATCAATGTCTATTATTTGTGGGGCATTTATACCACCAAAGATAGATTCAAATTGATCTCGGCTTCTGTCGATTCGGAATATTTTGACCATTTTGTTTCCACCAACTTAGCTGAAATTGAGAAGCAAACCTCGGTGGAATCGATAAAGAAATCGGATACGGCATTTTACACACTTCGAAACAACAGCATTGCGGGCGTGTTGGTAGGGAATAAAGATAAGGACGGCACGTTATCTCTTGTGCTTGATTTTGTGACGCCAGAGTATCGAGACATGAAGGTCGCGCAGTATTACTACCAATTACACCCAGAAGTGATGAAGCAACGTGGTGTAAACATGCTTAAAGCCATCGCGAAAACCAGAGAGCACGAAGAGTATCTTTTGAACGTTGGTTTTTCGCCTTCCAAGGAAAATGCCGCGGTGTATTTAAAGGCTTTATAACCCCAATGCGGCACTTGTTCATCAAATAACAAAGGCTAGGATATGACAATAAAAAATATCGTTTTTGACGTAGGTAACGTGATCGTAAAATGGTCTCCTCTTGAGATCGTATCCGCAACGTTTGATGTGGAAGGGGAAGCCGCTCAAAAACTGGCTCAAGACATTTTCTCTCATCAAATTTGGCTTGATCTAAATAAAGGTCGGTATTCTGAAAGTGAAGCGAAGCTGGCTTATCAAACACAATTGCAGCTAAGCGTACCTGAAACCGACCGACTTTTTGATAACGTGAAAGCATCCCTGTCCTTATTAGAAGGCACAGAAGACATGATGAAAGATTTAAAAGAATCAGGCTATGGCATTTACGCACTCACTGATAATGTGCATGAAATTGTTGCGTTTCTTAAAGATAAGTACAGCTTTTGGTCGCTATTCGATAATGCCATTGTGTCTGCGGAATGGGATGTGCTGAAACCTAATCCTAGAATATACCAATTGGTGGTAGAGCAATGTAACGTGGAAGCCAGTGAATCCGTATTTTTGGATGACATGCCGGCGAACGTAGAAGGAGCGAAAACAGAGGGTTTTCACGCTTTCCAGTTTTCAACCGCTAAGAAAGCGCGAGAAGATTTGCGTAGCTTAGGCGTTTCTGTATAGAGAGTTCAACAGCCCCTAGTGATACTGCGTGTTCGTAAGTGAGGGATTGCCAACGCGACCGAAAAGGTAATCATGCTGACAATAACACGCAGTAAATTCGCGGTATTCCACTGATCTCGAACGGTTTTCCAATCATCAGGTAAAGCGGCTGGATTCCATGACTCGGTGTAATAGTTAAGCGGTAAATTAACAAACCGAGTAAAAATAACTATCCCAATAAAATAACTCAAGGCGATGATTAACCAAACTAGTGCTCGTCGTTTGTCCTTTCTCAGCCACACCATTCCGGTTACTGCAGGCAACAGAGCGGCACCAAAAAAGCACATAAAAAAGCCAGCGTGTCTCACATTGATGTTAAACAATGATTGTACCGTAGCATAGGTGCTGCCATCGACGTCGAGCATGGCGTAGTTCACATTAAAACTGTAGGTGGCAAAAAAGCCAGCCATAAGTCCAAGCAGTAAAGTAGATGTCGCTTCTAGTCCCTTTTCCATTTTGCTTTCCTTTTTTTGCGTTAACGGAAAGTTTGGCGAAATGTCGGAGGGTTGTACTTATCATTTGGTAAGTGGAATGGATTTTTTTAATCGAGAAAAGGACTCTGGGGTTACGCCGATATAGCTTGCGAGGTGCATGTTGGGTAAACGCTTGAGCTCTGGTCTTAGGGTGATGAGTTTAACGTAGCGCTGCGCTGCGGAAAGTTGCAGCCAGTCTTTCTCTCTATTGAACTTTTCTGCTAAGACATTTTCCATCCAAAGGTGAGAAAACGTCATCCAGTCGTTTTCGTTAGTAAAGGTTTGTTTGAAGACATCAAAATCCCAGCGCCATCCGCTTCCACTTTCAATGGATTCGATAAAAAAACCAGCGGGCTCATTCCTTAGCGATTCTGTCACCGGCCAGAAGAAAGCATGATCGACAAAAAAGGCTTTGTTGTGCTCTTTTCCATCTCTGTCGAGGTAGTACATCCTCACTGAGCCTGAGTTCAATAGAAATACCGTGTTCCATTTTGACTGTGAATCGAGAAGAAACTCTTGTGGTTCGAATCGGAAGGATTGCGCTGAAAGGGTAAGTCTATTTTGTGTTGGCTTATCAAGTGACCTAAAGAACCGACTTTCCACCATGGTTTCCTTTTCAATATTTCTTTGCAACCAGTATAAGACCTAAGCTTACCAAGACGAGATATCTCAATGTCTCAATGATAAGAACTTGGCTTTGATCATGTTGTAATATTCCCATATAGGAATATATTGAGGTTTATGGCTAGAACAAAAACCACATTTGATCCATTTAACGCGATAGCTGAGCCTAAAAGAAGAGAGCTACTGGAAAAATTAGCTGGCAAAGAAATGACGGTTAATCAGTTAGTTGCATCACTTGGGTGGAGTCAGCCAATGGTATCTAAACATTTGGGGGTGCTAAAAGCCGTCGATTTGGTTAGAGAGCGTAGAGAAGGAAGGTTTCGCGCTTATCACGTAAATGGCGAGCAACTTAAGTCTATTCAAGACTGGGTTGTTCAATTCGAGCAATATTGGACCCATACTTTAGATAGCTTGGGTGAATACCTACAAGAGATTCAACAAAAAGGGGACAAGGATGAGTAATCAACACGTAGAACCCACCATTTTAACAAGAGAATACGATGCGCCTATCGCTTTGGTATTTGAGGCATGGACTAAAGTAGAGCACATGACAAACTGGATGGTTCCTATGCCTGGCGTAACCTGCGAATTTACCCGAGCTGATATTCAGGCTGGTGGATCGTCTCTTCACAAGATGGTGATGCCAAATGGTTTCGAGATGTGGCTTTTATCTCAATACATTGAAATTGTAGAACCGCACACGGTTGTGTTTATTCAATCGGTATCGAATGAGCAGGGCGAGATCATGCCGAGCCCGCAAATGCCTAATTGGCCAAAAGAAATGAAAACAACGGTTAAGCTTGAAGAAAATGGCAGCCAAACTAAATTGCAACTGATTTGGGAGCCCGTTAACGCGACACCAGAAGAAATCGCCGCCTTTGACGCATCGCGCAGCCAACACGGTGCAGGTTGGGGAACTGGCTTGGATAGTTTGGGACGATATCTTTCAACTCAATAGCTCAATAGCTCAATAGCTCAATAGCGACATAGCTGTATGGCAAACGTATCGGCTGTTAGGTGCTCATAACAGCCTTTTTTGTATTAGGTGACTCGGGAAGTTTTTTGCTGAGTGGGCGGTCAGTATTGTTACGAGCCTGCTGTATATATGGGGAAACCTATGCCCATAGAAATTTATTTACCCTGCGATCCAGAGTGGCTTTGCCAAACAATACTTATTGTATTTGGCATTGTGTTTGTCATCGGGTTGATACGTTTTGTTTTCATTTTGAAGAATGAGTATTCTTCAATGCAGAATACGTCTAAGCCAAAGCCCAACAAAAAGAAACCCCGCCACTAACGCTACTATCCAAACCCAAGCCATAACAACTTTGCATTCCGGATTGACGAACGATCACCTAGTCACTTAATGTTACTGAGTATTCCCCCTCTTTTTAGATTGATTTTAGAGAACATTCCATGACCACTACTGAGCAGCGTGAGTATCTAGGCCCATTTCAGGTCTTTATTTTGTTTTTGTCTGTCTTTGTTTTGATATCCGTTTTGTTGCAATTGACAACAAAACTACCCGATGACATCAACACCATGCTCAGATGGTCTGATCAATTTATCTGTGTTTTCTTCTTTATTGATTTCATTATCCAATTGAAACATGCCCCCGATCGTTGGCGATATTTTCGCACGTGGGGTTGGATAGATTTGCTTTCTTCCATCCCATTTGGTTTTTATCCGCAATTTGCCCGTGTCGTTCGTGTTATTCGTCTCATTCGGGTCATTCGTTCTGTTCGCACATTAGCCAATGTCTTTTTACGGAACAAAGTAAAAAGCTCGTTCTCTTTCGTTGTTTTTGTTTCGATTCTTATGCTAACCGTTGGCGCAATTGCATTGCTTTTGTTAGAGCAAGGGGTAGAAGGTGCCAACATTCATAATGCGTCAGACGCATTTTGGTGGGCATTTGTAACGATAACGACTGTAGGTTACGGGGATTTCTATCCCGTCACAGCTGGGGGTAGGTTTGTTGCCTCTGTGTTGATGACAACGGGTGTTGGTCTATTCGGTACTTTTACCGGCTTTGTGGCTTCTTGGTTTCTAGAAGATGACAAAGAGGATCAGGGCAAACACATAATGGCAAACCTCAAAGACGAAGTAACGGAACTCAGAACAGAAGTCGGAGAGCTTAAAGCATTGCTTATAGAATTAAACCAAAAAAAAGACCCCAATTAAGGGGGCAGTCAGATTAAGGGTAAACAGACTAGAATTGTACTGGGTCTGTTTTTTCTCACTCAATGCCTTTTTCTTAAACGTTACTCAAGATAGGTTTTTGGAATTTAGCGCAGGCATGTAGATTTGCATCGTTACACCGTTATCGCAGCTATCAAAGTTTGTAAGCTCAAATTGGTATAAGGCGCTGTCGTGTTCGAACAGACGTTTTCCGCTACCTACAACGACAGGAAATACCCAAAGGCGAAGTTCATCGACTAAACCATGCTTTAGAAGTGTTTGTATCAGATTGGCGCTGCCATGCACTTGTAGGAGAGGACCATTTTGGTCTTTTAGAGCATGAATTTCAGAAGCAATATCTCCCGCAATGGCATGGGAGTTCTCCCAATTCAACGTTTGAGGGTCAGAAGTGACAACGTATTTTCTCGCCGCATTCATCCGATCTGAAAGCGTGGATTTTGGTGCGTTGGGCCAATGCCCTGCAAAAATGTTATAGGTATTACGACCAAAAACCATATCGTAAGGTTTCGACATCGCGTAGCGTTCAACCTGACTCATTACACCTTCCCAGTAAGGCGCAGCCCAACCGCCATGCTTAAACCCACCAGACGGATCTTCTTCGGGCATACTAGGGGACTGCATGACTCCATCAAGCGTAGCGAACGCCAGAACAGCAAGATTTCTCATAGATATCTCCTTTATAAGCTAATTGCTTAAGTGTCACTTCGTGCAAGTATTTTGATGCTTGTTACTGGAACAAAATTTCTGATGGATCCAACCTAAAGCTAATCCAAAAATCCCAAATTGCAGTAACCCGACCGTAAGCTCAATTTGAATCCAGTTTGCAATTGACGGAACGGTATATTTAGCGGGTTCGGTGATCGCGATATAGCTGATAAGAAACGCTCCAAAAAGCAGTGAAATAAATACACCATCCTTCACTCTAACAGCACTATCTTTCCAAGTTCGCAGACCGATACTGATGATTGAACCTTGAATAATCATGACGACAAAGCCCATCACCATGATTGGCTCCGAGCGAAGAAAACCCACTGAATCAAAATGATCTTTGTTAATAACAAAATGGGATAAGCCTTGTGCGGCAAAGGTTACGACCATAAAGGCGAAAATTGATAGGACGTGCGCAATCATTGTGTCACTCCCTCTATTGAATTAGCTGACGTGAACGACTTTTTCATGGAACACGATACTGATGCTATTTCTATCTGGTGAACAACGGGGGATTTAGCCTTTTTCCTCTGACTAAACAAACTAGGATCTTTCAAAATATTCAGGTCGGTTAAAAATAAGTCGTCTAAATTACGTTCGACCCCAGCCCAATTTCTTTCATGATTTATTCTCACGGCTTTCTCCTTGATAAGCGGTTTAACTTACGTTCAAACCAGTTTTTAGTTCTGGCTATTATCTAGACGAGAGAAATCACAATTCGGGGACAGTTTAGATAAATTTATTTAGATTGCTTGACCCAAAAAAAAGACCCCAATTAAGGGGTCAGTCAGATTGACATAGACTAAGGTTAAGGTTTTTATAAAATAGTAGTGTGGATATTTTTGTGTATCTTAATTCTTGCAAAAGCGAGTGAGTGTATAGTCTTCACCACTGCGCGAGGTGTACTCTTTGTCGACGCTGTGCGCAATGGGGTCGCCTTTCGCTCCCGTTTCTAGAAGGCTGATCCAGTAACGGTGGTTAGATTGGGTTTCCATGCACAGCGAAGTACGCGATTCCAGCTGAATATCTTGGATGTTTGCCAAATTATCAATGCTGCCTAGGTGTGTACCAAGCGTAATCTCTAGGTGCGAACCTTGAGCATCTTTAAGTAAAATGGCTTCCGGCTCGCGTTTGTGACCTGATAAAGCGACAAACTGTGAAGGGTTGTCTAACCCCACCAACTTCCCATCTGCGAAGCAGGCAACCAAGTTGCAGTAGTACACCATATAGTTCACAACATCTTGATGAGAACCATGCTCTAGTGGGAAGGATGAATCCAATATTTCTTTTGCTCGTTGTTGCTTTTCTGTCACTCGTTGCGCATTTGATTTTTCAGCAGCGAGGACAGAAGTCGCATCAAACTGTTGTTCGGTTTCTGTATTTTGATTGTTCGAAGCAGTTGATATAGTCATAGTGATGTCCTCATCATTTATTTTTTTGCCAGCTTGGGTAAAAGAGGTGACTGTTCTTTTGCCCTTGCTTCAACTTTAGATTAGCGCCATTCACATCAAAATTTCACAATAAAAATTTCACAGTGTAAATTTTACAAAAAAGCCTGTGAAATTTTACACAGAATCTATCACTCCCATGCACTTTTCATATTTTGTCGTCTTATCAAAGCAGGGCAACGACTTGCTTATGCTTTTTGACTCGCACCATCTTTAAGCCAGCCTGTCCCGCATCACTATTTTGAGACAAACGCTAAGGTGTCATGTCTCTATTATTTTTGAGAACGAAATAAAAAGAAGGTTACCGACAAACTGCACTTGTTGAGGTAAGGGTGATGAATTGAAAAAATATTCATAATTCTTGCTAGCTCACATCACAAAAAACATAGATTTCAGAGAAATTCTTTTGATCAAAATCACTTTAAAAATTAAAAAACAGCGCTAGGTTCTGTGAATAGAAACAAATAGAAATAAACAAAAAACACGAGAAATAAAGCGAAAGAAAACGAAAGGAATCAAGAAAAGAGACACTCAATATTTGATGTTCACTTTCTGATATTAGGGAAAATATTTATGAAATGTACCAAATCATATCTCAGCGTAACGGCGTTGGTTTTCGTAACGATAACCGCTGTCGATGCCAAGGAACTCGGCGATATTGATGCAAACACTGTGCAACTTACCGGACAGACTCTCACGCTAAAAACAACGGATAACGAGCATCTTAAAATCTCTATCCTTAGTGAGAACACATTTCGGATACAGGCGAGTCAAACGGCGACGTTTGTCGATGAGACAGTGGATGCGCTATTCGACCAATGCAATAATTTTAACTGCAATGCGAGTGACTTTGATGTCAACGCACTTCCTACCATTGTCATCGACAACAACGTAGACAATGTGAATGTTCAATTGACGACGAATTCCAATTCTTATGCTCTTAATACGAATGAAATATCATTAAGAATTCAGAAATCGCCACTGATCTTTTCTTTATACAAGCAAGGTGATCCAACTGCGTTATGGTCTGAAATTGTTCCTATCAGCATTGGGCAAGCTAAAACAAACTTTGATATTGAGTCGCTTAAGATGGACAAGCCGAGTGGAAAAACTACTCAAACGCTTTCCAGTGGCTTAGAGGAACATTTCTACGGCGGTGGTCAGCAAAATGGTGAGTTTGAGTTCAATGGCAAAATCATGGAAGCGTCGTATTCTGGTGGTTGGGACGAGTACGACCGACCTAATCCTGCCCCGTTTTTTATGTCAGACAAAGGTTACGGAGTACTCAGAAACACTTGGCGAAATGGGGGGCAAGATTTTAGAAATATTGATAAATATACATCCAGCTACAACGAAAATAGGTTTGATGCTTATTATTTTACTGGGGACTCTATTAAAGACGTTGTCGAGCAATATACCGCGTTAACGGGGCGTCCTCATTTGATGCCTCGATGGGCGTACTACCTCGGTGATGCGGATTGTTACAACAACAAGAACGGCTATTACCCACAAGGCTGGCCTTCCGAACCAGGAACAACGATGGATGTTGTTGAACAAGTGGGCATTCCTTATAAAAATTACGATATGCCAATAGGGTGGATTTTGCCAAACGATGGATATGGTTGTGAATATGAAAATCTATCAGGCACCATCAATGCGCTAGACGATCTGGGAATAAAAACAGGCTTATGGACACAACGCTCGCTAGATTCTATTGCGCAAGAAGTGGCGGATGGCGTCAGCGTTTACAAATTGGATGTAGCATGGACAGGCCCAGGAAAGCTGTACTCTTTATCTGCCAATAACGATGCTCATCAGGGATTGGTCAATAATTCCGACACTAGGGGAATGATTTGGACGGTAATGGGCTGGGCAGGCACGCAGCGATACTCAATAGCGTGGACGGGCGACCAATACTCTAGCTGGGACTATATCCGTTGGCACATACCAACGTTCATTGGCTCCGGTCTTTCAGGTCAGGCGTACGCTTCTTCAGATGTTAACGGCATATTTGGTAACGGAGCTGAAAAATACACTCGCGATATTCAGTTCAAAACTTTCACCCCAGTGTTGATAGCGATGTCTGGTTGGGACGACAAAGAAAGGAAACACGCTTGGTGGCATGATGGTAAACAAAGTGGTAAATCCTATCGTGACATTAACCGCCAATATTTGAAGTTGAAGTCCGCTCTTACCCCTTACTTGTATAACTATGCTTACGAGGCGGACAGAACCGGTTTTCCTATTGTCAGAGCGATGACTTGGGAGTTTCCGGACGATCCTGTACTTAAAGACGAAACCTACAAGTATCAATACATGTATGGAGAATCTTTGTTGGTTGCCCCTGTGTATGAACCTATGCTCAAAAACGGCGGATGGCACAAGGACGTCTACTTGCCAGAAGGGCTGTGGATCGATTACTGGGACGGAACCCGTACCCTATCACCATCGGGCGGGACACTGCTCTCTCATTATCCGATTTCTATCGACACAATGCCTGTACTTGTCCGCGCAGGTGCGATTATTCCAATGTATGAAGGTGCCCAATCTGATCAGCTACAGGATAAAACTCACCTGATTCTAGACATTTACCCCCACGGTAACAGTGAGTTTACGCTATTTGAGGATGATGGCGAAACACGTGAATACAAAGAGCAAAATGCATTTGCAGATACGAACATCCGTGTGTCTGCGCCGGAAAATGCGGCAGGAGACATCACGATCAATGTTGACGCGACAACGGTGCACAATAGCTACACCGATCAAGTAACGGGTCGCAGCTACCACCTTAAAGTGAATTCTTTATTGGAACCATTAAGTGTACGGTTTGGCAATTTAGAAATGACATCTGTGAGCACGCTAGATGAGTTCAATGCTATTGAACAGGGGTGGTACTACGCCACAGATGAGAAATTTGGGACCATCCATATCAAAGTGCCAAACCAATCTGTTTACCAAGGTATCGAATTTAATATAGACATTGATGAACTAGCCACGTTACCGGTGACTCCACCTTATCCGAGCCCACTCTACGAGACAGATTTTGACAAAAGTAAGATCACCATTATTAAAAGTGCTGAAGAACAAGATTTTCAGCCGTTTAGCCATGCGCTAGATGGTGACGTCAGTACCATTTACCACTCACCATGGTGGCCTGAAAACGACGGCGATCGACTACCTCAGTCATTCAACATCGACCTTGGGGAGGACTACATTGTCTCTGGTTTCACCTATCTTCCGCGGGAGGATGCAGGAAATGGCACGGTCACGCAATATAGACTTTTCTTATCTAACGATACGAGCAACTGGGGGGACCCCGTTAGCGAAGGTGATTGGGAGGTAAGCAACGAACTGAAAATTGCGAGATTCACGGCACAGAATGCTCGATATCTAAAATTTGAAGCGTTAGCGGGTGTCGGTCAATTCTTTTCCGCGAGAGAGTTTGATGTGATCGCCGAACGCATCGAAGTTCCGCTTAAAACGGTTGATTTAACGCTCTCTAACGGTACTGCTGTGGGTAACGCCCAGCAAGATAAGGCAGTGACAGGGGACGCAATGCAAATGAACGGCTTGTCTTTCTCTGGAGGGATTGGGGTTTCTGCGCCGTCGTCTCTTACGTTCTTCCTTGATGGAACGTGGTCTGAACTCAATGCGGATGTGGGTATTGACGACAGTTGTAAAGTAGACGGGAATACCGTTAAAGCTTCTATCTATTTGAATGGGTTTAAAGCCTGGGAGTACGATATAGAAGGCCCTACCGTCGTCAAACCTAATTTAGCGTTAACCGGAATACGTAGCGTTGAGCTAACCGTTGAAGATATTGATAACAGTGCCACTGTTGATTGCATTAATTGGGCAAACTTGAGAATAAGTGGACCTGAATCCGCTACATTTAACGAGATCAATAAGTCCGACTTTGTCTTTATTGAGCAACCCAGCCACCAGCAAGGGCATGCCATAGAGAATGCGTTTGATAATGACCCAACAACGATTTACCACTCACCGTGGAATCCAACCAACGATAGTGAAAGAGCACCTCAACAATTTGTCGTTAACCTAGGTGGGACGTTTGATGTCCATAGTTTCAGCTATCTTGCACGTGAAGGTGCTGGAAATGGCACTATTGGGCAATATAGGCTTTCACTCTCGCTTGATGGTAACCAATGGACCGAAATAAGCAGTGGCCGTTTCGAGCGTTTATCAGAAATTCAAAAAATCACATTCAGTGCTACCAAAGCAAGCTACTTGAAGTTTGAAGCGTTGTCTGGGGTAGGTGATTTTGTGTCGGCGGCGGAATTTGATGTCTTTGGAACACGGGACAAAAACGATTTCGATAAGAGCACTATAACGATTATTCAAGCGCCTGATTTTCAATCTAGCCATGATCTGGCGAAAGCATTTGATAACGACCCTAGTACTATGTACCACTCACCTTGGTTCCCTGCCGATGAAAGTCAAAAGGCGCCTCAAAGCTTTATTATCAAACTTGGAGAAACACTTGATGTATCAGGATTTGGTTACCTTGCACGTGAAGATTTAGGGAATGGTACGATTGGGCAGTATCGCATTTCTCTTTCAATGGATGGCTCACAGTGGCAAGAGGCGAGTAGCGGCAGCTTTGAGCCAAATACAAGGAATCACACGCTTTCGTTTGCGCCAATTAAAGCGAACTATGTCAGATTCGAAGCGCTATCTGGATTGGGTGATTTCGTATCAGCAGCCGAGTTTGATGTGATTGGAACACGCACCGTAAATGACTTCGATGAGAGCACAATGACCATTATTCAAGCGCCTGATTTTCAATCTAGCCATGATCTGGCGAAAGCATTTGATAACGACCCTAGCACTATGTACCACTCACCTTGGTTCCCTGCCGATGAAAGTCAAAAGGCGCCTCAAAGCTTTATTATCAAACTTGGAGAAACACTTGATGTATCAGGATTTGGTTACCTTGCACGTGAAGATTTAGGGAATGGTACGATTGGGCAATATCGAATTTCTCTTTCAACGGATGGCACACAGTGGCAAGAAGTGAGTAGCGGCAGCTTTGACTCAAACATTAGAGAGCACACCTTATCGTTCACACCGGTTAGCGCAAACTATGTCAGGTTTGAGGCTTTATCTGGGGTTGGGGGATTTGTTTCTGCCGCAGAATTTGATGTGATTGGTACTCGTCATTCGCTTTAATCTGACATTCGTATCAAAGCTTCTTGCCCACCGCTGGAAGCAAGTGCGAGAAAAAGCTGAGTGAGTACCCTGCGACAATCTATCGTTGCTTTGGATGCTTTAGCTGTAGGAGCAATAAACGTTAAAGTCTAACGAATCACACGTTAGACTTCCTTCCAACTTTGTTCATAGCTCTTCCAACTTAACGGAGGAGCTATGGTCGTACCTTAAATCGACTGATTTTATTCCTCTACCCGTTTAGAACGTATGTTCTTAGATGCCTAGGTCACTGCGTATGATTTGAACTTGGTGATGCGGGAACCACACTTGAAAGGAGGTGAAATATCGATTTTTTAATCCAACGAGTTACGAGGTCTCTTATCCAGCGCTGAAGTTAAGTAAGGACGATGCCGTATTTTAGAAGGTGAAAGAAAGGGCATCCGTTATTTAAATTTATCCAGCATCGCGTACATTGAACGAGTATCAAAAATAGTGGGGTAGATCTGAGATGTTTGAGTTTCAAATAACGAATAGAGCATACACTGCGCTACGTCTTTTCCGGAGATAGGTTTGAAATTAGCAAGTTTGCCGATGAGAAGAGGCGAAAGGAGTTTAAGGATATATTCGGTTATTATTTCGTTTTTTCGCGGCTTATCACGCTCGCCGCTTAAAGGACCGGGTCTAACAAATACGACTCGCTCGAATCCCATTTTTGACACAGCGGACTCCATTCGTCCCTTGCATTTTAAGTAATGAGAGTAAGAGTCTGGGTCTGCTCCATAGCTAGAAACAACGGCAATGCGCGTAACGCCGAGTAATTTCATTTCCTGAGCAACATGGCACACCAAATCTACGTCTACTTTCGCAAGCTTCTCTTTTGACCCCGCCTGTTTAAGTGTTGTCCCTAGGCAAATAAAACCAATTTCTGGAGGGGGAGAGTCTTCATCCCACTGAGTGATCGACAGGTCTACATGGATATGCTCTTTGAGCTTGGAATGAGAGAGGTGTGTAGGTCGTCTTCCCATGGAATGGACTTTCGCAATGGCGTCTTCTTTGAGAAGTAACATCATTAACTCGTGACCGACTAAGCCACTGCCGCCGGCAACAATCGCCACTTTACTTTCTGGAATACTCATAACACCTCTCGAGAATTTATTAGCGTGAGGTTGTAGACAACAGTATACCCGAACCCACAAACACGCCACCAGTCAGCTTATTAAACAGTTTGGCACGACCACTTTGCAATAACCAATTTGAAGATTTTGCTCCTAAGTAGGCGTAGATCAAAAGCCAAGACAGTTCCATCACCGCAAAAGTACTAGCTAATATGGAATACTGAGTGAGTAAAGAGAGTTGAGGGTCAATAAACTGTGGGAAAAGTGCCGTAAAGAATATGATGGCCTTTGGGTTACTGGAGCCCACGATAAAGCCACTTAAGAACAGACTGCGAGGTGATTGTTGTTGGCTTTTCCCTTCTGCAACTTCATAGCTTTCTTGTTTAGAAAGTAATGCTTGTACGCCAAGGTAAATCAGATAAGCTGCCCCCGTCCATTTAATGATATTAAATACCCACTCGGATGTTGCGATGATCATGCCTAACCCTGTGAAAGAAAGCGTTAGGATGCCCATAATGGCGGTTAAACTGCCAAGAGCGGTAAAAACTGACGAGCGAAAACCTTGTGTGACCGATTTACTTAAACACAGCAAAACACTGGGTCCCGGTGATGCGGTGAGTATGAAAATCGCCGCGACGTAGATCATCCATGTATTCCAATCCATTTCTCTATCCTTATGAAAAATGTGCAAAAAAAAAGCAGCGATATCACTGACACGCTGCCTAAGTTGATACTTTACATAAATTACTGAACTTTAAAGCGTCCGACAACCTTATTTAAACCGCTTGATGTAGATTCAAGGGCTTGGTTCACGGTATTGGCTTGCGAAGCGTTGTCGTTCAGTTGATGTACTATCTCCTGAATGGCGACCATATTTCTATTCACTTCTTCTGTAACCTGGCTCTGCTGGTCCGCAGACGTTGCCATCAGCGCATTCAATTCGTTTATCTCTATGACAGAATCGGTAACTTGGTTGAGAGAATCCATAACCTTGTTGGTATTCTCAGCGGTGTTCTCGCAACTATTGCGCGTAGACTCCATTGCTGAAACCACATTGTCGGTAGCATTTCGTAATTTACTCAGCATTTCGTTTATTTGAGAGGTACTGTCTTGCGTTCGAGCAGCTAACGCTCTGACTTCATCGGCTACGACCGCGAACCCTCTGCCTTGCTCTCCTGCGCGGGCAGCTTCTATCGCCGCATTCAAGGCAAGCAAGTTCGTTTGTTCAGCAATTTCACCAATTACTTGCAATACGGTGCTGATCTGTTTTGTGTCTGCACTCATTGTACCGATAGACTGAGACATACTGCTTACTTCATCAACCAGCGCTGAAACGCTGTTTACCGCCTGAGAAACAATTTCTTTTGATTCCTCAGCATTTGCAGAGGTGTGCTCGGTTAACTTCGCTGCATCAGAGGCATTTTGTGCAATGGATTCAGCGGTAGCGCTCATTTCATTTATTGCCGTGATCGCTTGTTCGGTTTCAATATTGTGGTTGTTCAGCGTTTGTAAGTTCGATTCAGTTTGGCTGTTTATTTGAGAGACAGCGGTATCAATACTGTGGCTTGATAGAGAAACTTCGACAAACATCTTCTGAAGCTTTTCAATGAACAAGTTAATCGAGTGAGATATTTGACCGATTTCGTCTTGAGAAACGACATCCAAGCGTTGAGTTAAGTCGCCACTTCCTTTAGATAAATCGGCAACAACGCTTTTCAAGTTTTGCAAAGGCTTAAATGCGATATGCAGCAGGGCAACACTTATCCCGATAATAACAACGGCGCAGATGATCAAAGCCATCGTGATCAACCAGTTCAACGAAGACGTATTTTTCTCAATTAAATCTAAGTCGATGTAACCATTTAGCTGCCAGCTCTTTTCACCCAAAGATACTCGCTTGTTAAACGGCATTAGATTGTCACCTTGCTTATTTGAATAGATAACAGTGCCATTTTGGGAAATCAGTTCGATGTAACTACCGCTAATTGCGTAGTCGGCAACAATGGATGACATTTCACTTAAGTCGATAACAAAGAAGTCAACAGAGTCGTCTGAACGACGCATTGAAATGGTCAGAAGGGGTTTGCCATTTGTGACTGTCACATCACTGATGGCCGGTATTTCTGTTTGTGAAGATGCAGCGTTAATAAAAGCTTGAGAAGCGTCTTCTTCCATTATGCCTGAGTCATCAAATGCGTAGTCGTTTACGATTTTAACGACCTTATAGAAACCGGAATTTTCCTTGGTCTCTGCAATATCCATCATGCTGAAGTTTAGGCTTTTCGCCAAATTCACTTGTCGTTGAAGATCGGTACTCAGTTTCTTCTTAACCAATTCGATGTTGTGGCTGATGTTTCGTGTATCCGAATCATGAATGTATTGGCTGATGAAGTAATTAACACTGACGTAAGAAGTCAGAATTGTAATAGAAACAATGATGGTAATTAGAGCGATGATCTTGTTTTTAAAAGATAGGTTTTTCATGCACTTTACATCCCTAAAAGTGTACTGAAGAAAGCAACCACATAGCGAGGAGCTAATGATACGCGCCACATGTTAAGCAGACCGCTGTCAATGTGCAATCAATACGCAACAAAGATTCAAAATTGAGCTTTATATAAATAAAAATGAGCTTTTTCCAAGAAGGGTGATTGATAAGCACATATTTTTAAACTCGACAATAACCACCAGCTACTAAAACCGAAGATTGAGTGGCGAATCAACAAGGTGAGCTATAATTGTAAGTGTTAGAGTGGGCGATTAATACGCAATAGTGACAATTAAATCTTAAATAATATTGAAATAACAAATAGATAAATTTGTCGCGGTGCAGTTAAAAAGAGAAGTTTGCGTATTGTAGCCAATTAACCAAATGGGTTTAGGCTAGGTATGAAAATCAAAGTTAAAAATATAACACTACTTATTGCTGTTACGACATTACTGTTTTCAGTTCTTTATTACGTTACATGGAATGCAACGCATGAACTGGAAAATAAAGTTCAAGATGAAATGCAGGACGTTGCAAAAGAACTGATTGAAAAAATCGATCGTAATTTATTTGAACGGTTTCACGATGCCCGAGCTTTTGCTTTAAATGCAAGGCTTTCCTCCAGCTTTTCTAACGAAAACAGCTCTCCAAACAAAAACTTAGAAGAATACCTCGATAAGCTCATTACCGAATATAAGGTTTATAGCCACATTTTGGTTTTTACAACCCAAGGTGATCTCGTTGCCCAAAACCGAATGGATGTCTTCGGAGAGAAAATAAAGCCAATAGAATCGAAATCGGAAAAGGTACTGCTAAAGCAGTGGTTCAACAATGTGTTGAATGAATCCTACTTAAAACCTTTGTCACCAAATCCGGCCTTTCCGGAATTAGGCACCGTGGTATACGGACCCCATTCGTCTCTCTTTGGTCAACAGAGTGTGCGTGATGAGCAATTCGATATGATGTTTGCGACGGCAATAAAAAATGATATTGGCGAGGTGACGGGGGTTTGGGTAAACGTATTAGATTTTAAGTTCCTAGAAGAGATCTTTCTCGAATACCACTTATCGCTGCTAATGAAAGGCTACAACAATGTTCAACTACTGCTTGTCGATCAAAAAGACGATGTCCTTATCGATATGCGGTCAAAAGACAATCAATCCATGGATTACTTTCGGGAAAACTCGGAATTGAAAGGGCAAAATATCGATGATCACTATCGTACTCAATCCACGATTTATCGAGACTCGACCTCAGGTATTTCATTGGTGAGCCAAAAGGGTGGTGATGAACTTCTGAGATTACGCGCAAGTAGCCTAGGTGCTTATGACTTTCCCGGTTTAAGCTGGCAGGTATATATCCAAGTCCCACCAGAATCGGCGTTTGTAGAGGCGGCTCAACTAAAAACGAAGCTGTGGTTGATCTCTATTATGATTATCGCTGTATTGGCAGCAACGGGCTTGTACATGTTCTACCGCGTAAGCTCCCCACTTAAACAGTTGGCGAACATATTTTCGCAGTTGTCGCGAAACGATTTTTCTACGCCGCTACCCAAATATCGCCGAAGCGACGAAGTCGGGGAAATCATTAAGGCAGTAGACATATTTAAAAGCCGACTTCAAGAACGCGAAAAGCTGCTTAAGAAAACGTTAGACCAGCAGCAAGAGCTGGATTTACAGCGCCGAGCGATTCGAGCCGCAAAATCTGGAATGATGGTTTGTGATGCTGAGGACCACGACCTGCCTATTGTTTATGTTAATCACGCGTTCTTGGCGATGACGGGGTATACCAGTGAGGAAGTGATAGGTCGAAATCCTCGATTTCTTCATGGTCCTGACCCAGAGCATCCCGGATTAATTGAACTAAGGAGTGCTTTATCTGAAGGGCGGTCCTGTAATGTCTACATTCAAAATCAGCGCAAAGATGAATCAATATTTCAATGTCACTTGCATGTTGACCCTGTTTACTCCGATGAAGGTGAATTAACGCATTTCATTGGTGTTCAAACCGATGTGACAGAGTTGCATCAGGCTAAAGAAGAAGCTCAAGAAGCCAATAGAATGCTGCAAGATCTGATTGCACAAACGACGCTGGAATTGGAAGACAGTGAAAGTCGTATGAAGGCCGTATTCAAATCAGCCATCGATAGCTTAATCATCTTCAAATTAGATGAAACCATCCTAGACATAAACGATTCCGCTAGAAAATTGTTTGGTTGGACGAGAGAGGAGCTGTTAGGTAAGCCATTTGAAACCTTGTTGGCAGATAACTTTGAGCAAAAAGGCATCAACTTTCTTACCCACTCGATATCTGTGGACTCACCTGATAGAGCGAATGAAAGCGACGAAGTGATAGGGCAAACCAAAGAAGGAAAACTCGTTCCATTGGAGATGTCAATTACACAAGTCGCGGTTAATGGCGAAGCTTACTACTTGGGTACGTTACGAGACATTAGTGACCGTAAACACGCGGAGTCGGAGCTTAAGTTAAGCAAAATAAGCCTACAAGATTTGGTCAGACGTTTGAACCTTGCTACCGAAGCTGGGGAAATTGGTATATGGAATTGGGACTTTAGAAGCGGCGAGCTCGAATGGGATGACCGTATGTTTCTTATGTATGACGTGGACAGAGAAAACGCCACGGATACTTACGACATGTGGAAAACGCGAGTATTGGAAGAAGATGCCTCTCGCGCAGAAGAAGAGTTGATGAAAGCAAAAGATACGTTATCGCGTTTCAGTTCTGAGTTTCGGATTCAGTGGAAGAATGGTGACATTAGGTGGATCAAAGCCGCTGCGGATGTTGTGTTTGATGAAAGCTCGGGCGAAGCCATTGGAATGGGCGGGGTGAATATCGACATCACCAAAGAAAAAACCGCGCAAGACCTGTTAAGACGTGAAAGTGAATTGGCAACCGCCGCTAACGAAGCCAAATCGATGTTTCTTGCCAATATGAGCCATGAGATTAGAACACCAATGAACGGTGTGGTGGGGATGATCAATTTACTAAGCGAAACGGAGTTAGCGCCCGAACAAAGCACGATGGCAACAACGATCCGCGATTCTTCAATGACACTTTTAAACATCATCAATGACATTTTGGATTTCTCTAAAATCGAAGCTGGGCAAATGCAAGTGGAAAACATACCCGTTGAATTCCACGTAGTCATGGAACGCACGGCAGATGTGTTGTTCTTACAAGCTCAAAAGAAGAATATCTCCCTATTGTTAAAACACGACTCCCGTATTCCTCAATACATAATGAGCGACGGAGTTCGATTGGGGCAGGTGTTGCTCAATGTTGTTGGCAACGCGGTGAAGTTTACGAGTGGAGACGAACATTACCAAGGACAAGTTTGGATAATGTCAGAGCTCATTTCTAATGACGGCCAAGACGAAATCGAAATCCGTGTACAAGACAACGGCATTGGTATGTCGCAATCACAAATGGATAAGTTGTTTTCCGCATTCACACAAGCAGACACATCGACCACCCGTGTATATGGAGGAACCGGGCTAGGCTTGTCCATCACAAAATCACTGATTGAAATGATGGGCGGGCGTATTCGGGTTGAAAGCCAGGTGGGTGAGGGCAGTTGTTTCATCATGACAATACCTTGCGTTTATGACCTCAACTTTAGAATGGAGCAGGATGACATCCCTTACTCCGAAACGAGAATTTTGTCGGTCTTGCGTTCACCAGAGCTCAGTGAAGTAGTGAAATACAATCTCGAGTCTGTTGGTTGCGAGGTGGTTTCTGTTTCTTCATTTGCGAAAGCCGAAATGGTACTTACTCATGAAGAAAAAGGCTTCAATATCATGATTGCAGGCCCTGAATATTCGTCGAAAGACATCGATAAAGTGTATGAAGGGAATATAGGGAAGTTGCTTGATGGTAAAGCGAAAACATTGTTGTTGTCTGAGGATTCCTCTTCAAGTAAAGGGTTTGTCGCTTCCAATACGATGGTATCTGGTGCGCATCCATTAAAACCGAGTGAACTTGAAATGGGTGTTGCGATCCTAATGGGTAAACGCAGCCCTATCGTTGAAAACAAACAAAAACTAAGGGCGACTAAAGATTTGCCTACAAAAGAGCAGGCTGAGAAGGAAGGCAGGCTGATATTGGTGGCGGAAGATCAGCCCACCAATCGTGATGTAATAGAAAGGCAATTAAATCGGTTAGGTTATGTGTGTGATATGGCAGAGGACGGTCTAGCTGGCTTGAATATGTGGAATAAGGGGCGCTACGGGCTCGTACTGACGGACTGCCACATGCCAATAATGGATGGCTTTGAACTTACCAAAGAAATACGAAAAATAGAGCTCGAACAACATGTAGATCAGAGGACGCCGGTCATTGCGATTACCGCCAACGCGTTAGTTGGCTCGGCAGAGCACTGTATTCAAGCTGGGATGGACGACTATCTTTCGAAACCTGTGGAGTTAAATACATTAGGGAAAATTTTAGATAAGTGGCTGGACGCGTCAGCCGAATCAAGCAGTGAAAACGATGAGATCGAGCATACCGACCACAATCTTAATGTTGATGCGCCGTTTAAGCACGATTTGCAAATACCAGAGCTAGAAGAGTCGAATGCCATCAACTTTGAGCGGCTTGAAGCCATTCTTGGCACTGCTGAGTTGGATGTCTTGGCACCGCTTTTACAAGGGTACTGGGATTCGCTGCAAGAAGACATGAATGCATTGGAAAGTGCGCTAACTAATAAGGATGAAAGTCAGATACAAAGTATTGCTCACGCTGCTAAAGGTGCCGCGAATTCAGCGGGTGCTGAGCGGTTGGCTGAATCATTCCTAACTTTGCAAAATGAGGCCTTAAAACAAGATTGGGGATACTTAGAAAACGTTTATCAACAAAGTGTTACAAAAGTAACGGACATTCAAAAATACTTAGAAAAAGAAAAAATTATATAGCTTGAATAGGTTACTAAAGCTAGGGATTGAAGATTGAAAAACAACGTTAAAAATCTGGGAAGGAAAACACCATGAAAGCGTCAGAAATATTCTCCAAAATAACGGTCATGATCGTCGAAGATCATGATTTCTCCCGAAAGGCGACCCTTTCTATGCTGCTTAGGCTCGGAGTAGAAAATATCCTCACTGCTCCAAATGGTAAAATAGCGATTCAAAAACTGGATATGCATAAAGTCGATATCATTATTACCGATATCAATATGCCTGAAATGAACGGAATTGAGTTGTTAAAAGAAGTTCGAACGGGCAATACTTGCAACGATAAGTCTACGCGGATAATTGCTGTGACATCCTATTCCAACACGGAAGTACTGCGTGCGTGTATGAACCTCGATATTAATTCATTTCTTGTTAAGCCTATTACCCTCGACATGGCCAAAGAAAAGATATTGGCTGCGTTTAGCGAATCTGCCCAACTCTTTCATGAACATGAATATCATCAAGTCGATTCCGATTTTGATTGCATGACTGAAGACCCTGTTGTTCAGCCTGAAATTAAGCCAGTGAATAAAGAGCCTGAAAAGCCAACGCTAGGTATTAATGAAAGGTTGATTTTCAAATTGAGTGATCTGGAAGTAGGTATGCGTTTAAAGCAAGATATCTGTGCTGCAAACGGTTCACGCTTAATAGCCGATGGGGTGGTATTGAACGAAAGGCTGATCAATCGAATTCATGAACTCAGCGCCATCATCAACATAGATCAGCTCAAAGTGGAACTGCCCGAAGAAGATGTCACAAAAGTTTCATAAATTAAACTAATTCCAGTAATTGTTCGTGTTTATTTAACTTGGTTTTGAATTTCTTATTTTATTCTCTAAATTAAGAACGGTATTGCGCACGCTTTACTCTATAATCTGCACATAGCGTTGTGGTAGCCACTTTTAAAATGTGGTTAATGAACTTGCATATATGCATACAGATTATGTATAAATCAGGCGAATATTGAAATGAAAGCCATATTTCAAATCATTTTAAGCTCATTTAGAGCGGCGATGGTCTCACTGATCCCTTATTTGTTTTTCCGTTCAGCTTGGATTGTATTTATTGTTGTAAACAATAATTATGAGCTGATTCCCTATGAAGACATTGCAACCATAGATATTTTGCTCGGAAAAATATTCCCAGTTTTACTTACATGTACACTCGCTTATCACCTTTCTTTTCACTTCTTTGATGAGCGCTTGCTGGTCACTTCCCTTGCTTTAACGATGTTTCTCATCTTTTCAGGTTACATTACGAAGACCGAAAACGGGCTGATTCTCTCGGACGCGTTTGTTCTCGACGATGCGGTATTTGTGCCTGTTATGGTTTGCTTAGGGTATTTCCTTGTGAATCGCTACGTGAAATACAAGCTGATACACACTAGAGTCGTTAACCCTGTTTTAGAAGGCGCTATAAATGGGATGATGCCTCATCTCGTTGTTTTTATGGGGATAGGAGCGCTGTATTATTTATTTGGTCAGTATACGTTCCAAGCGCTTGTGGACATAATTGCCCAGTGGCCTACTGGTATTCAAGCTTATTTACATACTCTTATTATTCACATTACTTGGCTGTCAGGAATACACGGTGCAGCTGCGTATTACACCTTTTTTGATTCTTCTTTTGTTTCAGATATCTATGTGACAAATATGTCGTTTAGCATGTTTTTCGATGTGTTTGTTATTTATGGTGGAGCGGGAAGTACGTGGTCGTTGATTATTTCTATATTATTATTTTCTAATATGAAATACGCAAGAACGCTCGCCAAGCTTTCTATTCCTTTTGCGATAATCAATGTGAACGAATTATTGGTTTTCGGTTTACCCATTATTTTCAACCCAATTTTAGCCATACCATTTGTATTAGTGCCACTTGCCAACCATCTGTTTGCCCAAATGTGGGTAACGGCATTGGATATTACGGTTGTTCGAGACAGCATTGAATGGGTAACGCCATCGCTGCTTGATTCGTATTTGGTGACAGGCGGCAGCGTGAAGGCAATGCTGTTACAGATCGTAACTATCGGTATGGGGGTGCTGATCTATATGCCATTTGTACGAAAGTATACGAATACCAGTAACGACAGCCTGCTTAATACTTTGATTCGAAAGCTGCGGTTCAGTTATGCCGTGCCCGTTCAAAAAGAAGTCACCTTCATGGGAATGCATGATGAGTTGGTGGCTCAGCAAGATAAGTTGAATCAGAGCTTAAAGGAAATATTGGCGGGTGAACTGAAAATGTATTATCAGCCTCAGTTTGATTCCAAAACACTCAAGATGGTTGGCGTGGAATCTCTACTGCGTTTGGAAAGCGAGCATAGGCCCAATTCCCCTGATTTTATTCAGCATTTTGAAAATGCAAAAATTGGAGAATACATTGATAAGTGGGTAGTGGATGCAGTCGAAAATGACGTGAAGAATCAGTCGGTGTTTAAAAATTTCGACTTAAAGATCAGTTTGAACCTCAACGTCGATTCTCTGAGTGATAGGAAATTCATCTCTGAGGTCATTAAGCAGTTGTCTAGCTATCCTGTTTTGTTTGAAATTACCGAATCTATTTACTCCCAGCATGTGGAATTAGTCAGTGAAAGCGTTGGAATATTACGTGAGGCTGGATTTAAGGTCGCCATTGATGATTTTGGCACTGGGTATTCTAGCCTATCGATGCTTGGGGCATTAGATGCCGATGTGATTAAGTTGGATCGTATATTCTTAAAGCAAGCTAATAATGTAAAAGGAAAAGAACTTTACCGGTCTGTCGTATCTACCTTAAAGCGTCTGGGTTTTACCGTGGTATCAGAAGGTATAGAAACAGACGAAGAATTGGATTTTGTTCGAAGCTGTAATGTAGATGTTTTACAAGGTTATTATTTCTCTCGTGCGATTAATATTGAAGAGTTGGAGCTTTACTTTTCTGATGAAGAAGCTTCAGCTCAAGTGTCAGCACAACACTTCACTATGACAAACTGATCCAGTGCGATAATGCCATTAAAAGAAAAGCTCAACGTACCTTGGGTAAATTGAGCTTTTGTAGAGATTAGTGAGGTTAAAATAATAAAATTATCGACCACGTGCGTATACCACAACCAAAATGGTTTTCTTGATAATTTCCCAGTCCATTTTAATCCAGCTTGAAAAGGACATGAGTGCGAGCGCGTAGCTGTGATCGTATCCAACCTTCGAACGCACGTCTTCTATGCAGGTATCGTAACCTTGGTTAACTTGTGCAAGCCCAGTAATTCCAGGTAGCACGCCATATGTGCGATCAGAGAAAAACGGGATTTGAGATTCTAATTTACCGTAGAAGCAAGGGCGCTCAGGGCGAGGACCAATCAACGACATATCCCCCTTTAAGACATTCCAAAATTGAGGAATTTCATCCAAACGCGTTTTCCTTAAGAACATGCCAACTCGTGTAATTCTCGGGTCGTTGTCTTTGGCCCAAGTCGCACCTGTTTTGGATTCTGCATCTGTGTACATGGTGCGAAACTTGACCATCATAAATTTAGAAATACCTGACTGCGTGATCTTACCAACACGCTCTTGCCCGTAAAATATTGGTCCCTTTGAATCCAGTTTTATTGCGATAGCGATAATAGGATACAAAGGGAGAGTCGCACATGCGCCCAAAAATGCACACGCCAGATCAAACAAACGTTTTGCGAGAAGTATACGTTTTGCTCTTGTATTTGAAAGTGTTGAATTAAAAGTCATAATATCCATCATCCGTCTCCTAAATTCGTTCCCATTGACCTTTTTCTAACCCAAGCAGATACCGCATCCCACCAATGAAGCTGGCGACATGCCCTGAAATGACGTAAGCAAGGGTTTTGAAATGTTTATAGGTGAACACTCTCGGTAGCAGGCAAGCAAAAAGAGCGATAGTGTAACCAGCAATTTGTAAAGCAGCAGCGGTCATAAATAGGGGGTGTTCACTCAGTAAAATGGAACCTGCTAGAGCAAACATCATCAAATAAGGCATGGTGACACGCAGCCCTTTTCCGGAAAAGAAGGCAAAAGCCACGCCTTTGTGTTTTGGATTCAGCATGGCAAACAAGCGAAGGGTTTGTTGTAAGTTGCCTGCAGATATTCTTAATCGGCGTTTAAAATCTTGCTGCATAGAGACTTGCTCGAGTTCTAATGCCATCATCTGAGGTTCGTAAACGCCTTTATAGCCACGCTTTACAATGCGCATAGGTATGATGAAATCATCATTAATGGTATCGAATTCGAGTTCCTCAAATAACTCTCTCCTAAACATATAAAAGGCTCCGTGCGCTCCAAGAACTGAGCCTAATAAGCATTCACTTTGCTTTATCGCTCCTTGGTAATGCCAATATTGTTGTTCAGCATGGTCGCCAGAGATAATTTGATATTTTGGGTTTACAACACCAACGGATGGAGACTCGAAATGTTTAGCAGCAATCAGTAGGGCATCACATGAAATCAAGCTGGATACATCGCTTAAGGCCACAATGTCACTGTCGGCTTTTTTCACCATTTTATTGACCATCGCGACTTTTCCTTGATTGATTTGAAAATCAAAGATTTCAATGTGGACCTCTTCACATATCGCTTCTTGAATGGTATTGAATGCGATTTCAGCTGTTTGGTCTGTACAGCCATCACATGCAATCCAAACTTTTAATTGGCTTGGTGGGTAGTCCAAACAGCACACATTTCTAATTTTCTCGGCAATCCAATCCTGTTCGTTGTAGGCGGGAATAATCAGAGTAACGGTTGGAAGATCGATGTCCCCATTCTCAGCACGAAAACAGCGTTGTTGAGTAAAGAACTCCCTTGGTTTCACTCGCTTGGCGATTATGCTTAAAAATAGCGGGTATCCTACGTGATGATAGACCACCAAAAATATGCAAATAACCGTTGTAAAGATTAGGAATAACTCCATTACTTTTCTCCTTTATTACAAAGCTTTTCATAGGCAGAGGTCATATTTCTGATGTCGTAGTTTTTAACGATATAATTTCTCGGTGTGAACGAACTCGTACCATTCAGCACGCTGCTCAATGCTTCATTCATTAAGGATGAGTTGTCTGATGTCACTAGTATCCCAGACTCGGGGCAAATGGCTTCTTTAACACCACCCACGTCGGTTGCAACGCACTGTACGTTACACGCTTGAGCTTCTAGGGTGGAAAGGGGAAAACCCTCATTGCGTGACGGTAGGCAATACAAATCAAGTGATTGATAGAAGCTAACCATGTCGTCGGTGAAACCGAGGAAAAATACCCGTTCCTCTAAATTCAGTTTCTTAGTCAGTGCTTCAAGTGAAGATCGCTGTGTACCATGACCCGCGATAGCCAACACCACATTGGATGGCAGGTCCTTCAAGGCATAAAGTAATGTGTCGTGACCTTTTACCCATTCCATCCGACCGGAGCATCCAATGATCTTTTTATCGATCGGTAAGTTCAAACGCTCGCGGGCGATGTTCGTGTCACCGGGTATGAAGCGCTCACAGTCGATTCCGTTATGTATTGTTTCTACCGGAATATCTTCAAGTACATTGGCAAGCTTTTCTTTTACAAAGTCCGCATCTGCTACCATTTTGGGATTAGAAAAATGACACGCGAGTTTTTCTAAGCGGACGTTTGCGTCATTGTCTAGGTGCCACGCATCATGTTCGGTATGAATTCTTACGGGTACGTTTGCTATTCGTGCTGCGACATTACCGTAGAGTAGAGGTCCAATGTGATGGCTATGGACAACATCGGCTTTGAGCGTGGAAAGTAAGTTTCGCATTGTCATTAATAGCTTTGGTTTCAAGCCGGGGTGTTTATCGAGGAAAAAAAGCTGACTTTCGTGGTCTTTTAACCGAGGCCATGCTCGGAGTGAATTTTCTTTTGAACCTTCAAGGCTAACGACAAACACTTTGTTGGCTTTATCCGCAAATCGCAGCATATCAAGAACCATGACTTCGATTCCCCCAGGTCTTAAATGCTGAACAACATGTACGATTGTTTTCATCTATTCACTCTCAAATTCAAGTATCTTATTCACTACATAGCGAAACTCGTGCCAAGATTAAAACTGTTAATAAACAATGGCATATCTTCAATCTTGTCTTAAGATTTTTAGGTTTCTCATTTTGATAGTCGGTTTGAGAGGCTCACTATTAAAATTGCAGAGGGATTATGACGGGAGAGACGGTGTGGTAGAAGTTGTTAGAAAAAAAGCCCGTCAGGAACGGGCTAGTTTTGGTCTGATTTTGTTTAAGGTTCGCTTTCGATTTTTTCTGGTTTAAGTGAAATAGCTTTCCTGTTTAAGTTATATCGCTTTCCGGCTCAAGACAGCGACGAATCATCTTGCCGGCTTAATATCAATGAACGGTACTTCTTGAATTTCAGAACCCAAATTCAATACTTCGTCGTTCGTGTTTTTCATTTTAGGCACTCGAGTTAACACTGGCTTTCCTGTGATCTTTTCAACTTCATCTCGGCGGCGAATAGCTGTGTCGGTAAGCTCTAGCATCAGAGCAATACCCGCGCCCATACCAAGCCCTCCAATTATTCCAGCGATGAGAAATACAATAGGTGGTAAGTTGGAAGGTGCACTTGGGGTGTATGGTCTATCGATGACTTTTACACGCTTTTCTTGCTCAAAAACACCAAGTGAACTGGTGAGACGAGCCATTTCGAATCGCTCCATTAGGTTGTCATACAGCTGTCTTTTTAACGCAAGATCTCGTTGCAAATTCAACAGTTGCTTTTCATTTTCGCCAAAGCTTGACGTCAATACTTCTAGCTCTGAAATCATGATCTGAATTGTTTTTATTTCTTCACTTAAGCTGTCTACATTGGAACGTGCTTTTTGCAAATCTTCGAGCTGGGAAATTAGGACGGGCTGGCTCTCACCATAGTTTTCTAGTGATGAAGAGCTCGCGATATCCCACAGCTGCGCACTGTCTAAGGTTGGTTGGGTTTGATCTAGAAGGATGTTTCGCTCCGCTTCCAATCGTCTTAGATTACGAATCTTCGCTTGAACTTTACTATGAGAATCGGTGTATTTGGCTCTCAGTAAGGTTAAGTCACTTCGAATGCGAATGATCTGTTCTTCAATTTTTCCCACAACAGGGTTGGTTTTAGACAATTGAACATCCAAGCTGCCCAGTGTTTTCTTTGCACCAGCGTATTCTGCTTGTCTTTCAAACAACCGCTGCTTGAGTTTCGCGAGTCTGCCTAAGGCTTCTAGCTGCATCTCTGGCAGTAACGAACCGTTTTTGCTTTTGAAATCAGCAAGGTTGGCTTCGGCTTTATCCAATTCTTCTTGGCGATATTTAATATTGGTGGCCAAGAAATTTTGCGAGTCGACCATAGATGAGCGCTCTGGTGCTAAAAGTTGCTCAACAAAGTGGACACTTACGGCTTCTAATGTTTCTGCCATACCTTCAGAAGTAGAAGAGCGGTATTCAATTTTCAGTAAATCACGCCCTAGCTTGGTTACCTTTAAACTTGAAGAGAGTTCACCAATAACATAATCCAATTCTGCTGGCGTTGGATTTTCAGGGATTAGACCTCGCTCTTTTGCGACAGAAGCAAGAATGTGGCGGCTGTGTAGCAGTGTTTTTAGCGCATCTAAACGATCTTTGAGCATGGTAGAAACCGCGAGATCCTCCAAGAATGGATTCATTTTGGCGGTTTCTTGAATCAACATACTGGTATGCGAATCATAGTACCTTGGCGTGGTTTTACCGATGATAAAGCCGATAATAGGAAAAAGTACTACAGGGACGGCAATTACGTAGCGCCTGCGCCACGCGCCCATCAGTATGATCAATACACGCTGACCAATCGTCATCATAGTGCCTCCAGCCAGGTTTCTAAGTCTTTTGCACGGCTATCCCACGAATGCCTTGCTGCGGCTTGAGCCTGAGATTTATTGACCGCAAATTGGCTGTTTTCAATCGCGGAGCTGAGTTCATGAGCATTACTTACGCATTGAACAAACTGTTTAAAGGGTTCTAAAGCTGGAAAGTCTGTTGTGACGATTGGTTTCCCAGCTGCGATGTACTCTAGTAGCTTTAGTGGATTACATGCACGGATCTGTTCGTTATCAATAAAAGGAAGAAGACTCGCTTGCCAGTGTTGGCTGTATGAAGGCAAGGTATGATGCGGTCTTGGACCGAGCCAATAAACATTGGGCAGGTTGGGTAATGGGTTGGTGGGTAACTCAAGCTGACCAATGAACACAAAGTTCCACTCTGGCAGAGAACGCATGGTTTGATCTAGCATGTCGTAATCTAGCCATTTTGAAAGGCTGCCATAGAAACCCGCAATGGGTTTGCCATCTTTAGGAAGATCTGCTGCACGTTCTGCGTGATTTGAAAACAAGGTGAAGTCGACACCGTGTGGCAAGTATTGTGTTTTGTCATGGGGAAATTTGTGCATTAAGTGGTGGCTTACCGTCAATATGAGGTCTGCTTTCTCCACCAACTTAGACTCGTGTTGCAAAATACACTCGTGGTCGACGCCTGATAGGGCACCAAAATCATCGCCGCAGTAGTACACAACGGAAGATTCACCCAAAGTGCCGCAAAGGTCCGCTGCCGTAGGTAGGGAAGTCCAAAGAATCGGATTTTTCATTCCGTAATGGTCGAGAATAGGAAGCAATTGTGAGCGCATCCATTTTTGTGCTAAGTGTCGAACAAGGCGAGAGCTCGGAGCTGGAAGCGTTTTCAAAGTAATCACTGGAAACTCCGCTCGATTTTGAAGTTGCGCAGGGAGCTTCGCTTTCGAAGCGAAAATTTTGTTCCACGCTCGTTTAATGTCGTGGGCGGTAAGGCGAGGTTTACGTAGCCCAATAGAGTTTACCCACAGTACTTTACGGTTTTTACTAAGGCGATTAACCAAATGTTGGGTACTGGAGGGGAGCCCGCCCCAATCTTCTCCGAATACAATTAAATCACGAGGCATCACGCACCTCCTGTATGCATTCAGGAGTTAAACGTCGAATGATTTTTGCTGGGTTGCCTGCCGCTAATACATCCGATGGTAAATCATGAGTTACAACACTATTCGCTGCAACAATGGTTCTTTTCCCTATTGTGACACCTTTCATTATGGATACTCCGGTCGCCAACCAAACGTCGTCTTCTAATATAATGTCGCCACATTGCTCATCAAGGCAGGGCAGCCCTTTCGCTCTTGCGCTCGCGTCTATTGGGTGACCCGGATAGCCACATAGAAATGCTCGCCCTGCAATTCGAACATTGTTTCCTAATATTATAGTCGTGCCGACGGCTATTGTGGTTTGCCAGCCAACGTCAACATTATTGCCAATAAGTAACGTTGGGTTTTCGCTCAGAGTGCGTCCTGAAAATGTGGTATGCCCCGAAATTCTCGTATTGTCGCCGATTGAAATCGATATCGGTCCAGAAACAAATGGAATACCGCCGTACAAATACAGGTTTTTACCACATTGACTCAAGCGGCCTTTGAATACCGGAGTAATAAAAACAACTCGTGTGATAGCGGAGAATGCTGAAGAGAATAAATGATAGGAAAAATAGATCCCGCTGTTCACCACTGTTGGGAAGGAAAACTCGAAGTGAATTACTCTTTTGATAACGCGAAATAGGAAACGTGCGGCCGGTGTATTGCTATGCTTTAGCCAGTTTTTTAGAGTCTGTAGTTTTAATGAGAGCATAGTCTGTCCTGTTTATGCAGAAACGATGACTATGCTCTTTCAATGATTGTGCCAGAATTATTTTATTTAAAATACAGTGGCTTAAGTTTTTATTTATGTCAATGACATTGGGATTCTCAATTTGACACGCGTTTTAGATGAGTCTTTTCTTGTTGTGGGTTTCTGTTTTGTCGGTTTTTTCGATTGTTGATTAGGTAACATAACGCCTCCTAAATCTTGGCTTTATGCAAATTGAGAAAGAAGAGACTTTCAATGTTCAATTTGCCTAACAATTCACCCCTTCGATGTGTCTATTTTCTCGATATGAGATAACGAAGAGCCAATTTAGTTATGTCTGCATTTTACATGCCTAAGATTAAAAGCCTCTTTGTTTTGTGTACTAGAGTTATCACTTTTGTATACACTTTGCTTATAAGTATAGACCATACCTTTGTAGATAAAATTTCATGCTCTATTCACATGTCGCTATCCGCCTTTTACAGCAGTGACGAAATGATGCCTAAACGCAGTATGATTCCATCACGTTACGGCCGGATTCATTGAACGGAAAAAGCACAATCGATAGATGCTCGATAGTGCTTTTTATTGAGTATGTGGCTCGGAAAGAAGAGAGATTAGGGTCTGTTGATCTTTCGCGGTTAAATTTTGTTCGACTTCTATGCATTTTAATCGCGGCGCAAGGTGTGTAGCCTAGTCATTCTAAGCAAATACCTTGCAACAAAGAGTAAAGTGCATAGAAGCGAACCCTTCGGGCAGCATTTGTGACCTATTTCTACTGCGTTATCGCCTATTGATGTAGAGCCACTACACCGAATAAGCTCTGCCTTGTATAAATCACCCACAAATTGTTGCAAAAATCATCTCGAAAGATCAACAGACCCTAGTCGTGCTGCTCAGTAATAGAGCGGTTAGTTAGAGCCGAAATAATGCTGTTATAGCACTGGTCTGCGCGGTATCCATTCGCGATGTGTGCGCCAGCTTTGGATATTTGAAGCAAAGAAGACGGCGCGTTAACAATCAGTTCTAACTTCTCTTTTAACGATGACGTGTCGTAAGGCTTATATTTTAAGCAGTTCACTTGGTTAGATAACGCCAAGTCCCAGAACGACCCATCTGCCGGTAAAATCACACACATTCCTGAACTTAACGCTTTTAGAATCTGCCTTTCGTTGTCTGGGTTTTCTGGTAATGCGAGATAAACATGCCCAGGTGACCAAGGAATCGAGCCTTCGATTTTATAGCAACCCAAATGATCGGATTGATGTTTTAGGTCGGTATTTCGGTTTTCATTGGCGCCAGACTGCTTGAGTTGAATAGTCGGGCGAGCACTTTGCTCGGTATGTGCTAACGCATCAAGCAAATGAGACAAATTTTTAGTCTGCGTTTCGCAATAGACTTGAGAATGTTCAGCGTCGCTTTCTACCGCTTGCTCAACATGAGCGTAACCAAGTTTGAAGGGAGTAAACCTTTCGCTTTGGATAACGTCTTGCGCCTGCTGGTGGGCCGTTGTATTTGGGCAATGTTGCCATTGACATGCAATAGCTTCAAACATGGACTCTCGCATGCTTTGTAAATAAAACACTCGGTCTGCTTTAATGAGGCTGGCACCATTTTTAGGTGTCCAGCTGACGGGCTGACATACAATCTGAACAACTTGATATTTGAGCAGGTTACGAAGCCAGTAAACAGGGGAGCTGTGGCTCGGCTGAGCCGTCAGCAAAACGCTCGAGATCTCACCAAACTTTATTCTTGCGTAAAGCACATAACAACAAAACAGAAAGGCGCGGTACCAACGAGAAATCGCATGAACATTGGCAGCCATATTTTCTTTGCCCATCGATACTGTATTGAAGCCTTCGATCTTGGAATGGTCGGGGGCCATCACTGTAATCTTTGTATCGTCTCCTTTCAGCTGACTAAGTACATCTTGGGTAAGATTTTTTGCACTTATGCCTTGCTCGTTAGGAGAGACAACCAGTATGTGAGATGTATTGTTCATAGTGAACCTCCCGTTGCTTTACCACCCGTTAGCAACTTAGTTATGTAGCCCAAATTATTTAAAAGAGGAGATAAATGGGCAGAATCATTGGTTTCGTAGTGTGTTTCTATTTCTTGCACGTATACCGACGCAAGTGACGCACAATAGCGTCTTGGATCGGATAATCGTTGTGCTAAAAAGTGAGCTTGTTCTGAAAAGCAAGATAAGCGGTCTGAATCAGCGGTGATCATTTCGATGGCTTCGCTGAGTGAAACATGCGAATGGGCGAGTGCCAGAAAGCCTGTCATACCTTGGCGAATCAATTCTGGGTTGCTGCCTATCATAGGAGCAATCGTCGGTAATCGGTTTTGGCCAGCGGCAAGGATGTGAGCTCTTGCGCCTTCTTTTCGCGCGCCACTAATGTAAACATCAGCTTGCTGTAAATAAGGGGTATGGTCGTCAGGGCTATAGACAAAATGAACAAATTCTTTAATGTTCAAAAGCATGGCTTGCTGTTCTAGCTCGCACCTGTCCTCTCCTTGCCCCAACAAAACTAGGTGAATATTGGGTTGGTCTACACGAACGATAGAAAGAGCTTGTATCAGTGAATCAATTCCGCTTGAAACCTCTAATGGCTCTGAATTGATCAAAATGTAGTCATCTTCACCGATATCAAAGTGTTCTTTTAAATTAAGTACTCTTGCCGTACTCGATTTAACATTAGTAAGCGCAACAGGACTTGGGATAACCTCCAACTGTTCGCTCGGATACCCAAATGCTTTGAGAGTATTGGAAACGTTATTGCTAGGTGCAATAAGTTTGGGCATCAATCTAATACCCAAAGGTAACGAGTGTGCTTCTGCGAACTCAAAACCTATGTCCGCGATTATGGGAACATCGCAATGATTAGAAACCCAATTCATCCACTGACAGCACTGAATATCTAGGCAGTGAATTAATGAGATTTCTTCACTGCGTACAATTCTTTTTCCAACTTGGTATTTTTGATACCAGCCTGCCAAAGATTCAGAGCTGCGCGTCGCAGAAGAGTAAAACTTAACCGCAGGAAAATCGCTCTGTAATTCGTTTTCAAAATCTGCATTTAGGCGATGCCACAATGTGATGGTAAATTCTTTCGTATTCAGACCAGAAAATATCACCCTAAGACGATTTGCGATCTCATTTGGGTTTTCATTGTCATGCTGAACAAGCAAAATATTTGTTGTTGCCATCATATTGCCTCCCTACGATCCATTTCTTAAATGGCTTGTAATGAGTAACAGCAATAGATGTGCCAATTTGGGTTTGTGATATATCTTATTGATTTATAGGGAGGTGAAAAGTTGATGTGCTCTTTGTTTCCTATTATTGCAAAGGTGCATTAGCATTTTGAAAATCGATTCCCAAAATGCTAATCCTGAATGCACTGATGATAAATTCGTAACAAAGAGGGGATAACTGCCTGAGCTGAATAGCTATTTTCTATAGCTCGCCGCGCCATTTTTTTGAACGCCATTTTTTTGACCTGTGGCATCGATTGCCATTGTGCGATTGCCGCTGGCAACAACGCATAGTCATTGATCCATCCATTTATACCGTTTTGGATAAGTTTGGGGAGGTCTCCGACAGGCGTTGACACGACAGGGATGCTCCGAGACATCGCTTCCAGTGCAACCATTGGTAAGCCTTCGTAATGCGAGGGAATGACTAATAAGCCAATATTTTGCCACACACCAGACATGTCTGCTTGCTGACCATGAAAAACCACATTCTCGGTGGCGGTTGCACTGAGCATTTGCATCATAGGACCGTCACCATAAACGTGATACTGATGATTGAGGTCATTAGATGCCATTTCTAGGAACCTGTCTGGCGCTTTTTCTTCGCTCAACCTTCCTACAAAAGCGATTTGTTCACCGTTGCTGAAATTGGATTGTTCAATGTTGATGAAGTTTTTGATGATGGGGATCGGAGTTTTCACTCGATCCGCTATTTTCGAACTTACGGCGAAGCAATGGTGGCTTAAAAAATGGGTATTGCGTTCTAACCATAAATACACCTTAAGCTTTCCAGAACCTGTTTCACCCGCATGCATTGTGCTAATAATCGGAGGGGAAATAAAAGGGCGAACTAACCTAGCATAAAGAGATGCCTTGTAACCGTGTGTATGGATGGCATCAGGTTTCTCTATTTTAATTTGTTTGTGCAAATCTATTGGGCTTCCGGACAAGAAGCGGTAGGGGATACTAAGAGCACTCAGTTTAGGAAGCATTGGGTGGGCTGAGTTGTATTGTTTTACGAAAACAACTTCAGCCTTACACCCCAAAGAGAACAGTCCAAGAGCTAATTGGACAATATGAGACTCAATGCCACCGAAGCTCTGTGAATCTAGTACAAGCCATACACGAAGTGCATCATTCCTCTTCTTCATGGGTTTCCCATGCTTGTTTTTTTCGGTAAAGGGTTGATGGGCTCAGCTCGAGTAAGACCGCTGCATTTAACACATTACCATCACAGTATTCGATGGCATTTTGGATAACCTCACGCTCAATTTCAGCCATAGGTCGTATTTTCATATTGTCTTTTTCTATGGCTTGATGGGACGGAGAGCTTAGCGCTGCATCCTCATGTTCATTAAGTTCGGGTTGCGAATGTGATGTGTGCGCTGCAGTTGGGGTATAAATCGGATCTGGTGTAGCCGGCATTGGTTTTTTCGCCATGGTTGCCGACATATTCATGCTCTGAGCTTTACCAAGACCTGACGGCGATGAATTCAATGGTGGCGGGAGATGATCCACCGAAACTTGTACATCGTCGTTAAGAACCACAATATTGCGAATAATATTTTGAAGCTGCCTAACATTACCTGGCCAGTCGTAATTGCACAGCGTGAGTTCCGTATCTCGTTTAAAGCTGGTGAACTTTTTCTTGTCTTGTCTCGCGTACTTACGCAAAAAGAATTTTGCAATGTCGATGATGTCCGTGTCTCGATCTCTAAGGGGAGGAAGGTTGATTGGGACCACGTTTACTCGATAATACAAATCTTCCCTGAACCGCCCCTCGTACACTTCTTTCAGCGGATCACGGTTGGTCGCGCAAATGATGCGCACATCAACTTGGAGTTCTTTGGTTCCTCCAAGCGGAGTGAAACGGCCTGTTTGCAGAAATCGAAGTAGCTTTTTCTGCATGTCCAATTCCATTTCGCAAAGCTCATCAAGAAATAACGTACCACCGCTTGCGAGGGAAGCGGCTCCTTTTCGATCTGTGGCTGCCCCAGTAAATGCGCCTTTCATGTGCCCAAAAATTTCGCTTTCAACCAAATCTCGAGGTATGGCGCCACAATTTAGCGCGATAAATGGTTTGTCTTTCCGATTACTCTGGTTGTGAATCGCCTCGGCACACACTTCCTTACCGGTTCCACTTTCTCCGCAAACGAACACACTTGCAGTGGTAGGGGCAACTGAATCAATGATTTTATACACGGCTTGCATGGGTAATGACGAGCCGATAAAGCCTTGATAGCGCTTTCTATCAAGAGTGGATTGCAAATCTTCCACCAAATTTTCAAGCTTATTGCGCTTTAAATGATTTTTAATCGAGGCTTTTAGGCGATCAGCATTAATGGGTTTTTCCAAAAAATCATCAGCACCAATTCTCATCAAATCCACAGCAACATTGACGGAACCATGAGCCGTGGCAATGATGACCGAGGTGGATATTTGGTTCTCACGTATCCACGCCAGCACGTCTTGCCCTGTCATATCGGGTAACTTAAGATCCAAGATTACTAGTTGAGGTGGGGTCTTCTCAATAAACTCTTTAGCTTCAGCACCTGTAGCGACGTGAAAGAAATCATAGGGCTCGCTCTTTACGTATTGTTTGTAAAGGATAGCTAAAGAAGTTGAATCTTCGACTAAAAGAACGTTTGGTTGATTCATAGTCTTACATCTCCCATGCGTGTACATGGTTCTAATTCCACGGACGTCGAATACTTAGAGTTAACTGATCCAAGTAAGCAATTGAACGTTGTTATATTTGTTTAATATTGAGTTAAGCAGACATTGCATGATTCTGCAAAGTTAATCCTATGCTTTTCAATAAGTTCGAAAGTCCAATACGCTATTCAAAGCCACGAGAATTCCTTTCGCGTAATGCCGCAAAAGAAAGCTCAGCTACCTCTGGTAATGCGGTAGCGCATTCCAATGCTTCTTCCATTTTATTTTGCACGCACAGCATTTCGATTTTTCGCGCGTGTTTTGAAAGTCTTAGATTTCCTAACGTAACTGAACTGCTCCCAAGGGTATGGGATTCGAACTCCAGTGCTTCCCGATCTTTCGAGTTTGCTGCATCCATAAGATTTGCTACTCGTTCTTTAGATTCTTGCAAATAGAACTCGATGAGTTCCGGTAACACGCTTGCATCTGTATCGTAGATTATCTGTTGAATGACAGACTCATCGACTAACGCGATGTTGTCATCTTCATGTTCAAATGCGGTAATCTGCTCGATATCTTGTTTTCTTTCTTGTGAGCCGTTTTCCATATTGCCCTCTGACATTTTTTTGCTTAAATGTAAGCTTAGACAAGATAATAAAGTTGAGCGATTAAAAGGTTTAGGAAGGTGGTCCGACATCCCAGATTCAATAAATCGTTCTCGATCCCCAGATAGGGCATGAGCTGTTAGGGCAATAATAGGGATGTTGGAATATTCCTCAGAGAGAGCGCGTATGTGCTTTGTGGCTGTCATGCCGTCCATCTCTGGCATTGATATGTCCATCAAGATAAGATCGTAATGCGCTTGCTTTACAGCCTCTATCGCTTCACGCCCGTTATTTGCAATATCAGGTGTGATGCCAGCGTACTGCAACGTATTCTTTATCACCATTTGGTTAGCACTGTTGTCTTCAACCACCAGTAAATGCGCATTGGAAAGGTCCGTGTCAACCTCAGGCTGTTGGTGATAGTGTTGCTCTACTTCGTTTTGATTGGATTGGTCAAACCAAGCATTGAAGCGAAATTCGCTACCAATGCCTTCTACGCTCTGAACTTCAATTTTCCCTTCCATCAAATGCAAAAGTCGTTGGGTTATCGCTAAACCAAGCCCTGACCCTTCATAGTGGCGGGCAAAGGTTTGATCTACCATGGTAAACTCATCAAAAAGATGGGGTAGGTGCTTGTCTGGAATGCCTATTCCGCTGTCTTTAACGGAGCATTTAAGTTCGATTCTTCCTTCATGTCGCTCGGAGTAAACTTGGACATCTACTCCACCATGCTCAGTAAATTTGACTGCGTTCCCAATCAAGTTAAGCAAAACTTGCTTGAATCGATATACATCGCCGTATACGAAGTCGGGGACATTTGGGCTAACCGATAACTCGAGATAGATCCCTTTTTTGTGAGCTTGAGGTTTAAAGAAATCCATCGATTGATGGAGGCTTTCGGTTAGGTTGAATGCAACAGGTTCAAGTAGAAGCGTGCTGGTTTCCATTTTAGAGAAATCGAGAATATCGTTGATTATGGAAAGCAAAAGCTGACCAGAATCGGAAGCCGTATGAACCAACTCCTTTTGGTCATTTTGTAAAGGGGTTTGCTCCAATATTCCTAGTAAGCCTAAAACCCCATTCATTGGTGTGCGAATTTCATGGCTCATTGAAGCAAGGAAGCGACTTTTTGCTTCGCTCGCAGTTTCGGCTTGTTTACGTGCAATCTCTAGCTCTTTTTGTTTATCAGCAAGCTTTTGCGACATGGAGTTGAACGCTTTTGCTAAGTCGCCGATTTCGTCTCCTTCGGCGATAGCAACCTGAACCCCCGGACCTTCTTGAGTCATTAAAAGGGCAGCTTGTTTTATTTTGTACAAGTTACGAGTGAGGTAGGAACCCAAAATAAGGGAAAACAAGGTGACTAATGCGACTTCAATTGTCGCGATACTGAGTATCCACCGTTTGGCATTTGAAAGCATGCCATTAATGCCTTTTGTTGCGAACCCCATTTCGATATGACCATGGCGCATTGCCCCTGTGGTGATCGATGTGGCTCTATCAAAGACCCCATCTTTCGAGGAGGACAACCCTGTATCCATTGCAGCAAAATGCCCTAATAAGTTTTCTTCCCCTCCCTCTACAAGTAGACGACCTTGAGCGTTATATATCCGAACGTAGCAGAGGTCTTTTACTTCTAAGATGTCTTTGACTAAAACATTCAGTGTTTCTAGATCTGAGGAGATGACGGCTTCTTTTGTAGCACCTGCGAACATGGACAGCATGGTGTCCGCACGCTGGAGCAGCTGTTGTTCATTGGAATCGGATAAGAATTTTACTGAACTTAAAACAAGTGTCATCAGCATCACAATCTCGATGCCAGCTATGCCTAAAATGGTTTTCAATCTAAGACTCATTTCTTTCTCCTACCCACACTTGGATTCGATAAGAATCAATAATGTATCGTCTTTAGCTGGTGTTCCCGCTAGAACATCAAAAGCGCGCATGACTTCATCAATAGCAACATCGATGGGTTTGTGTAACGTTTCTACGAGTGTTTTCTCAACTTCTCTGGTCAGTTGTTCTCTTTCTGTGACGCTGTCACCAGATTCAAATAATCCATCCGTATATACAGCAATACGTTTTCCTTCGCCTAATTGAATGTGGGTAGAAGAGTAGTTACTGTGAGGGAGTAATCCGGGCAGCATCCCTTGTACAGGTAAACTTTCAATCCCTTTATCTGTTATCAATAGTGGACAGGGGTGACCCGCCGATGCCATCTCTATTTGGTCATTATCGAGTAATGAAAAAGCACAGCTGGTTAATGTGATTTGTGATAGAAGCTGATCTTCAAAAGCGCTGTCGGACAATTTGTTTAACGTATCTGGTGGGCTAGCTGTTGTTGTGGAGTGCAACAGCCCTCGTAAATAACCAGCGTAAGCATAAGCAAAGAATTTAGCACTCACATCGTGCCCCATAACGTCAGCCAATACATAGAGGTTTTCTTTTTCAAATTCTTTAGAAAGTAAGAAATCGCCACCACCACACCCTGTGTTTCTTTGCCGAACCTCAATGTTCCAGCGCGACTTAGGTTTGTTAATTTTGGGGAGCAAACTGTTCGTGATTTTTTCATCGAGCCTGTGAGACAATTGGTTGTACACCTGATTTGATCTGGCTAACACGCGTTGAGCTGAAAACAGTAACGATTTTTTGTCGACGGGTTTAATAAGGTAATCATCTATCCCTAAGTGATTGGCGTTCGCTTGAACGTTTTCTTCTGATAGGGCGGTTAGGAAAATGAATGGAATGCTTCGACCATCATGCGCCTCTTGGATCGCTTTTCGGAGCTCCATACCACCCATGTTTGGCATTTGAATATCTGAAATGATCAGGTCAAATTTGTTATTTTCGATAAGTTCAAGAGCCTGATCGCCGCTTCGCGCACACGTTATATCAAGGTCTTTATTTAGATAAGCGTCATACACTTTGAGCAGTAATGGGTCATCATCAACAATGAGTACTCGAGATTTACTGACGGTTTTCAATATCTTCCAGCTCATCGTGAGCTTATTGACACCATCGACTGTTTCATAATGTAGGTCATCACAGTACGTCTGTATCAGTGCGATACCTCGTCCTTCTTCAGCATCACTAAACTCGGTGATGATGGATTTTTCGTCAGTTAATGTCGGGTTCCAGCTTTGCCCTGTATCCAAGACTTTTAAAGCGATAACATCAGACTGCTTTTCAATCGAGATATCAATGTCTTCAGTCATCGGTGAGGCATGCTGAATAAGATTGGTTGCCCATTCCGAGAAACACAGCAAGATGTTGTTTTTTTGAACCGAGACTTTCATTGTGGTGTCCAGCGCCTTGGATAAGCACTGACGCAGCATTGTTACCGACTCTAAATTCGCTTTTCGGCGATGTGAAAATAATAGTATGCTGTGATGATGACTCAATTGATCTTTGGTCATATGGTCACCTGAAGAAACCTTGCTCGTCGAATCGACATCGATAGTTTTGAGACCAAAGATTTGGGAAGAAATTTGAAGCGCTTAAGTTGACGGCAAAGCTCATCTGAAAGGCTAGGGTGATGTAAATCGTTGATTACTGTGCCAAGCAGATTGGCGTTGTTGTCGTTTAAGTGATGCATAGCTGACGACAACTCAGCGTGATTGGTTTTCCCTGCCATCAGCATAAGAACAGTGCCATCACAGCATCCAGCGATTGTTTCTGCTGGGATATTGTTGGCATTTAACTGCGAGATCGGGCTGGTGTCGATGATGACTCTATCGTAGTCCTTGAGCCAAAGTTCTATCTTTTGTTTGAGCATGTGCGGTTGGCGAAAGCCCATAATTTCAGCTTTTTCCGATGGTGCGTTGACGCCAGTTATGACCTCGTGAGTACCTTCAACAATTGCGAGGTGCTGGCAGCCCATTGGTTCGGGATCGTGCGTGTGTTGGTTGCTGACTATCGTGTTTTTATCGCTATTTGTGTCAAAATTTTCAAATGTTTCTTGGTTGTCAAAGTTATTTTGGCTGTCAAAGCTCTTTGGGTTTTCAAAGGTCTCGATGTTTTCAATATCTTCTATATCCTCAAAAACGTTCATGTCATTAGCCGTATGCACATCACTAGTGAAATCAGGGCTGCCAGAAGCGTCGGGAAGCATACTGGGTAAATCAATCGACATTAGGCTTGGGTGCTTTAAGTTTAAGTCGACGAACAAAGTTCTATACCCAGCAAGCAGGTGTCGCTCGGTAAGAGCCAGTGCAATCGAACTGCTACCTTCACCGCAATTTGTCGAAGTAATACAAAAAGAGCGGCAGTGGTGTTTCTCTAGCTGAAGGAAAATTTGTTCAATTTCCATGTTACAAGCAGGAATAGACATTACAGTGCTCCTATCAATGCGACGGTAGCCAAGATACGGAATACATCATCTAAGCCCGTTCGGACTTTTTCTAACATGCTTTCATCCATTCTTGGGACATAAACGGTGTCTCCCGCTCTGAGTACTGGCAGGTTTCTAAAGTTGGCGGTACGGCTGAACTCAATAAGGTCAAATGTACGAGCTTGACCGCTACAGCAAGACATGTTCACTACACTGATTTTTTCTAGGTACGCATTGCTATTGGGCCCTCCAGCTTCTGCCAAAAGATCCAAAATAGTCATAGTATCGTTGAATCGATACCTACCGGGGTTGTTGACGGCTCCTAATACGCGAATCGTGGATTCTTTACTTTCGTCTAACCAATTTTTGTCTTTCTCTGGCACGTAAATGGTGTCGCCAGGTTTTACCTTAGGAAGTAAAGACTCATCGCCAGTTTCGAAGTAAAGCGCCAAGTTAAGTTTGCTTACTCGAGCATATTTCCCATTCCTATGTGTTACACGAATATTATGAATATCTGCACTTTGGGTTGGACCGTCAGCCGCCGCTAAAATGTCTAAAAAATGCATGTCTTCGGTAAATCGATATCTACCGGGTGCAGAAAGCTGACCAAACACATAGATGGAAACATCAGAAGCCTGACGAACCCATTGGGCTTTATTGTCGGAAGGATCTTGTGGCAAATCGTGGACACGAACCGTGCTACCTGCTCTAATTAACGGCAGATTGGCATCGCTGGACCCGTTCTTTATAAAACTATCCAAATCGAATACGGTCATTTCTGGGATACCTTCAGGCGTTGGAGTGACGACCTCAATGCGGCTTGTATCTGCTCTGCCAATCGGCCCTCCAACATGAGCCAACAAATCCATCAGGTTCATTTCGTCAGACCATTCTATTCGCCCAGGTCGTTTTACTTCTCCAATCACACGTACTGCTCGGCTAGGTGCGATTTTTAACCATGATTTCTCATTCATGTCGGTCTTTTCAGGAACAAAAATGGCGTCACCAGGGTCGATTTCTGGCGGCGTCATACGCTGTGTACCTTCGGTATAACCAGACAAATCAAAGTTGATGACTCGACCATTACTTTTAATGACTCGAATTTGGCGGGATTCAGCGAAACGAGTCGGGCCCCCAGCGTTAGCCAAAATATCCATAAAGGTCGCACCTTCTTTCCCTTCGAATGCGCCCGGTTTGGCCACTTCGCCCATGACATAAACGGTATTGGAACCGGATTTAATTTCGTCTTCTTGCTTAGGGACGAATATGGTTGCACCAGCCACTAGTTCAGGCAAAAGGTTGCTGTTACCTGTATCGAGGTATTTCTTCAGGCTAAAAAGAGTAGGTTCGTTATGAGCAATAACGCGGATCTGGTCTACGGCAGCGTAGCGAGTCACACCACCTGCACGCATGAGAAGATCGACAAGCGTATTGTCTTTTTTGAAAGAAAAAGTACCCGGAGCGTTAACTTCGCCAAACACTTTGATTGCGTTTCGTCCGTCGGCGGCGTCACCTGCATCCGCCAATTTGGCTGGGTCGAATTCTTGCTCGATGTTACCAACCATAGGAGAAGCAGGAATGAATAAGGTGTCTAGAGATTTCATATCAGGTAGCAGGTTCTTGTTACCTGTATCTAAAAACGCTTTGTAATTGAATGTTTGAACATCATCTCCACGGCGAAGTTGTATTTGGTCGAGCTGCGCACCAGAACGTAACCCACCAGCCGCATGGAGTGCCAACTGAACACTGTCACCTTTTTGAAGGGTGTACTCACCGGGGTTTTCAACATAGCCTTGGATACTAACAAGCAACTGCTTTTTACTGATGAAAACTTTGAGGTTGGAGAGATCTTGAAGCACGGTTTTCAAACTGATCGTAATCGTTGCGATCATTTGATCTTCCGTTTTACCTGCAACATGAATTGGACCCACTTCAGGAAGAATGAGCCTGCCACGTTTGTCGACTTGGAAATCCTTATTTAAGGTGGGTTCCCCCGGCAACATAACACTGACTAAATCGCCAACATTCACTGTTTCTTGTTTGGCGTGCGTATTTAAAGATATAAAACCCACCAGTAAGCAAAGTATGACACGATAGAATCTATTCATTGTTCATCTCCGCTGGCAGTATTTGTTCTGCTTGAAGCAATTCAATGGTGACGCGTCGATTTGTTAGCCGAACATGTGGTTCACTGCCTTCAAATAACGGATCTGCTGTTCCCACCGAATCGACATGAATACGCTGCGGTTCTAAGCCAAAAATGCTCAAATATCTTTTCACCTGTTTAGCGCGTTCCATCGCCAAGTCGGTGTTGTAACTCTCTTTCCCTACAGAATCAGCATGGCCAGTTACGAGCAGTTTGAACTCAGGATTTTGTTTTAGCAGGTGAGATGCTTCCGCAAGACGCCCGATATATTTAGGGCTCAGTTCATAGCTATTGAAAGCGAACTGGTTGTCTGCATTGAGTAAGTCGTATAGGCGGGTGGCTAAATCCACTTCTTTTTTACTTTTCTGATTACTTCCTGGTGGCACACAATCTTCTTTCGATAGGACATAATCCAACTGGTTTTCAAGTCTTCTGAGAAGCTTTCTTTGAATGATTAAATCGTTCGCTGCGTCGTACTCTAAACCACCCTCAAGCTCGCGTGCGATTCGCGCTTCATTATTTTTTGCATGATAAACGGTCGCAGGGAAACACCATTCAGCTTGCTCCAAAATCAGCACATCTAAGTGCCTTGCAGCCAGTTCCCATTCAAATCTGAGCCCGTGTTCAGGACCTAGAGGCTCGTCAGGCATTACGGCTGAGAAGCTTGCTTGAGGATAATGCTCTGCAAGACCACCATTGCCTTCAGGTGCAAAGCTGGTGCAGCCCGATATTGAAGCAAGCAATGACAGTAAAAAGATAAATCTCATACCAACCTCCGAACATTTCTAACGTGAAACCAACGTTAAACAGTGCGACTTAAAATGGCGTAACTAGTGGCTGTTGTTGTTAACAGGAATGGCATTGCTAATTCTGAGTAATGTAATAAGTTCAAGAGGTTGCCCATGCGCATTTTCAATTCGCATTACTCGTTTCTTCTCGATTAAGCGTTTGTAGAGATAAACAATCGCACCAACACCAGAGGAGTCTAAAAAGGAAACTTGAGATAAGTCTATTTCGACTTCTTTATGTGTATCTTCGAAAATGACTTTATCTATTTGAGGCTGTAACGACTTACATCCCATTGCATCCATATCGCCTAATACAGACAGAGTAAGTAGTTGAGGGCTTTGTTCTGATCTTTGCATTTCCATAGGTCTCTCCAGTTGTCGGAAACGTTATGCTTAAAGAATTAGCACGATATGTGCCAATAATTATTTCTTTAAATTACAATGACATAATGATATTTGATAAGAGTTTCGCAATTTGAAATGCGTAGCTTCTTTCAATTTGACAATAGAATACAGGTTGCATTTGTGCGAATTCTCAAAATGAGAATAGTTGAATATTGAGACGGTTAGTTGCGTTCTAAGCTCTCAAATCGAGTTAAAGAACTGAACCGATGTCTTAGAAGTGATAATTACCGAAGTTGTATTGTTGGTGTGTTGATACGTGATTGACGTGTTACTAATGTATAGAGGTGGGTGATTTTTGAGCAGGTGAAGAGCTGAAAAATGCACCCTAAATTGGAAGTTCTCATCATCACTTGAGGTGGAGTATGGTTTGCAAATCGCTTTTTCTCTTCCTTATTCTAATCGCTATTAACCTTATAAATACTGTGGCTTTATCTGCGAAAACCATCACAGGTGTTCAAGACAGCTGGGCTCCGTTTTCTATGCAAGGTGAAGAGCAAGGTATCGCTGTTGATATCGTGACAGCAGCTTTTGAAACTCAAGGCTATGACCTTAATTTTAAACTCATGCCATTTGCTAGAGCCATACACGAAGTCAAGAAAAGCCGAGTGGATGTGTTAGTGGCGACTTGGTATACCGAAGAAAGGGCTTCATACCTAGAGTTCAGCAATCCGTATTTTTACAATAAAGTGAAATTCATTAAGCTCAAAGGCGATCCGTTTGAATATTTTGGGATGGAAAGTTTACGAGGACGAAATATTGGTATTGTGAGAAGCTATGGGTACGGTGATGAATTTTTGAGTTCTTTACTGTTTAGACGTGATCCCGTTTCAGACACATTGAGCAACCTCAAAAAGCTCATAGCTGGCAGGATAGACCTAACGCTAGAAGAACCCATTGTTGCGTCATTTCTAATGACTGAAAACGGATTGGATCCCGATTTGTTTGAGGTTTCAGAAAACTCACTTTCAGTAAATGCGCTACATATTACGATGAGTAAGAGCCATCCGAACGCGAGCCAATTGATCCACGATTTCAATCTTGGCTTAAGAGAAATCAAGAAAAACGGCACTTATTGGGAAATACTGGTTAAATATGGGCTTCAAGAAGAGTAATAACGTGTGTGACCTTCCCGCAGTCATACACTCAAATGGCTTCACAAATTTTGGGACCGCCAACTCTATATACTCAAGCTACCTCAAGGTGCAGGATTCAGTGCTTTAAATAAGCCTTTTACCGATAATTCAGTAAATAACGCGAATGTGGTGCTAACGGGGTGAATTAATTAACTATCGTGGACGATTTGTTCACTAAATGCTCTGGTATGAGGTGTGCGAATATTTTGATATTCAGCATAGCCTGCGGTGGCTTGAGCAGGTAGACTGAATCTCATAAGTAGTAAAAATAAGAAGAAAAATGCTAGACCAAACACATTCCAGTCACATTCAAAATGTCATCAATCAAAAAACTAAGCCACCAGGAGCGCTTGGTTTGTTGGAAGATACTGCACATCAACTGGCTTTGATTCAAAGCCAAAATAAATCGAATCCTATCAACAAAATCGTATTGAATAAGCCAAGGATGATCGTATTTGCTGGCGATCATGGAATTGCAGAAGAGGGCGTGAGTATTGCACCAAGTGCGGTAACTCAACAGATGGTACAAAACTTTCTTGCAGGTGGGGCTGCAATAAACTGTTTTTGTACACTCAATAATATTGATTTGTCGATCGTCGATGCCGGTATCTTGCAGCCAGTGGAATCCAACCAGAGCAACTATTTTGTGCAGCGCCTCGGTGCTGGAACGAAAAACTTTGTGAAAAGCTCAGCTATGTCTTTGGAGCAAGTCAATGAGGGGATATCGCTCGGGCGAACTTTGATTTCAGGTCTTAGCCAGCAAGGTACCGATATTCTTATGTTTGGCGAAATGGGGATCGGAAATACAAGTAGCGCATCGGCTTTATTAAGCTTAGCGCTCGGCATTGAAGCCGAGGAGTCTGTCGGGGCTGGAACGGGGATTAATCAAGAACAGCTTTCTCGCAAAGTAGAGCTTGTTCAGCACGCAATAGAACGCAGCAATAAATCACATCTAGGATTAGATCCTTTAGTGATGCTGAGCGAAGTAGGTGGCTACGAAATTGTTCAGATGGTTGGCGCTTTTTTAGAGGCTTGTGACAAGAAAATTCCGGTGTTGGTTGATGGGTTCATTGTTTCTGTAGCTGGATTTGTTGCAATGAGAATTCAACCTGAAGTCCGTGATTACATGCTTTTCGCTCACTGTTCGGAAGAACATGCACACAAACTTGTGCTGGAGGCGTTAAGAGCCAAACCCATGATCGATCTTGGTTTAAGGCTTGGCGAAGGCACTGGCGCTGCATTAGCCTATCCACTTGTACTGGCCGCTGCAGCTTTTTACAACGACATGGCAAGCTTTGATAGCGCAGGAGTGACTGTGTGAGTTGGCTGAAAACTCAGCTAGAATTGTTCTACCTTGCGCTGAGTTTCTTCTCTAGAATTCCAGTTCCGGCTTCTACTCCCTATTCCGATGAACGTATGAATAGGGCGGGTCGATATTTTGCGGTTGTCGGCGCATTACTCGGTCTTTTATGCGCCTCTGTTTACGAGGCGTCAACTCTCATATTCTCACCCCAGATCTCAGTCTTTCTCACAATGGTATTTAGCCTTATGTTAACTGGCGCTTTCCATGAAGACGGTCTTACTGATATGGCGGATGGGATTGGCGGTGGCATGACTCGAGATCGCCGATTGTCAATCATGAAAGATAGCCGGATAGGAACCTATGGTGCCAGTGCACTAGTCATGGCGCTTTTAGGTAAATTCTTATTGCTTTCAGAATTAACAAACCATGAGAATATATTTCTCATTTGGGTTGCGGGGTATACGTTTAGCCGCGCAATTGCAGCCAGCTTTATCTTCGATACACCCTATGTTTCGGACTCTGATACCAGTAAAAGTAAGCCTCTTGCACAAAAACAATCTCTTTCTGAACTGTTGTTTATACTAGTTTGTGCTGTGGCTTCAATACTTTGGATGCCTCTAAGCACCGCCGTTATGGTTATTGCAATCGGAATCGTTTTTCGCATCATATTTAAGCGCTGGTTAATGGCACGAATAGGTGGCTTTACTGGTGATTGCTTAGGTGCTGCTCAACAACTTTTGGAGCTTCTTTTCTATTTGGTTGTATTAGGGGCGATGGGAGTAAGCGTATGAAAAATCATCACTTGGTTTTAGGTGGCGCACGAAGCGGGAAATCGACTTATGCTGAAGGGTGTGTACAAGAAATAGCAAGTAGCTCCACCTTAAAGAAAATCTACATCGCGACCGCGATATCTTTTGACGGAGAAATGTCACAGCGGATCGATGTACATCAGCAAAGAAGAGGGGAGAGCTGGAATCTCATTGAAGAACCTCTTAATCTTGCCGAAGTCATCCAATCATTAGATGAAGGCTGTGTCGTCTTACTAGATTGCCTAACGTTATGGCTAAATAATGTTTTATTTGAGTTAGGTGACGATGCGATGGATAGCCAAGTACACGAAAAAGTGGAAGAGCTTGTTCATGCCATTACAACTTCTCGTTGTCGCATTGTTGTTGTGTCTAACGAAGTTGGAATGGGGATTGTCCCGCTGGGTAAAGTTAGCCGTTTGTTTGTTGATCATGCTGGTTGGATGAATCAGAAGGTCGCCTCTGTATGCAGTAATGTCACGTTTATTGCTGCCGGTTTGCCTTTGTCTTTAAAATCTTAAAGGCTGATAAGAAATGAAAACCCCTGCCAATTACAACATCTATTTAGTAAGACACGGAAAAGTGACGGGTGAACCTGCTTTGAATGGCTGGACCGATGCAAAAGTGCCAGAAACAACACAGTCTCAAATAGCTTCAGATTTGGTATCGGAAATCGGTACTTTTAATTCTATCATTTCATCACCATTATCTCGTTGTTTGAATTTAGCTAAACTCATATCGTCAGGGAAAGACTCGACGGTCAAAGATAGCGCTCAACCGTCAGCAAGTGTTGAAATTTCAGAAGCCTTCAAAGAAATGTTTTTTGGCGATTTAGATGGCAAACCATTTAATGCAATAGAATCTAAATGGCATCTTCTCGATGATTTTTGGCGTGATCCTGCTGGTCATCCATTACCTAACGCCGAAACATTAGAAGAATTTCATCAACGAGTTGAATCTAAATGGCGATCATTAACTCAAACTTGTCAGCAAGATACCCTTGTTGTTACGCATGGTGGTGTAATCAGAATTATACTAGCCAGCGTTCTGGGTTTAGATTGGCGCAACCCTGCACTTTACTCTACATTATCAATCGCTAATGCCTCTGTTACCCATATAGAGCTTTGCAAAGCAGAGCAAGTTTTCGTAAAAGTGAGGAGCGTTGGCGTTACTATAAGGAAATAAAAAATGACAGCTCCAAGCTGGGATCTCAGTGTCGCATATCAAAATCTCAATGACGCCAGAATTGAAAAGGACATTCACACCATTGAGCAAGGTATCGACCAGCTCAACTATCACGCCAAACAAGGTTTTGCAGAGGGTGACCAACTCGTTAACCAAATCCAAAAAGGCATTGTTACCTACTCCAATGTATTGAAAACCCTCCGAACTATTTCAAGTTTCGCCAATTGCTACGCCTCGGTGGATTCAACGCTGAGTAGAGCCAAGCAATTGGTCGGTCGTACAACTAAACTCGGTGCTAACCTTCAACAAGCATATAGCCCATACCAAGATAAGCTGGCAACGGCAGAAGAAAGTATTGTTGAAAAAGTGCTCAATCATGAGTGTGACGATGTAAAAGCGCAGCGCTTTGCCATTCGCTGCCTGCGAGAAAAAGCGTCGCAAAGATTATCTGTTGAACAAGAGCAATTGTTATCAGCACTGCAAGTGGATGGAAAAACAGCTTGGGGTCGTTTGTACGATAACCTAACCGGCACGCTGAAAGTGGATGTTTCTTATAAAGATGGCTCATCAGAAACAATGGCTTTGTCGCAAGCCGCGAGTGAGCTATTTAGCGGTAATGTTGATAAACATGAGCCCACATGGCGTGGCATTCAGGCTGCAATGGGAACGCACCAAGAAACGTTCGCTTCTATCGTCAACGCTTTAGCGGGTTGGAGACATACAGAAGCGCAGAAGCGTGGAATCGCCAATTTCCTAGAGCCTAGTTTGAACGACAGCCGCATATCAGAAAAAACGCTCGAAGCATTGATTGGTAGTGCACGAGACAATAAAGAAATTTCGCAAAAAGCCGCTCGTTTAATGGCGATTGTAAGAGGATCTGAGTCCCTCACACCTTGGAATATGCACGCAGCAATGCCGTCTTTAACAGACGGAGTCACCAAGGTTTACGAATTTGATGAAGCGATTGAAATTATTAAGAACGCGTTTGCTTCTGTCTCTCAGGAAATGGCCGATTTTGTTGAGCTTATGGTTGAAAACGGCTGGATTGATGCAGCACCTCAGCCTAATAAGAGGCAAGGGGCTTACTGCACCAAGCTTGCAAGTACACGTACTCCACTTGTCTTTATGACGTGGAGCGGCAGTCAAAAAGATTTGATTACTCTTGCACACGAGCTTGGTCACGCATTCCATAACTGGGTAATGACGGATATGCCTCTTGCGGAAACGTCGTACCCAATGACGCTTGCCGAAACGGCATCTGTCTTCGCTGAAAACATTGTCCGTGACGCGTTGTTGGAACAAGCAGAAAGCGATCTAGATAAACTGGAAATGCTGTGGGAAGAGTTGTTTGCTTGCGTTGCCTTTATGCTCAACATTCCAGTGCGTTTCGAGTTCGAACGTGAGTTTTACGAAAAACGCAAAAACGCGGAGCTGTCGTCAGAAGAATTGTGCACATTAATGGATAGCACTTGGCAAGAATGGTATGGCAGCGTGATGCCAGAGTCAGACACCTATTTTTGGGCAAGTAAACTCCACTTCAGTATTCCTGAAGTTAACTTTTATAACTACCCATACCTATTTGGCTACCTATTCAGTAAAGGCGTTTATGCACAGCGCGAATCTAAAGGTGAGCACTTCTACCCAGATTACGTAGCGTTACTTCGCGATACGGGTCGAATGAAAGCAGAAGAAGTCGTAGAAAAACACTTAGGCATGAACTTGGAAGAAAAAGCCTTCTGGCAACAGAGCATTGATCAAGTCGAGCAGAAAATTTCTGAATTTGAAGCATTGTTGGCGAAGATTAATAGTTAAGACACTTTCGGCGGAGTGAGTCTCCGCCGAACTTACCAATATGTATTCAATTATCTAGAATAAATATCTTAAATTATCTTTTTGTTTGGATTATATGCCTGCTGAGTAAAGGCGTTCGGTGTACTTTTTACTATCCTGCATGTAACATTGTTGCAACAGATGTTGAGCCGGACAGGGAGTTGTACAATGCAGGGTTCACTTTTCAAACAGTCTTTTCTTTACGATACATTGGATCTTGATGGGGGCTTTTCCCCTCAATCTCTTTCATTATCGTCAGGTCATTTAAATTGGGTTGATCGTGGTGTCCTTCTTTGGGAGCCCAAGCAACTTTCTCAAGACAGTAAGAATGTCATCGTTTCTGCTGGTATCCATGGCGACGAAACAGCGCCAATGGAGTTAGTTGACCAATTGGTGAACGATATCGTGGATGGCAGCTTTGAACCTACGTCAAGATGTTTACTCATATTGGGGCACCCTCAAGCGACAAACCAACACACACGTTTTGTGACAGAAAACTTAAATCGATTGTTTGATGAAAGCGAGCGACCAGAAACCATCGAAACAGACATTGCGGGAAAACTAAAAGCACACGTTAAATCATTTTTTGAAGGTACCGAGCAAGCTACTCGCTGGCATCTAGATTTGCATTGCGCGATCCGCGCATCCGAGCACTTTACCTTTGCGGTCAGCCCTTACGTCGAACAACCTGTTCGCTCTAAAGAAATCGTTGAGTTTCTAGAGGCAGGGCAAATAGAAGCGCTGTTGCTTTCGAATTCCCCGACCAGTACCTTTAGTTGGCACTCAGCACACTTTTATGGTGCGCAAGCGTTAACAATGGAGCTTGGTAGAGTTTCAAAGCTTGGCAGTAATGATCTGGGTTTAATTTCTGCATTTGATCTTTCACTTCGCGCATTACTTTCAAACGATTCGATGCCAGCAAAGACAGACGCTTTAAAAGTGTATGCAGTTAGCCGCACCATCATTAAGAACCACCTCGATTTTAGTTTCACTTTTTCTGACGACGTATCGAACTTTACGCGTTTTGATAAAGGTGAGCTCTTGGGGTTTGATGGCGATACATTACTGTATGCTGAGAAACAAGGTGAAGCCATTGTGTTTCCAAACCCAAAAGTAGCGTTGGGTCAACGAGCCGTTGTTATGGTTGTTGAATCTGAAACTTGCTTTGAAAACGACCAGTTAGTAACGGTTAATGTAGATTGATACTTGCTTAATATGGTTTTTTATCGGTATGGTAGCGAGATGCTGACAAACCATACCGATATGAACTTTAACCAACTTATTCTAAACAAGCAGCGCAGATGGAAAAATTGCTTCATTGCAAGTTCGATCTTGCTGCTCGTCCTCTGCTTTAGCTACCTTTCTATCGGTGAAGTACTTATTTCACCCTTCAACTTTTCCGAACCACTCAATCAAATGCTACTTATGGAGCTAAGATTACCTAGGTTGCTTGCCGCTTTAGCGATAGGGTCTGCACTGGCGATTTCAGGTGCGAGTCTTCAGGTACTGCTGGGGAATTCGCTCGCAGAACCAGGTGTACTCGGTATTTCCGGTGGTGCCAGTTTGGCAATGGTTGTCGTATTGTTTCTGCTTCCCGTGATGCCAAGCCCTGAAGTATCGATGCTGGCTGCAATTGCAGGGTCGTTGCTCTTTACGCTTTTAATTGTGGGTATGGCGAGAAGCCTAAAGTTAAGTACACCAAGGCTATTATTGGTCGGTGTCGCACTTGGTATTTTATCGGGTGCTGTGGTGACTTGGGCATTCTATTTCAGTGACGATATGAGCATGCGCGTACTCATGTACTGGTTGATGGGCAGTATAGGGGGCACCAGTTGGCATCAACACACACTTACATTGCTTATGGTTCCTGTTATCGTCTGGTTGTGTTTACAAGGCAGCAAACTCGACAAACTCATGGTAGGGGAAACACACGCTAAACAGCTTGGTGTCGATGTGGATCAATTACGTTGGCGCTTGATCCTCGCCGTATCTTTGTTGGTAGGAATGTCCGTTGCTTTGGGAGGAATCATCAGTTTCGTTGGTTTAGTGATTCCACATTTACTGCGGTTAGCGTTTGGAACTGAAAACAAATACCTTTTACCTATGTCAGCTATTGCTGGTGCTGGTCTGCTGGTTTTTGCAGACATACTGGCTAGAGTTTCTCTCGACTCCGCTGAATTACCTCTTGGTGTTGTTACCACAACGATTGGTGCGCCTTTCTTCATTTGGATGCTATTAAGAAACCATGATTTGCGTTGATGCTTTGTCTGTAGGAAATCGACTTCTGCCTCTTTCATTTAAAGTGGAAAAAGGGGAAGTGCTGCATGTTATTGGTCCGAATGGTAGTGGGAAAAGCACATTGCTTTCTGCCTTGTCAGGTTTACTTGGGTATAAAGGCGAGATTCATTATGGTGACCGAAACATTGAGCAGCTTTCACTTGAAGAATTAGCCACCGTTCGTGCCTATCTTGTTCAACAAGAACGTCCAGCTTTTACCATGACAGTACTTCAATTCCTGTCTCTCTCCGTGCCCAATAGTCACACACTTGCCGATTTGGGTAAGCCATTGGAAACACTTTGTTCTCAGCTACAGATTGATGACAAATTGGTACGAGATACCACCACCTTGTCTGGAGGAGAGTGGCAGCGTGTGAGGCTAGCAGCAATGTGTATTCAAGTAATGCCTCAATGGAACTCTTATGGGAAGTTATTGATTCTAGATGAGCCCGCAGCGCCATTAGATATAGGGCAAGAGTCTCTGCTGTATGAATTGATCGAACAAATTTCAAAGCTCGGCATCACGGTAGTAATGGCAAATCATGATTTAAATAGAACCCTACAATATGCAGATAAAGTGCTGTTGCTTGAAAATGGCACGTCTAAAGGGTTCGGAGACGTAAAGGAAATCATGAATCCCGAACTGCTAGCAAAAGTGTACAAAACGAAGATCAGGCGAGTAGAGCTAGAAGGGTTGCCACACCTAATTTTTAGGTGAGTTAGAGAATGATCTTGAAGCCAGTGATTTGGAGCCAAAAAACCGCCCAGTGGAGCGTGGGCGGAAAAGTGGGACTATTATTATTGAAATAATATGATTACCAAACATAGCGCTAATCTATAAAGACCAGCGCTACGTAGGCAGATTCTAAAAGTTACGAAACACTCGGGTAGGTTTTGTAATGAACTCCCATCATTTGTTCCATACAGTGAACAACTTGGCAGCTGTAGCCAAATTCGTTGTCGTACCAAATGTAAAGTACGCAGCGGTTATCTTGAGCAATCGTTGCTGCACCATCAACAACACTTGGGTGACGTGACCCTACGATATCAGTAGAGACCACTTCAGTTGACTCAGTGTAATCAATCTGCCCAGCCAACGCGGAATTCAGTGCCATTTCGCGGAGGTATTGGTTCAACGATTCCTTGTCGACTTCTGATTCCAAGTTCAAATTAGCAACGGCCATTGAAACGTTTGGCGTTGGGACTCGAATAGAGTTACCTGAAAGTTTCCCAGCGAGTTCAGGGAGTGCTTTTGCCACAGCACTTGCAGCGCCAGTCGAGGTAAGAACCATATTCAGTGAAGCACTTCGACCGCGACGCTCACCTTTGTGGAAGTTATCAATAAGGTTTTGATCGTTGGTATAAGAATGGACAGTTTCAATATGACCAGAGTGGACGCCGTATTTATCGTTAATGGCTTTTAAAACTGGTGTAATGGCGTTAGTTGTGCAACTTGCCGCGGAAACAATGGTGTCTTCTGGCAGGATCATATTTTCGTTAACACCAAATACGATGTTTTTAATATCACCTTTACCAGGTGCAGTTAGCAGTACCTTAGAGGCACCGTTGCAAGATACGTGTTGACCAAGCCCTTCCGTGTCGCGCCAAACACCCGTATTATCGACAACAAGAGAGTCTTGAATACCATATTTACTGTAATCGACCTCTTCAGGCTTGTTTGCGTAGATGAACTGAATGTAATTGCCATTTGCAATAATGGCTTTGCGCTCTTCATCAATAATAATGCTGCCATTAAACTGACCGTGAACGGAATCACGACGAAGCAAGCTAGCACGCTTTTCAAGATCACCCTTCTTACCACCACGTACAACAACAGCACGAAGCCTAAGTGGGTAACCCGGACCGCTTTTCTCAACCAAAAGTCGCGTAAGCAGACGACCAATACGACCAAAGCCATAAAGTACGACATCGCGAGGCTCAGTCATTGGTTCGCCGTTTAATGGCTCGACAAGAGCTGTTGACAAGTAATCACGTAGATTTGTTTCATCTTCATTGTTTTGCCAGTAACCATGAGCAAGTTGCCCAACGTCAATGCGGCAAGGGGATAGTGACATTTCATTTAGACGCTGCAAAACAGGTAGAGTTTGCGACGGAGAAAGGTCGTTACCGACATAACGTCTAGCGAGTCGGTGTGCTTTAACGATATCAATAGTCGATGCGTTAACGAGAGGGCGACCAAAAAGCAAAACTTCTACGCCTTTTTGTCGGTAAAGCTGACCAAGAATAGGGAATATGGATTCAGCATTGGTTTGGCTTGTTTGCCAGTCTAGAAGGTATTTTTCTGGACTCATCTTTACTTTAGACCTTTTCACGTTTTATAGCTTAGATACAGCCTCACGGCTCAATCATAAGCTGGGTTAGGGATTATATTTTTATGTAGGGTGTTTGTTATATTTATGCGTGAGGATTGTAAAGTTGAGATGCTTATTCTGCTAGTAAAATTAATGATGGTGCTAAGAACGCTATAATGGATACTTAATGGTTTAAAACACCTAAAAAGACAAATGCTATGAGTGAATTTTGAAACAATTTGTTTACTTATGATTCGCTTAATTCGCGACGTAAACGTTTGGCATCACGGAAGGTGTGGAATTTTGGTGTTAATTACATAGAAAAGTGTGATCTAATTGGCGGCAATTACGCCTTGCCGCCTTAGATGGAGAAAATCTGACCTTCATTGCGGGCAATGAATTCGTCGAACTCAAAATTTACGGGTTGAAGCTGGATTTGTTGCTGTGTTGCCATATTAGGATCTTGTTTTTTGTGATCTGCTTCAGGGTAAGTTAATACCAAAGCTGTCGCGAACGCTGCCAAGTAAAAAGCAAACACGCTACGCTTTCTTAAAGCTTGCTTAATGCGCTCTCTTTTACTTACTTGTAATGTCATCATAATCTCCTTCTATAGTGGCACTGCGGCGAGTATTTGAACCGTATGTATGAAAGCCGTCTTTTTCCATTTTTCGTTCTAATCTTTTTCCCATAATTACTGCTGCAATGCCGATGAAAACCGCCATGAACAGACCAGTAAACAACGTAACAAGCCCAACAATAACTGATGCGATTGATAGTAAAATTCGTTTCATGGTGTTCCTTATGCTTCTTAATGAGAGAGTTCATATTAAGGAAAGATCTATGAATAGAAGATGAATGTATGATTCATACAATCGTTAGTTGCTTTAACCGTTGAAAACAAGGAGAATGGCGCCCTTTTTAGCGCCTGTGCGCTACTTCATAAAATGAGATTTTTTAATATGAGTTTTTCCTCTTTGGGTTTATCTGCTGAAATCATGAAAGCGATTGAAGAGCAGGGGTACGAAACTCCCTCACCAATTCAAGCTAAAGCGATACCAGCAGTCATCAAAGGAAAAGATGTTATGGCTGCTGCCCAAACGGGAACGGGAAAAACTGCTGGTTTCACACTTCCAATCCTAGAGCGCCTTGCAAAAGGACCTAAAGTTAAAGCAAACAATGTACGTGCACTTGTGCTGACTCCGACTCGTGAGTTGGCTGCACAGGTGAATGGTAGCGTTGTAAAATACGGTAAGTACCTGCCTTTAACCTCTAATGTTGTTTTTGGCGGTGTGAAAATTAACCCTCAAATGATGAAGTTGCGTAAAGGTTCCGATGTTTTGGTGGCAACACCGGGAAGGTTGTTGGATCTTTATCAACAAAATGCGGTTAAGTTTTCTCAGTTGGAAGTGTTAGTTTTAGATGAAGCCGACCGTATGCTGGATATGGGCTTTATTCGAGACATTAAAAAAATCTTGTCCTTCCTGCCTACGCAGCGCCAGAACTTACTGTTTTCAGCGACGTTTTCTGACGACATTCGCCAGTTAGCAAAAGGTTTAGTCAAGAACCCAGAACAAATTTCTGTAAGCCCTCCCAATGCCACAGCCAAAACGGTAGAACAGTACCTGTACTCCGTAGACAAAAAGAAGAAGCCATCAGTTCTCGCTCAATTGATTAAAGATAACGATTGGAAGCAGGTACTTGTGTTTTCAAAAACAAAACACGGTGCGAATAGGCTCAGTCGTTTCCTAGAAGCAGAGAAAATCTCTTCTTCGGCTATTCATGGTAATAAAAGCCAAGGTGCTCGTATCAAAGCTTTAGAGCATTTCAAAACAGGACAAATAAAAGTGCTTGTTGCGACTGATATTGCTGCGCGTGGCTTGGATATTCCTCAACTGCCACAAGTTGTTAATTTCGATCTGCCTCATGTTCCAGAAGATTACGTGCACCGAATTGGTCGTACTGGTCGTGCAGGCGAGTCGGGTAAAGCATATTCACTCGTTTGTGCCGATGAAGCCAAAGAGCTGTTTGCCATTGAACGCTTAATCCAGAAGCTGATTCCGCGAGAAACGCTAGAAGGTTATGTACCTGTTCATCCACTTCCTGCTTCTAAACTTGATACTCGCCCGATCAAGCCGAAGAAGCCAAAGAAAAACAAAAGCTTTGGTGGGCAGAATGAAGAAGGCAAGTCCAACTCTAATTCTTCCAACAAGAACCAGAAGCAAGGCAATCAGAAAAGACGTTTTAACTCTGACGAACAAAAGCCTAGACAGGGAAGAAGTAATCGCAATTCGAACGAGAACAAAGGCACATCTGAGAAGCCAGCAAGAAAGCCTCAGCGCAGACACAAGCCTAAGCCGAGCGCTAACAAAGCCTAATATTCACAAAGCATGGCGTTAATAAAGCTGAAGGTTGTCAGAGCCCAACAAACATAAGATTTGATAAGACTGTATTTGGTCTTTGAGATAAAAGAAAAGCGCCAAATTGAATGGCGCTTTTCTTGTTTCTAGCTAGTTGAAACATTGAGCTTCTCGAAACACCGATCTAATTGAAACATAGAGCTTTTTGAAATGATTAGCTTAGGCTCCTGAAACTGGCTCCAAATCGGAATAGCACTTAGGTACACGAGGGCAAACAGCACCGCGAGAACAAATCAAGCGAGCCCGATTATCTATTCCACGCTCTACCCAGTTGATGTTAAGGATCCGCGCCACAGTCATTAGCAATTTTCGAACTTTAAGCGGAATGATTGCCGTACCACCATTTTGAACGCATGCATCCTTTAAGAGATTAGCGACGGCAACAGAATCATGTCCCTGCGCATCAATTGCAGGGTTGAGATCCACACCAGTACACAAAACGTGTGGATTTCCTGCTAAATCCATGACTTTCTTCGATTCACAGCAGTAAATGTGTGGGACGTCGTTTTGGTAAAGAATGGAAATTTGCGCAACGGTTTTATCATCATTCAGCTTGTCATCATTCGACACCATTCGAAATACCGACCAGTGCTGACAGGGATCTTCCACCATCCGCATATTTCCCCATGGAAGGGGAATGCCGTTCCCGCGATAGACCGCTTTGAGTTTACCCGGATTATATGCATCGAAATAATGCCAGTGTGGGTAGGGAGAAACCGCTGTCATACGTCGCATTGCAATGGATTCAGATACGCCAGCTTGTTTACAAACGTCGATCTCATAGCCATTTCTATCGAGTAGCTGACGGAAAGGAACCCGTGGGCAGAGTAGAGCACCAGCAAAGAATGAGCACTCGAAATCTCGCCAAGCATGGAGAATCTTGGTGGAATCCAATTCAACAGATCCACCAGACTTAGATTCATCGCGAACCTCATAGCTCGGGTTGCTGTCGGCAACGACCATACTTTTCTCACCATCTCCATCATGCAGAACCATATGCCCAATGTTGACCGCTAAATCGTATTTAAGGCGAATAGAGTCTTTTTTCAAAGACTTATTCAAATGTAAGGTAGCCGGCGCTTCAAAGTAAGAGCGAAGAACACGATGAACTTCTATGCCATTAGAGCTGACGCTGCTTTGCGTGGATTTTTCAAACCATTTGATCTTCAAACCGACGTTTTCACAGATTTCGAGCAAATCTTCCACACTCAGTGGCATTCGCTTTTTACCGATTTCTTCTGCTGCACGTTCCAGATCAGGGAAGTGGTTTTGGTGATGCTCTTGGTGAGCACGTATCAGAAGATGCGCAAACTGCCGACCTGTTGTTCCTGTCTGAGAGAGCATCTCAGGAATAGCAATTTGCAGAATCTCATTAGAGAAAAGAAAACTGGGCTCCAGCGCCATCCCCCGAATACCGCCACGGCTTCCTTTCTCTGGCACGATCTCTTTTTGATCGTGCGCATCATCCAGAAACCATTGAACATTTTTCTGAAAAACAGACGCGATAACTTCCAGCATATCTTCACTCGGTACCCGTTTTCCTCGCTCTATCATCGACAAATACGAGACAGAAGGGGCGGATTCAGGGTCCAGTTTTACACAGCGTGATGACAGATCTTCCAGCGTTAAGTTGTTTCTTTTCCGTAGGTTACGGATTTTTGTGCCCAAAAAATGGGATTGTCTAAATAGACTTTTTGTATTTTTCATAGTTGTAAAATTTACATTGTGAAATTTTCTTTGTGAAATTTTAGTAAATATTTAGTTAAAGTGAATGTGTAGCGAACAATAAGCGAGCAGAAATGATTCAAAAGGAGAAGCTGCTCACTTAATCAACACTTTCCCTAAGGGAATCAATGAATATACAGACCAAGAATTTCACGAGGAATGAAGCGATGAGTCTACCGAAAACAAAGGAATGTCATTTTCATCAAGGCTTCTATGAGTTCATCAATCAGGAAGTACTGCCATTAACCGATTTGGAACCTAATGAGTTTTGGGAAAATGTGGCACGTTTAGTCAGCGATCTTACGCCTCGAAATCAAGCACTACTGGCGAAGAGACATCAATTGCAAACTCAGATTGACCAATTTCACCGTGAAAATCGCTCCTTCTCTCAAAACCAATATCAATCGTTTTTAGAAGAAATTGGCTACTTAGAGGAAGAGGGACCGGACTTTCAAATCGAAACGCGAAATGTAGATGAAGAAATCGCTTCAATAGCAGGACCACAACTGGTTGTTCCGATTCGCAACGCTCGATTTGCATTGAATGCTGCTAACGCGAGATGGGGAAGTTTGTACGATGCACTTTATGGCACCGATGTGATTAGCCAAAACGGCGCGGGTATGAACGTAGGTAAAAAATACAATCAAGCACGTGGCAAAAAAGTGATTGCGTTTGCAAAAGACTTTTTGGACGAAGTTTTCCCTCTTAACGAAGGTTCGCACCACGACGTTGAAAGTTACACCGTTTACTTCAAAAACCTGCTGGCCTTTTTCCCTGATGGTACTCAGGCGGGCTTAAAACACCCTGGGCAATTTGTGGCAGCAAGCGATCTTGATAGAGAGCCCACATCGATCATTTTAAGAAACAACGGTCTCCATATTGAAATGATCATCAACAGCTGCGGAACCATTGGTAGCCAAGACTTAGCAGGCATTGATGACATTCAAATTGAATCGGCAATGTCGACCATTATGGACTTTGAAGATTCGATAGCCGCAGTCGATGGCGACGACAAAGTAGAAGCTTACACCAACTGGTTAGGCTTGGTTACGGGGTCACTTAAGTCTGAGTTTACCAAAAATGGCAAAACTCTAACGCGTAAGTTAAGTGACGATAAAGTGTACACCGGACGAAATGGCGACGACTACACCCTACATGGTCGTTCGCTTCTCATGATTCGAAACGTTGGTCACCTTATGGGTATCGACTTGATGACAGACCAAGAAGGAAACGAGGTGCCGGAAGGCATCATGGATGCCATCGTTACGTCTCTCATTGGCAGTATTGCCATCAAGAATTCAAGCGCATGTCGCGTCTCGAACAGCAGAACAGGAAGTATCTACATAGTGAAGCCCAAGATGCACGGACCTGAAGAGGTTGCGTTTTCCTGTGAACTGTTTAGCCGTGTTGAGTCCATGTTAGGTCTCGCTCCCAATACTTTAAAAATCGGGATTATGGACGAAGAACGCCGCACTTCATTAAATCTTAAAGAGTGTATTCGCCAAGCGAAAAACAGAGTGGTGTTCATCAACACGGGATTTTTGGACCGAACTGGTGACGAAATTCATACCAGTATGGAAGCCGGTCCCTTTCTTCCAAAAGGTGAGATCAAAAATCAGCCATGGATTGCTGCTTATGAGCAAAATAATGTCGCGGTTGGTCTTGCCTGCGGTTTCTCTGGAAAAGCCCAAATTGGTAAAGGAATGTGGGCGATGCCAGATGAAATGGCAGAGATGATGAAACAAAAAGTGGCCCACCCATTATCTGGGGCAACCACAGCTTGGGTGCCGTCACCAACAGCAGCCACTTTGCATGCATTGCATTATCACCAAGTGAATGTTTTTGAATGCCAAAAAGCATTAGAAATAGACGCAGGTTCACTCAAAAACAACATGCTGAAAATTGCCTTAATGCCGCAAGAAACCAACCTAACTGCAAAGGATATTGAACAAGAGTTGGAAAACAACATTCAAGGGATCCTTGGTTACGTGGTTCGTTGGGTAGAAATGGGAGTGGGGTGTTCGAAAGTGCCAGACATCAACAATGTAGGCTTGATGGAAGACAGAGCAACACTACGTATTTCCAGCCAACACATTGCGAACTGGCTAGCACATAAAGTGTGTAAAAAAGAACAGGTTGAGAGCATCTTAGCGCGAATGGCAAAAGTGGTGGACGACCAAAACGAAGGCGAAAGTGGCTACAAACCTATGACGCCAGATATTGAATCAAGCACCGCGTATCAAGCTGCCAGAGCATTGATATTTAAAGGAGCAGCGCAGCCAAGTGGCTACACAGAACCGCTACTTCATGAATACCGAAAGCAAGCAAAGTACCACTGAATTAAGCAGTTGTATATTCAAGAAAATGATTAGAAACATCCAATAACGTGAACACAATAAAATATTAAAAGAGAGATACCATGGAAAATTACAGAACGGAAACCCAAAAGGCAGACGAACTTATCCAGCAACAAGGACAAACTTGGGCGGCAATTAACCCTGAATATGTGGCACGTATGCGTCTTCAAAACCGATTTCAATCCGGTTTAGACATTGCTCGCTATACAGCAAAAATCATGCGTGAAGATATGGAAGCGTATGATAACAATAGCGAGAATTACACGCAGTCTCTCGGTTGTTGGCACGGGTTTGTCGGTCAGCAGAAAATGATTTCCATTAAAAAGCATTTTGAAACTACTCGTGGTCGTTACCTATACCTTTCTGGATGGATGGTTGCAGCGCTTCGTTCCGAGTTCGGCCCTCTGCCCGATCAGTCGATGCACGAAAAAACCACAGTACCAATGTTAATTGAAGAGCTGTACACCTTCTTAAAACAAGCAGACGCTCGTGAGCTTAACCACCTCTACAAAGAATTAGATGGTGCGCGTAACTCCGGCGACACAGTGAAAGCGCAAGCGGTCCAAAATCAAATCGATAATTTTGAAACCCACATCGTGCCAATCGTCGCAGATATCGATGCCGGTTTTGGTAATGAAGAAGCAACGTACTTGCTGGCGAAAAAGATGATTGAAGCAGGTGCGTGCTGTATCCAAATTGAAAACCAAGTATCGGATGCGAAGCAGTGTGGTCACCAAGATGGCAAAGTAACAGTTCCGCATGAAGACTTTCTAGCGAAGATCAATGCTGTTCGCTACGCATTCTTGGAGTTGGGTGTCGACGACGGTGTGATTGTGGCACGTACGGATTCGTTAGGTGCAGGTCTTACTCAGAAAATCCCAGTGTCGCAAACAGCGGGCGATTTGGCTGACCAATACAATGAGTTCATCGATGGGGAAGAAATCAGCTCACTCACCGATTTAGACAGTGGCGACATGGTATTGAAGCAGGGTGATAAGTACATTAAGCCGACTCGTCTACCAAATGGTTTGGTTCGTTTCAAACCGAATACAGGTGAAGACCGTGTGGTATTGGATTGCATTACCTCTCTGCAAAATGGTGCTGACCTGCTTTGGATTGAAACCGAGAAACCACACGTTCAGCAAATCGCAGGTATGGTAAACCGCATCCGTGAAGTGATTCCAAATGCGAAGTTGGTATACAACAACAGCCCATCATTCAACTGGACGTTGAACTTCCGCCAACAAGTATTTGATGCGTGGGCAGAAGAAGGTAAAGACGTGTCTAGCTATGAACGTGAGAAATTGATGAGCAGTGTGTACGACGATTCAGAACTCGCAGTATCTGCGGATGAAAAAATCCAAAGCTTCCAACGAGATGCAGCGAGAGAAGCGGGTATTTTCCACCACTTGATTACGTTGCCGACTTACCACACAGCGGCATTGTCTACCGACAACCTAGCGAAAGACTACTTTGGCGAGAAAGGGATGTTGGCTTACGTGAAAGAGGTACAGCGTAAAGAAATCCGTCAAGGGTTGGCGTCGGTTAAACACCAAGACATGTCGGGTTCTAACATTGGTGACGATCACAAAGAGTACTTCTCTGGAGAGCAAGCGCTGAAAGCCTCTGGTGAAAACAACACCATGAATCAATTCGCCTAAAAAAGCGTCTTAATTAGGAAACGCCAACCTTTTAAAAGGTTGGCGTTTTTGTATTTGTTGGATGTATCAAATGAAGATGTTTTTTAAGGTTTTAGAGAGATATGCATCCTAGCGGTATGTTTTTTGAATTCATGCCCTATGCTTCCATTTAGCATGTAATTAATCGACTATCAGCTACTATTTTATCCTGACTTTACTAACCCTTATAAAGGTTGAATAATGAGTTACTTACAAAAGATAGGTGGAATTACGGCATTATCTGAGGCTGTTATTTATGTATCAGCCTTTGTATTTTTTGGCGTTTATTGGGATTTTCCGGTTGATGCCAACTCGATGAAAAAATTGGCTTTTCTTTCTGAAAATCAAACCATTTTTTCCATTGTAAACCTCGTTATGTATGTTCTGTTTGGTATTCTTTTGGCTGTGCTCGTACTGGCAGTTCACGAGCGTTTGAAAATCAATGCTCCGAATCTATCGAAAGTGGCTTCAATTTATGGGGTGATATGGGTGGGTTTGGTCATTGCCAGTGGAATGATTTCAAATATAGGTTTAGCTGCTGCCCTTGAATTATCAACAACGAACTCAGAACAAGCCATTTTAGTTTGGTCTATTATCTCCACCATAGTTGAAGGTATCGGTGGTGGAAACGAGGTTGTTGGAGGCTTATGGGTTTTATTGTTAAGTATTGCTGCTTATAGATGCAATGAATTTTCTAAAGCTTTTAACTTCTTGGGCTTTTTCGTTGGCATTGTTGGTATTCTGACGATTTATCCCGCTGAAGTGCTCACAGCCATTTTCGGCATCACTCAAATAGTATGGTTTTCTTGGTTGGGTGTGGTGATGCTTTCTGGTAGTAAGAACTAACCAATAAGATATGAACACTGCTTAATTACGAGTGGTTTTGCTCTTTGTCGCAGGTTTAGGTTAGTTGTCCCTTGAATTAAAGGGCGTTCTTCGGTTTAAACTAAAGCAAATGAAGTCGTGACGAAAGATCCATTAATACCATAAAGTACAGTTTTCATTGAATTTAACGAGTTATGCTGTTTCTTATCCATAACTGAGGTCATATAGAATTAAGCAATCAAAGCACGTAGAAGTTATAGCTCGTAGAAATGAAAGCTCGTAGAAACAAAAAGCCCGAGTATTGAAACTCGGGCTCAGATTGATGACGAACCCC